>JBNKZT010000619.1:0-2458 GCA_050301775.1 Promineifilaceae bacterium (SeqCode)
CTGGCGGTGAGCACGCTATCTTCGTTGATTTTAACGGCCGTTTTCGCCGAACTCCATCAAACCAGACGAAACCTTGAACAGTTTTCAGAAGCCGAACAAGCGGCGCGCCAGCAAGCCGAAACCCTGCGGGCGGCTAACGTGGCCTTGAGCGAATCACTCAATTTATCGACAATTTTAAATCTGCTTTTGGATCACCTGGCCGAACTCATTCCGTATGACACGGCTACGATCATGCTCGATGTTCACAAGGAAAATCACCTGCAAGTGGTAGCCATGCGTGAACTGGAACAACACGATCAAGAAACAGCGCATTTGACGCCCTTCGATGTTGAGTCGTCGCCGTTGATCCGGCGATTATTGGCAACCCAGCAGAGCGTTCTGGTAGCCGATTCCCAAAAACATCCAGAGTGGGAACATCGGGAGAATAGTGAGATGATTCGTAGTTGGCTGGGCGTTCCGCTGGTTGCCCAGGGACAGACATTGGGTCTCTACTCTTTGACGAAGAATGAGCCAGGGTTTTTTACGGAGGAGCACCAGCGATTGGCTGAGGCGTTGGCCTCACAAGCCGCGATTGCCTTGGCGAATGCGCGTTTGTACGAACAAATCGAAAACCTCGCCCAGGAGTTAGTGGCGCGCGTACAGGAACGAACGGCCGAATTGGAGCGCCAGTATCGTCGCCAGGCAGCTTTGGCCGAAGTTGAATTGTCCATCAATCAGCCTCATGAACTAGAAATGGTGCTCGACCATATTGTGCACATTGTGACCGACTTGCTGCCGGCCACGGGCGGCGCCAGTATTATTTTGTGGGATGCGCAAACTGAAGCGTTTTCCATGAATGCATCCTCTGTCTCCGGCCAGTGGCCCCAACAGGGTGAGCAGCGGGTACGCCGCCGAGGGGCTTCGCAATGGATTATCGAGCATAAGCAGCCCTTTGTCGTGCCTGATGTCCGCGACGATCCTTTTGAGCCGAATCCGATATTGGCTGAGTTTGGCCTGCAAGCCTATGCCGGCGTTCCTTTGCTGGATGGTGCAGTGGCGCTGGGCGTCCTTTACGCGCTGGACAAGGAACCGCGCCAGTATAAAGAAGATGATCTGAGTTTTTTAACGGCCGTTGCTCACCGCGCCGCCACGGCCATCGCCAAAGTGCAGTTATACGAGCAGACCGCCCAACGGGCCGCACAGCTAAATGTCTTGTATGAGGTCGGCAAGGAGATTTCGGCTCAATTGGATCTGGATTCGGTGCTGCAAACCATTGTTCGCCAGGCCTTGCATTTAACGGGCGCCGATAAAAGTTTGATCATTCTGGTCGATTCGGACAAGTCACAACTAATTCGCGTCGTTGGTGAAGGATATACCGATGATGAACTCGCCAATCACACCATCGAAGAATTCCAACAAGGCATTAGCGGCTGGGTGATGCAAAATAAAGAACCGGCGCTGGTGGATGACATTGGGATTGATGAGCGGAATACGGGACTGGCATTAAGTAAAGCCCGTCAGAGTCAAGACAAAGCGGTGGCGATTGCCCCCTTGCTGGTGGAGAATGAAGCTGTGGGAACGTTGACGATTGTAAACGGCCGTGCCAAACCCACCTTCACCCAAAACGACTTACATCTGACGGTCATGCTGGCTGGCCAGGCAGCCATTGCCATTCATAATGCCCAGTTGTATCAGGCGGCCCAGGAAGCCGACCGGCTGAAATCCGCTTTTCTGGCTTCCATGTCCCACGAACTGCGGACGCCGCTCAATTCCATCATTGGCTTTAGCGGCATCATCTTGCAGGAGTTGGCCGGGCCGTTAAACGCGGAGCAGAAAAAGCAGCTGGGTATGGTTCGCAGCAGCGCTCACCATTTGCTGAACCTGATTAATGATGTGCTGGATATTTCCAAGATTGAAGCGGGACAGTTGAAAGTTGCCCAGGAACCTTGCAATATCCCGCAAATTATTACCAAAGTACTACAATTATTGACACCGCAAGCAGAGAAGAAGGGATTACAATTAACAGCAGTCATTAGCCCTGACGTCAACGAAATCATGAGCGATCCGCGCCGCATTGAACAAATCCTCATCAATCTGGTTAACAATGGCCTGAAATTTACCGATGCCGGCCGGGTACAAATTCGTAGTTACGTGCAGGATCGCTGGTTGGTGACCGAAGTTAGCGACACGGGCATGGGCATCAAAACCGAAGATCAGGAAAGCTTGTTCCAGCCTTTCCGGCAAATCGAAACGGGCTTGGCCCGCGTCCACGAAGGCACCGGATTAGGGCTTTCCATTTGCCAGCGCTTGGTTCACCTGCTAGGCGGCGAGATTACCGTTCAAAGCGAATGGAGCAAGGGCAGCACCTTTACCTTTACGTTGCCGCTAAGGTTGTAAAATCCATGAAAAACAAAATACTCGTCATTGAAGATAACGAGCAAAACCTTTACCTGGTATCCTTTATCTTGCGCGCCCATAA
>JBNKZT010000620.1:0-2436 GCA_050301775.1 Promineifilaceae bacterium (SeqCode)
CCTGGGAAATGGTGCGGGCCATCCGCGACCAGGGCAAGACGGTGATTTTGGTCACGCATTTCATGGATGAGGCCGAAGAACTGGCCGACCGGGTGGCTATCATTGATCAGGGGCGGCTGGTGGCGCTGGACACGCCGCCGGCGCTGATTGAGGGTTTGCAGGCGGGCAGTTCGGTGCGTTTTAGCAACATGAATGGGTTTGATGCGGAGCTGCTGCGTGGTGTGGAAGGGGTAACGGCCGTAACCCATGCTAACCAACACATCATCGTCCACGGCAACGGCCCGCTGCTGGCCCGCATCGCCGTCGCCCTGTCCCAGCACGACATCACCCCCACCGACCTGCACGTCGAGCAGGCCAATCTGGAAGATGTCTTCCTGGCCCTGACCGGGCGTAAAATTAGAGAGTAAGCAAGTGGCAAGTATGCGAGTCGTTTGCATACTTGCGGACCTGCAAACTTGCAAACTTTTCAGGAGTTTGAATCATGAAAGCCTTAACGAAAATGACCTGGGTGGAGCTAAAATTAAAACTGCGCGAACCGGTGGGTACATTTTTTACCCTCGTCTTTCCGCTGCTGCTGCTGTTTTTGTTTGGCAGCATTTACGGCAATGAGCCGACCCCTTTCCTGAACGGCCGTGGCAACGTAGACAATTCCGTGCCCGGCTACATCGCCATGATCATCGGTACGACGGGGATGATTGGTTTGCCCATCGCCCTTTCTGTGTATCGTGAGAAAGGTGTTTTGCGCCGCTTCCGGGCCACGCCCCTCAAACCGGCAACGGTTCTTGGTTCGCAGGTGCTGGTTAATCTGGCTGTGGCCCTGGTGGGGATGGTCTTTTTGATGGTGGCCGGCGTGTTTGTCTACGACCTGACCCTGCCGGCTGCGCCGTTGAGCACATTGCTGGCGGTTATCATCAGCGGCCTTAGCTTTTTGAGTGTGGGTTTTGTCCTGGCCAGCCTGCTGCCGACGGCGACTTCGGCCCAGGCGGTGGGGATGGCCTTGTTCTTCCCGATGCTGTTCCTTTCCGGCGCGGGCTTGCCGCAGCAGATGCTGCCGCAGAAACTGGTTGATTTCAGCCGCTTCCTGCCGCTGACTCACGTGGTGAATCTGCTGCAAGATTTGTGGTACGGTAATGGCTGGAATATAACGGCGCTGCTGGTGTTGCTGGGGTTGATGGTGGTGGCAACGGCCGTTTCCATCCGCTATTTCCGCTGGGAATAAGTAGTGGAATTCTGACACAAATTGCACGAATTCCACGAATGAAAGCCTTATTCGTTAGATTCGTGGCATTCGTGTCGAAAATCTTAATCGCTACGAACTCGCAAACTCGCCTTTTGCCCCTTATAATGGAACACAACATGACCAATCAAACCAACGCCCCATCTGCCCAATCCTGGACCGGCCCTAAAGCACGCGACGTGTGGGAGCGCTCTGGCTGGTTGTGGACGGCTTTGTTGCTTGTGGGTATTGTCCTGGGCCTGATTTTCGCCTTCCAGGATGAGACACTGCCGGCCGATACGCGGTGGCTGGCTATTGCGCTGAACGTTTTGCTGGCGGCCTGGCATCTGGGATCATGGTTCCTTGTCCGGCGCATTGGTCATTACCGGGAGAATCTGCCCTTTGCCCTGATTTATATCGCCGGTTTAACCGCAATCTGGTTTTCCCTGATCCGCATTGACCCGGCGTTTTATGTGACCCAAATGGGATTGTGGAGCCAGGTGTTTATTGCCTTGCCGATTGGCTGGGCGGCTGTTTTTGCCGTTATTATTTTTGGCCTGAACTTTTTCCAACAGACCATTGGCGTTGGCGTGGCCGTTGATTGGTCGTCGGCGCTGTTATGGCTGGGCTTTACGGCCGTTGGCATCATCTTTGGCTTGTGGATTCATACCATCATCGTGCAGAGTGATGAACGTAAGCAGCTCATTCAACAATTGGAAGAAACGCGGGCCGAGCTGGCCCAATCGGAGCGGGAGGCTGGGATGCTGGCCGAACGGCAGCGGCTGGCCCACGAAATCCACGACACGCTGGCCCAGGGTTTCATCAGCATCATCATGCACCTGGAAGCGGCCGAACAGGCGTTGGAAGAAGGACTGTCGACGACGAGCCGGCATGTACAGCAGGCGCGGCAGACGGCCCGCGAAAGCCTGGAGCAGGCGCGGCGGGTGGTGAATGATTTGCGGCCAGAGGTGTTGGAAAGCGCCCCATTTGACGAGGCTGTGGGTCGAGTGGTAGCTGATTGGTCGGCGGTAAGTGGGGTAACGGCCGTGTTCACCTGCACCGGAGACTGTCATCCATTGCACCCCCAGGTGGAAGTGACTCTGCTGCGTGCCGCCCAGGAAGCGCTGGCCAACGTCCGCAAACATACCGAAGCCACTAGCGTCCAGGTGACGCTCTCCTATCTAGGCAACGTGGTGATTTTGGATGTGCAGGATGATGGG
>JBNKZT010000621.1:0-2434 GCA_050301775.1 Promineifilaceae bacterium (SeqCode)
AAACCCGGCCTGCGAGTACGCCGCCGCACCAAATGTGCCAAATGGGCTGCCGGAAGCGGAGAAGAAATCGACAGCCGTCACGCTGATGGGGAAAACCAGCGTCAACCAAAAGGGGAAACGGCCGTCCCGCACCCACCGCCGATAGTAAAGCCGATCCACAACATAAGGAATCAGCGCAATGGGAACCATGGCCATGAAGAAAATGGGTTCAATCACTGCGCCCATGAAGTGCAGGGCGGTGGCGTTGCGCCAGGCGATGACGGTGGGAACGGCCGTTGCCAGCCACAACCACAAAAAAGCCCGGCCGCCCTTTTCGCTGTCACGGTAAAAACGAAGCGCAAAAATCGGCGCAATCCAGGCCGCCGCCGGAAACTGCCAGCGGCCAATGACAAAAAATGTCAAACCGGCAAAAATCGCTAACCATAAAAATCTCAATTTGTTTTGTTGGGTGTTCATTACGTTCTCCAAAGATTGAATGTTGATTGATTCCATTTCGCCCTAAGGATAACGTGTAACGATCATGATGAGATGTGCCAGAGGTCATGCTCAGGTCATAGTGTGGTCATAAATCTTTCCAATTGGAGATTTCTACGGTAAACGTCGGTTGTAAGCCGAATGGCCTATGACGCCATAATCACCATCCCGCGCCCGCCGTCTACCGTCACCTTCATCCCATCTTTAAGCTGGGTTGTAGCGACCTGCGTCCCCAGCACAGCCGGAATCCCGTACTCTCGCGCCACAATCGCCGCGTGTGACAGAGAGCCGCCCGTGTCAGCGACAACGGCCGTTGCCAATGAAAACAACGGCGTCCAGGCCGGGTCGGTAAACGAGCAGACCAGCACATCCCCCGCTTGCAGCTTGCTAAATTCGGCCGGCCCATCAATGATTTTGACCGTTCCAGAAGCAATGCCCGGACTACCCGGCTGACCCTTTAGCATATTGTCGCTGGTTTCGATATTCGTTTCGCCGCGATTTTGCCAGACGGCCGTTGCCCCTGGCCGCGCCTGCTGCCGCTGTGTAATCAGATCCTGTATCCCATCCGGCGACATAGCGCCGCGCAAAAGGGCGAACAACTCCGGCAAAGTCAGGAACAGGATGTCGTCAACGGCCGTTAACACCCCCCGCTCAACCAACCGCTGCGCCGCCACTGTCGTGCCCCGCCGCGCCATCACAAACGATTCTTCAATGGCATACAACGTCGCTTCGCGGGCAACGTGCCCAGACCGGTATTTGGCCAACGTATGTAAAAAACGGCGGCGCAAGAATTTCGGCAGCCCTTTGGCGGTATTGTCACGCAGTGTCTCGAAATGGTTATCCATGTCCCGATGGCCGCTGGGAGACGGCCCCGCACGTAAAATGGCGGCAAACGTGGCCATCAGACTGGCGGGATACTCAGCCCATGATTGATTGGAAAAGGGCAGATACACCTTCATCGTGCGCGCGCCATGCGCCTGCAAAAAGGTGTTGAACTGCTGCAAAAATTGACGACCAACGGCCGTTTCCTCTAAAGCGCCCATCACCTCATCCATGGGCAAATCGAGCAGCGCTGTTCGTACTTCCGGCGTCTTGTCCGCCTCGTTGGCAAGCTGGTGCAGCGCCCGGTCAATGACCACCGTTTTGTAGGCCAGACTGCCCAGCAAATCCGCCTCGACCACCGCTCCACCCCGGTTTACCAACTGGACGAGCAGCTTCAACAGCGCACCGCGCACCATCATGGGCACAATGTATTCACTAAAGCGAATACGGGCAATGTCGGCGGCGGTTTGGACGGCCGTTTCAATGTAAGCCGCCAGCGCATCATCCGTCAAATTAACCACATCCGTCTGTTGTAACGCTGCCAACCGTTTGGCAAAAACGGCGCTCTGTTCGGCGTCCCAGCGGCCCGGATCGAGGCGCAACTTATCTCGCACGAGCGACAATATCTTGAGCGTCCGCCACGTGAAACGCGGTGTCACCGGCTCCACGCTGGGGATGCCCAACTCGTCCATTTGAATAATCGTATCGGCCGCCGGCACAGTCAATCCGGCCTCGCGCATGGCGTGCTGCACCTGCTCATACCCATCCGTCACCGCCAAATAATCCAGCGGATAAGGCGGATCGGGGTAATGTTCCAAAATATCATCTAAAATACGATGTTCTGTTTTGGATAGGATGCGGGTGCGCGGCGCAGGTGCAGGCGGCGCAATGTTATGGAGGGAAGTAATAGGGCGCGTTTGCAGCAGATACAACGCGTCGTCGGCAAACGCCCATTCAATATCTTGCGGCGATTGGTAGTGGCGTTCGATTTTTTCGCCCAGGTCGGCCAATTTTTCCAACTGCGCGGGATTTAAACAAAGACGCCGGCGGTCGGCCGGGTCAACCGCTTGCTTGCGCACGCCGCCGTCCGGCAGAGCATCAATACGAACTTCTTTTGTACCTACGGTTTGGTCAACAA
>JBNKZT010000622.1:0-2394 GCA_050301775.1 Promineifilaceae bacterium (SeqCode)
GTATATTTACAAAGGAGTAATTTAAAATGAAAGTAGTCGTTATTGGAACAGGATTTGTGGGCCTGCCCCACGCAGCCGTATTATCCGAATACGGCCATGAAGTATATGCTTATGACATCGATGAGAAACGCATCAATGCTTACAAAACAGGCAATCGCGAAGAAATCGAACGGTATGTCAATGAACCCGGTCTTTACCCCGTCATTGCCGAAAACAAAGACAAATATCTCTTTTTCACAACCGATATTTCTGAAATCGCCGACGGAACCGATGTTTTCTTTCTTTGCCTGAACACACCGCCCAATCGTGATGGATCTTCCGATCTGAGCTACTACCTCAATGCCGCTCATCATCTCGGCGATTTACTGGCTAAACGCAAAGACAAAAAACGAGTCGTTTTGGTCAATAAAAGCACAGTTCCCATTGGCACGGCCCGCTTGCTGGAAAACATTATGAATGAACACGGCGTCGAAAATTTCGGCGTTGCTTCCAACCCCGAATTTTTAGCTCAAGGTAATGCCATCGATGGTTCCCGCAGCCCCGATCGTGTAGCCGTTGGCTGTGATCATGAAGTCGATTTTGCCATCTTGCGCCGTATTTACGCCCAGTTTGTCAATCACGTCCGCATCCGTTACCTGGAAACTACCCCGGAAACGGCCGAAGCCATCAAATACGTGGGCAACACCCTCCTTCTCACTTACATCTCTTTCTGGAATGGTGTTGGCGCCCGCTTAGGCGAAACCCACCCCAATCTGCGCATGGAAGATTTGAAGATCGGCGTCACCTCCGACAGCCGCATCAGTACCTGGGGCTCCTATGTCAGCAATGGTGCTGGCGGCTCCTGCTTTGGTAAAGATATCCAATCACTCATTTACCAGCTTAACCAGGCTGGCCAACCCTCTGATTTGCTGCAAGCCGTCTACAACATAAACGAACATCAAAAGGTCTATTTGATTGATCGGGCTGAGTACGAAGCCGGCTTTAATTTCAACCAGAAAAGCGTCGCCCTCCTGGGTCTGGCCTTCAAAAAACGCACCAACGACATGCGCGATTCCGCTGCGTTGAAGGTGGTAGAAGCGCTATTGGCACGTGGTGTTAAAGAAATCCGCGCTTACGATCCTTTGGCCAATGAAGCCGCCCAAAACTATTGGTTTAACCCGGAGAAAAACCACCTGTTCAACCGCATTAAATATTTTGATTCCGCCAAGGAAGCCATTACAGGCAGCGATGCTTTGTATATTTCTACAGACTGGGAAGAGTTCCGGGGGTTATCACACACCATTCAACAAACAGTTAAGCCACCTTATTTAGTTATTGACGGCCGTCGCATGATGCCTGATTTCCATACCCTGGTGGAAAATGGCTATCAGCACATCTCGGTCGGTGGCACCTACCTCAAACCAGAAGCCAACAGCGGTAGCAGCGTCGAAGAGAATCTGGAAACTGAAATGGCCTAAAGTCAACTGACAAAAATAACGAAAAGGCACAACGTTCACGTAACTCTGGATGAGCGCTGTGCCTTTTTTTGTCTTTAAAAACCTGAGCAGATCAACTTACAATTTATCAGCGTACTCGCGGTAATAATACGGGCTGTTTTCCTGAACGTAATCGAGTAGGTCAGGGATACGGCCGTTTTTCTTGGCATACGTGATAACCGCATCAATCATCCGGGTTTTTGAAGAAGCGGCCGTAAATTCAGCATAAACAGGATAAAACCGATCATAAGCCAACATCGACACTTCGTCTGCATCAAACGCTTCAGCCAGTAAATGTCGGATAGTTTCTAGATTGTAAGTCATGTTCCCCTCCGTTGGTAGGGAATGATTATGTCGATACAATTTAGCAATATTTTGCCACGAATAGCCAGGATATACAAGCCCAGCGCATTACAAAATCTAGGCAATTTCCAAATCTGTCAGACCATGATGCGCTTGCAGGTTGCTCAGCATCTGGAAAATATGGACCAACGCCTCATCCTGCGCCGCCAAATGATCCAAAATAGCCCGGACTTCCTCTTCGGCCTTTTGATTTATCAGAAAATCATTGTGGGCCTCAACCCGATCTTTTGCCGCCTGGCGATTCTGGCTCATCATAATCACCGGCGCTGTAAATGCCGCCTGCAAAGACATTACCAGATTCATCAAAATGAAGGGATAAGGATCCCAATGTTTAATGTAAGCCGTCACATTGAGAATGACCCAAATGACCAATAAAATTGACTGGCCAATGATGAAACGCCAGGAACCAATTTTTGCAGCCACCCAATCTGACGCGCGCTGGCTCAAAGTTGACTGCTCCTCAACAATCTCATTCACATCCCGCACAGGTGGATGTAAATGTTTAAATGGCGAAGGGAATTGCAGTTTTTTCATAAGGTCTATCCTGTTTTCTTGT
>JBNKZT010000623.1:0-2381 GCA_050301775.1 Promineifilaceae bacterium (SeqCode)
AACGGCCGTTTCATCCGCCCGTCCGCTCAACGACAAATGGACAAACAAAAAGTCTCGATCCCGTCCGTGTGCTGCCCGAGATGGGGGTGGCTGCACCAGAATGCCGGGAACGGCCGTTGTCTCTTGCACAACGCCCTCAATCATGTACAGTTGCCCGGTAACCGCGTGTAATGTCATCGCCGCCAAGCATAGCACGAACGTTCCAAAAAACAAGGGGTTTCAGACCTGACAGGTTTTCCGAAACCTGTCAGATACTACGTTATAAATTGTCGATAGAACGTTAACAAGATAATAGAGAACAATTTGCCTCAACCAGTGTAAGCAGGGTCAAAGGGGGTTTTGTTCTTCAAGACGCCAAAAGCCAAATGCATCAACTTACGCATGGCAGCTACGCGAATCACGGATTTCTTCTTCCCTTTGGCCTCCAAGCGTAGCGCTAGTTTTCGCACTATCGGGTTATGACGAATCGCACTAATAGCTGGGTAATAGAGTGCCGAACGAATCATGGCTTTGCCCATGCGCGACATCTTCGGCCGTTTCCAAACCGACGTCCCTGAAGAATGATGGGAGGCAGTCACCCCCGCATCAGCCGCAGCCGCTTTGGCATTCTTGTAATCGGCTAAGTCATACATCTCAGCCAGGATATGGATGGCCGTTTTTTCACCAAACCCTTTGATCGATTCCAACAGCTCCTTCTTTTCCTGCAAGTCAGGGTGCTGATCAATGAAATCCCGGATCCGTTGCTCAACCTGCTCAATTTCTTCTTGGAGTGTGGTCAATACCTTTTCCAGTGATGCTTTGACCTCATCATCACGACACGTTCCCAGCCGATTTTGCTGTTGCGTCCGACTTTTTTTGAGCGCTTCCACATGGCGCACCAACGCCCTCAGCTTTTTCTGCTCGGCTGTCGGTGGTTGCCACTGGTCTGGTTTTTGCGTGCGGCAGAAATCAGCAATGATATCCCCATCCAATGGGTCTGACTTGCTCCGCCGCAATTGGCTCATTGCATACCCTTTGATACGCACCGGATTCACCACACTCACCGTTTGCCCCGCCTCATGCAGCGCTTCAGCAACATCTTCCCAATACACACTGGTTGACTCCATGCACACATGCACAACACCGCTCGTTTGCTTTTGCAACCAGGTGACCAAAGCTTGGATGCCCGCTGTTGTATTGGCAGACCGTTTCCGCTGCTTGCCTCCTTTTTCATTCAACAAAGTGACGTCAAGCGTCTTTTGCGACACATCTATCCCGAGTACAGCTGGAAACATCTCTTTCATCTTTATCACCTTTGTTTCTTTTTTTGGCAGCGAACTCAGGGTCTGGTTCTTGGCCTAACCTTATACGAAAAGGTCTGAGTGTCTAGGCACTACCATCTGATTCTACACAGGCTCTTGATTTGAACTGCCCTCTGTTCATCCCTATCTGACAGACGTCCTCTCAGGGTATGGGTCTTTGACGGGATTGATTGCCACCTAGATTGTACGATGTCTAATCACTTGTGGAAATCTCTTTGTTCTCTTTTATCTTGTTAACGTTCTTGAATAAATGTTTTATAAGGTCTTTGGTTACAAGTTTACATAACTCGCTTTAGTATAAGGTCTTGCCCGTATTCATCTTGGCAAATGCTGCTCAAGCCACCTTGCTAAATCGGCGACCACTTGTTGATAATGCACGTCGTTGTGCGATTCGTGGTATCCCCCCTCATAAATAATCAATTCTTTGTCCGGCTGCTGCACCTGTGCAAAAAAGGCGCGGGTTTCGTTCACATTCACGATGCGGTCTGCATCACCGTGCAGCATCAGCAGCGGGGGTTCCCATTCACGAGCATTCGCCATGCTCCACGCCGCATTGTCCATCATTTCGACGCCGAGACGAGGGGTTCCCTTACTATGCACCAGCGAATCGTCTTTGTAGGCCTGCACAACGGCCGTATCCCGCGAAATACCCGTCACATCCAACCCGTTGTCTATTGACAATTTCGGCAGCACCCCGGACATCATCCGCGACGCAAACGCCAGGACAGGTTGTATGTTCAGTTTGCCGACAGTCGGGGCCGACGCAATCACACCGGCAAACCCTTCAGGGTCATGCAGCACGTAGTTAACCACAATGCCCCCACCCATGCTGTGACCCATGAGGAATAACGGCCGTTTTCCCTCCCGCTCTCTCACCATCTCTAAAAAGTTATGCACATCCCCGCGAAATTCGATGTAGTTGTTGATGAAGCCGCGTGGGCCTGGAGAACGGCCGTGTCCGCGATGATCAAACCCATAAACAGCGTATCCCAGCGGCACCAAATGATTTACCACATTCATATATCGGCCGCTGTGTTCACCCAAGCCATGCACAATCACCAACACCGCCCGCGTATCTTC
>JBNKZT010000624.1:0-2381 GCA_050301775.1 Promineifilaceae bacterium (SeqCode)
CGGCGAAAAAGCGCTGCCATTCATGCACTTTGAGGCAGCGATGCCCCACAAGCCGGTGGTGGCGATTGAAATTAAGGATCGGAAGCCGGATGATTGGTCGTCGCTGCTGCTGGAGACCTGGGGCGAGGCGATGGAGTCGCCGGGAGCCTGGGCCAAAGCGGCCGAAGCGGCCGGAGCCGATTTGCTGCAATTGTCGCTGAGTTTGACCGATGCTGAGGGCAATCCCACAACGCCGGAAATGGCGGTAACGGCCGTAAAATCTGTTCTCAATTCTTCTGGCCTACCACTCATCATCTTTGGGCCGGGACAGGCTGATGCCGACAACGAACTGCTGGTCCCCGTGGCCGAGGCGGTAAAAGGTGAACGGGTCGCCCTGGGTATCTGCGAGGACAAAAATTATCGTACCATCGTGGCCACAGCTATGGCCAATGATCATCTGGTTACCGCCCGTGCGCCGATGGACGTGAACCTGTCCAAGCAGCTCAACATTCTCATCACCGACATGGGGTTGCCACTGAACCGCATCATCATGGATCCGACGACGGGCGCGCTGGGCTACGGCATCGAGTATGGCTACTCGGTGATGGAGCGGCTGCGCTTAGCGGCGTTGCAAGGTGACGCAATGACTCAGTTGCCGATGATCGTGACGCCAGGTGAAGAGTGTTGGAAGACGAAAGAAGCAAAAGTGGGTCATGGCGTTCCCGAGGAGTGGGGAGATTGGCAAGAACGGGCAATTACATGGGAAACATTAACGGCCGTATCCCTACTCGAATCGGGCGCGGATATCCTGGTTCTGCGTCATCCGGAAAGCGTACGCCGGGTAAAACTGGCGATTGAAGAGTTAACGGCCGTAGCGGAGATGGCATAGGAGGCATATCATGGCACTTAGTGGAATTCAAATCTATAAATTATTGCCCAAAACAAATTGCAAAGACTGTGGATTTCCAACATGTTTGGCCTTTGCCATGAAGCTGGCTGCCAAGCAGATCGAACTGTCAGCCTGTCCTCACATCGGCGAAGAGGCGGCTGCTGAACTGGCCGAATCGTCGGCCCCGCCGGTGCGTCTGATCACACTCAAATCCAACGGCTATGAAGTCAAAGCGGGCAACGAAGTCGTCCTTTTCCGGCATGAAAAGACCTTTTACCACATGCCGGGCATCTTCGTGCGCGTGAAAGATAATGAGCCGGCCGACCAAATCAAAGCTAAACTGGCCCCGGCCGAGGCGTACAAGGTCGATTATGTCGGGTTGGAACTGGCGTTGGATGGCTTTGCGGTTGAATCGGTGACGGGGGATGGCGGGGCGTTTGCAGCTGCGGTGAAAGCTGTCAGCGAAGTCAGCCACAAACCCCTGGTTCTGATGAGCCGCGACCCGGCCGTTATGGCCGCTGGTCTGGCCGCCACCGGCAACGATACGCCTTTGATCTACACCGCCGACGCCGACAATTGGGAAGCGATGGCCGATCTGGCCAAGAAGCATAAAGCGGCTCTGGTCGTCAGCGCCAATTCGTTGGAAGGATTGGCCGAATTGACCGAAAAAATTCAGGCCAAAGGGGTAGAGGACATGGTTCTCGACCCGGCCGGCAGCAATTTGAGCCAGCGGCTGGCGTTGAGCACGCAAATTCGCCGTTTGGCGCTCAAGAAAAACTTCCGCGCTCTGGGCTATCCGTTGTTTGTGGCTCCGACCAACGGCGAGGATGCGGCTTACCAGTCGATGCTGGCGGCGCAGGGGATTGCCAAATACGGCGGTTTTGTTGTGACCGATTACTTCACACCGGAACTGGTTTACCCACTGCTGGTTTTACGGCAAAACATCTACACCGACCCGCAAAAACCGATCCAGGTACAGCCCGGGGTGTACGAAATCAACAATCCCACGCCGGAGTCGCCGGTGCTGGTGACGACCAACTTTTCCATCACCTACTTCAGTGTGGCCAACGAGGTGGATGGCTCCGGCCTGCCCGCCTGGCTGCTGGTAGCCGAAGCTGAGGGCATGAGCGTCCTCACAGCCTGGGCGGCGGGCAAATTTGACGCCGAGCGTATTGCCAAGGACGTAAAGCGCTTCGGCGTAGCCGACAAGGTTAACCATAAGCGCATCGTCTTGCCCGGTCACGTGGCCGTTCTCTCCGGCGAACTGGAAGAGGAACTGCCTGGCTGGGACGTGCGCGTCGGGCCGCGGGAAGCGGTGGATTTGCCGGCGTTCATGAAGCAAGTGTTGGCGTGAAACATGAAGCGTGATGTGTGAAGCGTGATGCGCGTTTGAGGATAGATGACATGAAATCGCTGGGCAGGTTAGTGCGATGGGTCTTGGTATTCAATTGCCTGACGGTGATTTTGGCGACGGGCTGCGCGGCGACGCCGACTATCGAAGCGACGCCGCTTG
>JBNKZT010000625.1:0-2376 GCA_050301775.1 Promineifilaceae bacterium (SeqCode)
GCCGCGAAATCGTCGTCTTGCCGCTGCCCGTCCGGCCTAGCAGACCCAGAATGCGCCCTGGTTGCAGCGTGAAGGCGACGTTTTTCAGGACAGCAAATCTGTTGTAATCCGTAATCCGTAATCCGTAATCCGGCGATTTCCCATCGGCTGATGGCTGATGCATGACGGATGACGCAGCAGCAAGATCATCATCGTAAACAAACGACATCCCATCAAACTGCACCGCCAATGGTCCATCGGGCAAAACGGCGCGGCTGCCATCGTGAATCGTCGGCTGTTCGGCAAAGAGGGATGTGATGCGGTTGAGGCTGGCGGCGGCGCGCTGCAAATCCTGCACCTGGCGCTGGATAGCCCACAGCGGCCCGCGAATAACATCGATGTAGTAAAAGATGAGGTAAACCGTACCGACCGTCATCACACTGCTGCGGAAGAGGTGATCGCCCCAAAAGAAGGCGACGACGTAAGCAATGCCGGGCACAATGATGGGCAGGCCGATTACCCACACGTTGAGCCGCATGGCCGACTGCACCAGCCGCCAGCGCCGCCGCATCAATTCGTACAGACGGCGCATGATGTAGGGCGCGGCCCGGTTAGTCTGGATTTCTTCGGTGCCGGTCAGCCACTCTTCCAGATAGCCAAACAAGTCGGCTTCCAGCGCGCGTACTTTTTGCCAGCGCGGGACCAGGTAGCGGTTGAGTTGGTTGAGGATGGCCAAACCGATAAAGGCTACGGCCGTTACCGACACCCCTACCCGCCAATCTTCCAGCCACAACAAGACCAGCACCCCAAAAACCAACAGCAAATTGCTGCCCAATTGAATGATCAACTGCGAAAAGAAGTT
Organism: Promineifilaceae bacterium (SeqCode); assembly: GCA_050301775.1. Classification (GTDB taxonomy): domain Bacteria; phylum Chloroflexota; class Anaerolineae; order Promineifilales; family Promineifilaceae; genus JACKCC01. The sequence continues at coordinate 842 of JBNKZT010000625.1, forward strand.
GGCCAGTTGGTTCACATCACCATCCACTCGCTCGATGAGTTCGCCGGGCTTGTGGGTTTTGTGGAAGGACATGTCCAGCTTGAGGCAGTGAAGGGCCAGGTCGGCGCGCAGGTCGTTGGTCGCCGTCCAGGCCACGATCTCGCCGACGTAGGTGCCGGCCAGCAGGATGAGTTGGGCCAGAACAGCGATACCGGTGAAGAGTACGGCCGTTCTCACCAACTCATCCAACGTCCGTCCCGTCTCCGCCGCATCCAAAAAGCGCCGCACCAACTGCGGGTTAATCAACTGCAAGGCAATGCTGCCCAGGATGAGCAACCCCAACAGCGCTACCCGCCCCTTTTGCGGCCGTAGATAGTGGATTAACAAATGCCCATACTGTCGAAAAGAAAGATTTAAGTTCTTATCCATAGTTCTGTGCCGTTAACATCGTAAAAGACATCTATGTTATAATACGCAACAAATCAGCGTATTTGAGGTGTAGTGATGCTTGGTAAATTCATCCTGAGCGACTATGTTGAGCAGGCCATGAGGCGCGCAGAATACGATAAACTCGAAGACGGAACGTTTGCCGGTCGGATTCCTGAATGCCAGGGGGTCGTTGCTTTTGCAGCCACGTTACGGGATTGCGAAGCAGAATTACGTTCCGTTTTGGAAGATTGGCTGCTTGTTGGCCTGAAATTAAGCCACAAGCTGCCGGTAATTGCCGGTATCGATCTGAACCAAAAGCCTGCCTATGCCTAAATGGTCTCCGTGTAAACGCCGGGATTTTATCCGTCGTCTGCGTAAACTTGGCTTCGATGGCCCATACGCTGGTTCCCGTCATGAGTTTATGATTTTCGAAAATCATCGCCTGGCGATTCCCTCAAATTCCGAATTCTCAACCTCTCAACTGCGTTTCATGCTTCGTGAAGTAGAAAGTATCATTGACCGCGAAATTTCGCTCGACGAGTGGGAACACCTTCGATAATGATGAAACGTGATGCGTGAAGCGTGAAAGATCCTCACGCATCACGTTTCACATTTTACGCCGCCACCAATTCTTTCACCTGGCCGTTGGATGACGGCCGTTCCGCAAACTGCGTCAAATACAGGTCGAAGTAACGGCCGTGCTGGGCCAGTAATTCCTCATGCGTGCCCCACTCCACGATCCGGCCCTTGTCAATGACCATGATCCGGTCGGCGTGGCGGATGGTGCTCAGACGGTGGGCGATGATGAACGCCGTCCGCCCTTCCAGCAGGGTTTCCGTCGCCTTCTGGATGATGCGCTCCGTTTCCGTGTCCACGCTGCTGGTTGCTTCGTCCAGGATGAGGATGCGCGGATCGGCAATCAGGGCGCGGGCAAAGGCGATAAGCTGCCGCTGCCCCACGCTGACCTTGTTGCCGCGTTCGCCCACATCGAAGGCATAGCCGTCTTCCAGCGACTGCACGAACGGATCGAGATGGATCGCTTGGGCAACAGCAACGATTTCTTCATCACCGGCATCTAATTTGCCATAGCGGATGTTATCGGCAATCGTGCCGGAGAAAGCGAACCC
>JBNKZT010000626.1:0-2371 GCA_050301775.1 Promineifilaceae bacterium (SeqCode)
AGAAAACGACATTGCCACCGAGCAATGGCTGCGCCGTATCCCTGACGATCCCGGCGGCCTGATGCGGCGCAAGTTTCAATATCAATACCAACAACAATCTCAACAACGAAGTCGTAATAGCGACGCAGCATCTTTTTGAGATCAGACCCCAGAGTTTGATGTTTGGGAAAGTAGGGATCAGCCAGAAGCTGGGCCTTCTCGCCCAATTCGATACGAGACCCACCCAGAGAAAAAATAAGGGCGTCGGCCAGGCGCACATTTTCCTGGCGATTGGCCGGCAGATAGAGTGCTATCACCACTGGTTTACCGCCCGACAAGGTGCGTGCATTAGTCACAATGCACTGAATGTCGCGATAATAAACATCCGGCGGCCAGATTTCGATATAAACAAAATCTTGCGGTGCCGCTGCCAACGCTTCGATAGGCCAGTTGCCCACGGCGTTAAAGACGACAGCCTTCTGCCAGTGGGTTTCTTTGAGCTTTTCAATGAATGCGGTGAAGGCAGTTGGCATGTCAACCGAGTCGCCAACTGAGTTAAATCCTTCCTTGGGATCGCCGTACTGATCCACGTGCAGGCCGTCAAATGGAAGCTGCGCCAAGACTTGGCTGCACTCATTTTGTAAATGCGCTGTCCAGGGACTGCCCGGTGACGGGTCCATCAACCCCAAAAAATCTTCAAATGTAATCGATTGTCCATCGGCGTCATACAGCGCCCAATCCGGGTGCGCCTGCCAGAACTTGATTGAGGCCGCGTACACAGCTAAATAGGGCATGGCGGCCATGCCGCGCTTATGGGCCGCAGCAATGAACGCGCGAACTGTATCTAAAGATAATTTTCTCCCCAAGGGGTCAATGTACATGGATTCAGGTGGCAGCAGACGGTCATGCCGGTATTGCCAGTCATAAAATTGCAGGCCATTGATGTGGAACTGAACTAGGGTATCTAACGTGTCGTCGATATCGGCCCTATCTGGGGCGAAATCGGTTAGAAAACCATAGCGGGGGAAATTTGTCCAATCCGGTAAAATATCGAACGCGGTGGAAATCGAATCGATTACTATATCCGATTGGTCGCGTAATTCGATCGTTACACCATAGCCGCGTGGCGCCGCCGGCAGTGCTGGCCATTCGAGGTTGAATCGTTGTTTACCATTCTGCAGCGAAACGGCCTGAGTCAAGGTGTCAGTGGTTTGGTTGAGATGAATGATGGAGAGGTGGATGACGGCCGTTTCTCCCCTCTCCCCCTTAATATCCACCATAAATCGAACTGGCTCCCCAGGAGAAAATGTCCCTTTAGCAGGATAGCAATCAACAAAGCGCATACATTACCCCTTCAGCCCGGTCGTGGAAATCCCACGAATAAAATAGCGTTGGAAAACGGCAAACACAATCACTACCGGAATCAGTGCCACGATGGAGGCGGCAAACACCTGCCCCCATTCGGTGAGATGCTGCGATTGGAATAAGGCGATGGCGATGGGCAGCGTTCTTCGTGTTGTTTCCTTAATCGCCACGTGCGCCCAGGGAAATTCATCCCAGGCATAAAGAAAGGTGAAAATCGTTACTACCGCCAGACCGGGCCGGGAGAGAGGCAGCACAACCCGCCAGAATATCAACCATTGGTTGGCGCCGTCAATCAGCGCCGCCTCTTCCAGGTCTCTGGGAATGCCCTCAAAAAATCCGCGCAAGAGAAAAGTCTGCATCGAAAGATTCATGGTGACGTAGACGACCACAAGGCCACCCAGCTTATCCAGCAAGTCCAACTGTTTGGCGATAATAAATTGGGGGATAATCAACATCACCGGCGGGATCATCATTCCCAACAAAAAGAGATAGAACAACAGCTCTTTGCCCGGAAATTTAAGCCGGGCAAAGGCATAAGCCAGAAGGGAAGAGATGAACACGGTAACGGCCGTGCTGGAAACAGCGACGATCAGACTGTTCAGAAAATACAACCCAAACAAATCCTTGCCCAAAGCCGACGTGTAATTTTTCAGCGTTGGCTCTTGCGGCCATAAACGCGGCGGCATCTCAAAAATATAGGCCTGCGGTTTGAGCGATGTGATCAACATATACCAAAACGGGATGAATACAACTGCAACGCCCGCCAATAGTAAAGCGTAGGTGATTATTTTTGAGCGCCTTTGCTGCTGTTTGAGACTCATTCTATAGATCTGCCTCCTGGCGCAACATCCGAATTTGAATGACGCTGATGATGAAAACGAAAATGGTGAGAAGATAACTGATGGCCGACCCATAACCGAAATCCAAGCGATTGAAGGTAGCCTCATACATGAGCGTGAGAATAAAATGGGTTAAATCAAGCGGATCGCCCCCATTGGTAATGAGTAAATTAGAGATGTAGGCGTTC
>JBNKZT010000627.1:0-2357 GCA_050301775.1 Promineifilaceae bacterium (SeqCode)
ACCCGACCAACATGCCGCCTCGCTCAAGCAAAAGATGCCGGCTGTGCTCGCGTACGGCCTCCCACACGCCCAGTACAAGACCCAGGGTGACGTGAACCACGCCCACGGCGATGGAGAGCAGCAGTAATGAGGTAACCTGTTCGGCGCTGGCGCGTTCGAACCAGAGCGCGTGCATCCCCCACGCTTCGCCCAGCGTTCCGAATGCCTCGCCGTACAGGATGCCAAAGAGGATGCTCCATCCTGATCCCAAGGCCAACACATTGATGATGTCACGTCGGATTCCCGGCTCTGGGAAGCGCCACAGCCCAAGGAGGCAAAGTATTAACAATAGCGCGCCGTAACCGACATCGCCCAAGATCATGCCAAAAAACAGGGGGAGAAAAACGGCCATTAAGATGGTGGGGTCTATGCCTTCATAACGAGGTAAGCTGAATAAACGCACCAGGCTTTGGAACGGCCGTGCCAGGGCTGGGTTCATCAAAGCTACGGGTGCTTGCTGGCGATCAGCCGCAGAAATGGACACCGTCTGCGAAATCACGCCATCGCCTACGGCCGCAACCAGCGCCCTTTGCACCCGACTCACGTCGCGTTCCGGAACCCAACCGACAAGGACAAACGTCTGCTCTGTCTCGCCAAAATTGCTTAAAACATCAATCTGGTCTAATTGATCCCGCAGAGAAGTGCGCCACCGGCGCAACCGTGACAACCATGTTTCCGCCAGCGCCGCCAATTCGGCATTGATGGTTTCCAATTCCCGCGGAATGGTGGCCAGCCGGTTGCTCAAAACGAGCACGGCCGTATCCGGCGGCTGGTCGGCAATCTCATCAGGCAGGCGCAGGCGGGAAATATCTTCCCGGCCCAGCAGTTCTTCCAGATCGGCGGCAAATTCCCTGGGGACAACAATCAACATGGCCCGCGTGGCCTCATCAATATCTTCCACTACCATTTCTGCCCGCCCGGCGCTGAGTTTCAACACTTCCTCGGCCACAGCGTCCAACACCCAAATATGGGCACGACCAACGAGCACACCGACAAAGGTGTTTTCCGGTTCATGGGCCGCCGCCGGGACAATAGGTAGCAGTTTGCGCAGGGTCGCTTCATAACGCGGCAGCGACGACTGCTCGGCTTCCAACTTTTCTCGCCGGGTGGCGAGTCTTTGCACTTGGGGAACCAACGTGTCTACCCCGGCGCGGGCGGCTTCGAAATAATCTTCGGTTGGCGAAACCTCCGCCTTCTCATGGGCGGTTTCAGGCTGGACGGCGCGCAGCGTGGAGAGAAGCCCTTCAATTTTGGCCACCAGATAGGTTAGTTCTTCGCGTTTTTGCACCGCTTCCCGATCCAAATTCAAAGGGCGCGCCGAAATATCGGTTACCTTTGATAAATCTTCGATTTGAACGCAGCCCAGCGCGTGAATTGCGCTCACGGTTGCCATTAGCTGCGATTTGAGACCGATAATTTGCAGGCGTGCCATTTTGAGTTTCATGCCAAATTACTCCTGTACCGGCCAATCCGCACCAATGATGATCGTCATTGCCTGGGTCACGGCCGTTTCCACTTCCGTCTGACTCACACTGCGCAGCACTTCCGCCCGGACCTGGGCCTGGGCCAGGATTGCTTCAGCTTCCTGCTCGGCCTCATCGAGGGTTGACTGGCGCTGCGCTTCACCCTCGCGCTGTCCCTGGGCCTCTGCCTGGCGTACGATTTCTTTGGCCTGTTGTTCAGCGGCCTTGATTTGAGAAACGGCCGTTTCCTGGGCAGATGCCAGGCGGCGGGTGACTTCCGCTTCCTTACGCCTGATGATTTCAAGTGGCGACCCGATCATTCACACCGTCTCCTTTGAAGCATCCGCCAATGCCGTAACAAGCGCTTCAATGACTTCTTCGGCATCCCCAACCACAGCCACATTGGCCGTCTTCATGATTGGCGCTTGTTCGTCACGGTGAACGGCTACCACGAAGCCGGCTTCCTGTATCCCCAGGACATGCTGGATAGCGCCGGAGACGCCGCAAGCGACGTACAAATCGGGCCGAACGGTCTGGCCGGTCAGTCCCACTTGCTGCTCCTCATCGATCCAGCCCTCATCCAGTGCACCGCGCGAACCGGCGACCTGCCCGCCCAAAGCCGCGGCCAGTTGTTGGGCCAGGGCAAATCCTTTCTCATGTTTGAGTCCCCGGCCGGCGGCGACGACCACGCGGGATTGGGCTAGAAGGGTAGGTGGTGGCGTAACGGCCGTATCCCAATCCACCCACTTCAACTTCCCCGCCGCGCCATCCAGCGTTATCTCTATCCGTTCAATCTCGCCGCTGCGGTACGGGTCGGGCTGGGCTGGCCGGAACGCGCCCGGCTGCAACGTTGCC
>JBNKZT010000628.1:0-2356 GCA_050301775.1 Promineifilaceae bacterium (SeqCode)
TTATGATGCGGCCGTTTTAGCTGCCGCCGGCCTCACCCGCCTGGGGCTTGACGACCATATCACGCAGTGGCTGCCACTGACAACCATGTTGCCCGCGCCAGGACAAGGCGCATTGGCCGTTCAATGCCGTGCCGATGACCCAGGCACATTGACTCTGCTGCAAGCAATTGACCAACCGGGAATCCGAGCCTGTGTTCTGGCCGAACGCAGCTTTTTGTACCATCTGGACGGCGGCTGCTCAACCCCCGTTGCCGCCTATGCCACACTTTCCGGCAGCGGCCTGTATCTCACCGGCACCGTTGGCTCATCCGACGGCCGGACCCTCATTCATCTGACAGATTCAGGTCAGAATGCCTGGACGCTTGGTAGAAAATTGGCGCAAGCAGCCTTGGCCCAAGGTGCGCGGGAGATTTTGGCCAATGGCTGATGATTTGTTTAACCAGGGTAGTGACGGAAGATTGAAGGCTGTTCAATTTCCAGCCTCCAATCTCCAATCTCCTCTACACCACAAACGCATCGTCATCACCCGCAGCGAATCACAAGCGGCTTCGTTTCGAGACAAATGTATCCAATTGGGCGCCATTCCCATTGTATTCCCGGTCATCCGGTTTGCAGCGCTGCCGCCGGAACCACTGGACAGCGCCTTACTCCAACTGGCAAAATATGATTGGCTTGTGTTTACCAGTGTCAATGCGGTTGAGTTTTTCTTCCGGCGTGTCGATGATCTGGGTTTGACGTCCAAGATGCCTTTTGTGGCGACGGTGGGGTCGGCAACGGCCGTTGCCCTGCAAGCCCGCCACATCCCTATCAACTTCACACCGGACGAATTCACCGGCGAAGCCCTGGCCGCCGGATTGGGTGACTTAACCGGCCAAAAGGTGCTGCTGCCGCGGGCCAAAATCGGCCGGCCGCAAATCGTTGAATTACTGCGTGAACAGGGCGCCCAGGTAGATGATGTCGCCTTGTATGATACGGTAACGGCCGTGCCCACTCCCGATGCACTGGCCCAACTTCAACAAGGGTTTGATGTCATCACCTTCACCAGTCCCTCCAGCGTCCGCAACTTCCTCAAAATTTTGGATACCACAAGACCTCTACTCGACCAGGCCATCATCGCCTGCATTGGCCCCATCACCGCCGAAGAAGCAGAAGCGAATGGTTTTGATGTCACCATCGTTCCGTCTGAATACACGATTGACGGCCTTATCCAAGCCATCGGCGATTACTATCGGCGATCATTTTCAAGGGAAACACCATGATTAAAACCAAACAACATCAGCTAACCATGCGCCCCCGCCGCCTGCGTCGTTCGCCCCAACTGCGAGCCATGGTGCGCGAAACCAGCCTGACTACCGATGATTTCATTTACCCGCTGTTCGTCACGCATGGAGAAAAAGTGCGCCAGCCCATCGCCTCTATGCCCGGCATCGCCCAGCTTTCTGTCGATCAGGCGGTGATAGAAGCAGAAGAAGCGGCAGCCCTAGGCGTACCGGCCGTCATTCTGTTCGGTATTCCGGCCCACAAAGACCCCATCGGTCTGGAGAACTTTGCCCCCGATGGCATTGTGCAGCAGGCGATTCGGGCGATTAAAACGGCCGTTCCCAACCTCCTGGTCATCACCGACGTCTGCCTGTGTGAATACACCGATCACGGTCACTGCGGTTTGCTGGATGAGATAGGCAATGTCCTTAATGATGAAACGCTAACCGTACTAAGTGATACGGCCGTTTCCCATGCTGAAGCGGGCGCCGACATCGTCGCCCCCAGCGGCATGATGGATGGCATGGTCGCCGCCATTCGTGCCGGGCTGGACAATTCCGGGTATACGCAAATACCGGTCATGTCCTATGCTGTCAAATACGCCTCCGCCTTTTACGGTCCCTTCCGCGATGCCGCCGACGGTGCGCCCAAATTCGGCGACCGCAAAACACACCAAATGGACCCGGCCAACGTCCGCGAAGCCCTGCGCGAAGCAGAATTGGATGTGGCCGAAGGGGCCGATTTTCTGATGGTCAAGCCTGGTCTGCCTTACCTGGATGTCATTCGGACACTGCACGACAATTTCCCCGAACTGCCGTTGGTCGCCTACAACGTCAGCGGCGAATACGCGATGATCAAGGCTGCCGCCGCCAACGGTTGGCTGGACGAAGAACGAGTCGTCCTGGAAACGCTGCTCGGCTTCAAACGGGCCGGGGCCGATTTAATTATCACCTACCACGCGCTGGATGCGGCGCGCTGGTTGAAGTCAGGCAGCTAACAACGCTTCCACGGCAGCGATATCAGCGTGTGTCTTCGGATGTCGGCTGCCACTGAATCGAGCGCTTTCAGGTAGTACCACGATGTGGGTCGTGATTCC
>JBNKZT010000629.1:0-2351 GCA_050301775.1 Promineifilaceae bacterium (SeqCode)
CTTTTGGGAACCATCAATCGGAATGAGGACAGCGGGATTTTGTGCGGCTGAAGTCATCGCGGCCAGTGCCTGGGAGACAGCCGTTTCCAGTTTCGGTTCCTGCGCCAGCACTTCCAGCGACGCGACCAGTTCCGGGTCCGGCTGGTAAGTGACGGCGTGAATAGCCCGGTAGAGCACCAGCAAATCATTCACCGTGAGCTGTACCAGGTCGTTGCGCCTTTTGAACATCTGGCGCAGGGCCAGAAGGGGCTGCAAATGAATAGCTGTTGACTCTACGCTAACTTCGGCCATGACTTTGTTGGCACGTTGGATAAAAAGCGTTTCCCGCTGCTCAAAGGGCAGCCGCAATGGTTTCACCACTGGTAGATTGGTCTCGGCTGCGATTGGGCGCTCTTGCAAGTAGACAGCCCAGGCCAGCGCTTCTTGCGTCAGTATCTCGGCCAATGCTGCTGCCCAGGCACCATCAAAGAAGATGTGAGAGTGGTCAAATGCGAACGTCTTCTGGGCGTCAAAAATCGTCAATGGATGGTCACCCACTCCCCGTTCACCCTGGCGTAACTCCGGCAGCGGCAGGTGCGGCGATTTCTGGTCGGCATTGAGGATGATAGGGGCCAAGCGCAATTGTTCCAGGCTTTCTTGTAGAGTCGTGTTCAGATCAGGGCGTAAATGGACCAATTCTTGCCTTGACAATGAAGCCAGCGCCGACAGGTGCATGGTCGAGGTGCCTGTGGGTTGGTGCATAACGGCCGTTACCTGTGCCTTTATTTCCTCTGTTGCCGGCGGCGTATCACTTCCGAATCGGCAGGCTGGAATCAGGTAGTATCGTCCCTGATAAACGAGGGCAACACAGGCATCGCTGAGGGAAATAGATTGGCGCGTTTCTCCATAGCTGGTCGGTTCCAGGTAAGCCAGGATGGACATTTGCTGCTGGTAAGCAGGAAGCTGCGCTTTGGCCTCCTGTACCCGTTGGTTCCACTCATAGCGCGTGGGGGCGTCGAGCTGGTCGAGGGCCTGGCGTAGATAGTGGTCGAATTTGCGGCGGCGATAGGCGGGATAGGTTTCTTGGGATTTTGCATCTTGCTTACGGCCAAATGGTCGTTGCCGTGCCCATTCCTGATACAATCCGGCAAAGCGATTTGCTGCCGGTGTGCCACTCACGACCTCTTGTAGAATGCTAGTGTACACCCGCTCCCGCCACTCATTGACCAGCAATTTGTCATACTGGTGCAGGCAATGGATGGCGGCCATCAACCAGGCCGTCACCCGGTTCACCAGCGACAATTCAATCTGGTGGTGGTGCAGCACGGTATCGAAACCGTGTGTTTCCACCGTGAAGCGAGCTGTGTCTTCACGGAGAGCGTAATCCGCGTAGAATTGCCACAGCCCTTCCGGGAACGATTCTTCCATCGTTTTTCCCGCCAGCTTGAGCAGATTTTGGTATCCCCAAATAACGGCCGCCGGTCCGGCGAAGAAAGTTCCGTATACTGCCTTGTCCAGTGCCGCTTCCACACCTTTGAACAGCAGGTTCACATCTCGCCTGGCATTCTCCGGCGGCGGCTGGCGCCCAGGCAGATGGGCCAGGCCGCTCAGAATCATGCCAGGCACGTTACCCGCCGGTACGATGCGTGAAATGATGTCAATGGCTGTGTCAATTTCCGGCAAAGACAGCATGGAAAGGTCTTGCAGTTTGGATGAAGAAGCAATGGAGCGCAAATCTTCGGCCGTTTTAAGAGAAGCTTGAGCATATTGCTTTTGATTAACTAACATACCTACTAAGATTAATGTAAAAACCTGAACGAGGAAACAGGTAATAAGTAAGATAACAGGCTTCCCATATGGGGAAACAACTGTTTTGCGCCACCTCTCTTTTTTACCCAAATGAAGTAAATAGAGCTATAGAGAAAAGGATATTCTCTAGCCCAACTCTAATTTAGCTATTTGCATAGGATGAGGAGGCGGTCGCTGGATTCGGTGAAGGGGGTGTGGTCATAATCGCCGTAGATGTTGGTGAGTTTGAAGCCGGTTTGCTGCAATAGGATGTCGAGTTGGTGGGGGAAGCGGTAGTGGTAGGAGGATTCGGCGATGGTGCGTTGGGCGGGGCTGCCGTCGGGGGCGGCGACGTCGTAGGCCCAGGTGATGTGCAGGGTTTGGCTGGTCTCGTCGAGGTGATTGGCGGCGAATTGGAGGATGGTTTCGCCGGTGATGGGGTCGGTGAATTGGCCTTCGAAGGTGAATTCGGCCGTGTCGGGGGTGTCGGCGATGGCAAAGGGGTTGATGAGGTCGATGAAGAGGGTGCCGTTTGGGGCGAGGTGTTTGCGGATTTGTTTAAGGGTGGCGATGGCCTGGCTGTT
>JBNKZT010000630.1:0-2319 GCA_050301775.1 Promineifilaceae bacterium (SeqCode)
TTCCGATCTCCCTGGCAGCACGCCTGTCCGTGCTGGAACCAGCCTGCTTGTTAATGAAGCATGGGATGATTTGCTGCCGGTGAACAGTAACGGCCGTTCCGCCTACGGCAGCTACTACACCGAAGTCAGCGGCGGCCAGCGACCGCTGCCTTTCCCCGATAACGAAGGTAAACGAGACGAAATGATCCAATGGCTTGATGAGGCCGACTACATCCCCATCAGCAGCCAGCGCGCCATCTGGAGCATTCCCCGCCTGCCTCTAACGAACCCCATGACCAAGCTTTACTACGAGAGCCTATTCAACGGCAAACTCGGTTATGAACTCGTGGCCCAATTCCACGCCAATTTCCAGATTGGGCCACTCTACATTAACGACACTGGTGGCAAAATTGGCTGGCAAACGCCGCCTGATGTCGGTTGGCCGCCGCCCGGCAAACTGGCCGCCGAAGAAGCATTCAGCGTTTACGACCACCCGCCGGTCTGGATTTTCGCCAAAACCGACCGCTACAGCCACGACAATACGGTTCACATCCTCAACAGCGTTGATTTAAGCCAGGTCGTCAATAACAATCCGGCCGAAGCAACCAAAATGCCCAACGGCTTGATGCTGTCCACAGAAGAGCAAGCCATCCAACAAGCCAATGGCACCTTCAGCCAGATTTTCAACGTCGATGGTCTGCTGTCGCAGCATCCCGCTCTGACCGCCGTCGTCTGGTGGCTGGCTGTGATTCTGTTGGGCTGGTTGGCTTTCCCGTTAACCTTTACCATTTTCCGCGGCCTGCCCGATCGCGGCTATGCCCTGTCGCGGATTCTATCACTGCTGCTCGTCTCCTACTTCGGCTGGCTGATGGCCAGCGCCAAATGGCTGCCCAATTCACGAGGGACGCTCCTGCTGGGCGTGCTGTTAGTCGGCCTGTTGAGTTTGATGGTTTACCTGCGCCGCAGCCGTGAAATTGCCGAATTTGTTCGACAAAATCTAGCCTACATCGGTCTGGTTGAACTGCTGGGCGTCGTGCTGTTTCTGATTATGATTGGCATCCGCCTGGGCAACCCGGATGTGTGGGATGTGATTTGGGGCGGTGAGAAACCGATGGATTTGTCTTATTTTACGGCCGTTCTCAAATCCACCTATTTTCCCCCTTACGATCCCTGGTTTGCTGGCGGCTACATCAACTACTACTACTACGGCTTCGTCTACGTCGGCGCGCTGACCAAACTACTGGGCATCATCCCTACCGTTGCCTACAACCTCATCCTGCCCATGCTCTTTAGCTTCACTGGCGTGGGGGTGTTTTCAATTGCCTATAATTTAATAGAGATTAGAGACTGGAGACTCGAAACTAAAAATCTCCAGCCTTCAGCCTCCAGTCTCAACAAGAAAGCCGTCGCCGCCGGCCTCATCGCCACCGCCCTGGCCGTTCTGCTCGGTAATCTGGCCGAAGTGGGCGTGATGGTCAGCGTTTGGCAGAAAACGGGAACAGTCTTCAACACCGGGCTGGCCGGGCTGGACAGATTGCTGCAAACAGTGGACGGCGCGATTAAGCTGCTCAGCGGCCAACCGGCGCCCATCAACCCCGGCGACTGGTTCTGGACTGCGTCCCGCGCTATCAACGCCAATCCCGGCGAAGTGGGGCCGATTACCGAGTTCCCCTTCTTCACCTTCCTTTACGGCGACCTGCACGCCCATATGATCAGCCTGCCGCTGGCGATTCTGGCGCTGGGCTGGGCGGTGTCGCTGGCGCTGACATCGAGAAATCCAATTTCTTCAAGAAATTGGATTTCTGAAACCGCCTGGTGGGAAACTACCCTGCTCTGGCTAACCGGCGGATTGGCCGTGGGCGTCCTGCGGGCTTCCAACACCTGGGATTGGCCAACGTATTTGGTGATTGGCGGGTTGGCGATTGTGTTTTATGGGTATAGGATGCACGGTCGTTTCTCCCTGATCATGATCGGACAGGCGGCGTACCAAACGGCCGTTTTCGTCGGCCTGTTCTATCTCACTTTCCTGCCCTACGACCTCAACTTCGGCAGCGCCTATAACTCGATCAAACTCTGGCCCGGTTCCTATACCCAGGTCGGCAACTATCTGGCCATCTACGGCCTCTTCCTCTTCTTTGTTTTGACTCATCTGGCCCGCGAATTCCGCGATTGGACGCGCACCTGGAATTATGATGACTTGCGTCGAGCGGAACCCATCGCCGCGCCCTTGATTGGGGCGATGGTCGTTTACCTGATCTTGCTGCTGGTGCTGATGGCCAAAGGCTACCTCATCGCCCCCATCGTCCTGACCCTGGTCATTATTGCCGGATTGCTGGGACT
>JBNKZT010000631.1:0-2301 GCA_050301775.1 Promineifilaceae bacterium (SeqCode)
GTTAATCGGCATCTATATTGCCCGGCAAGGCAGCCGGTAAATTCTTAAAAAATACCCCCTAAACGATCTACACGGCGCAACTATTCAGCTTACCCATATACAGCGAAGTGAGAATTTTCGAGGCCTGAATTTTATTCAGGCTTCTTCATTATATGGGGTGTTATTAAGCTGAATTTCATAGTTATGGGAAGTAATTTTTGGGGCTTAATTACTTCTACAATGTCACATTAATGGTCTGGAGCCGGTACGCAAACGGGATTTACGAGAGCGGATACGATTATCGAGATGTTTAATCACGAGCAAGATGGCTTCAGTAGGTGTTGGTTGAGGGAGGGGCAGAGCTGCCCGCAACAATTCGCGCACGTTAGCCACGGATAAAACGGGTAACACCTCAACTTCATAGTGAGCCAATAACTCCGGGTCGTGGTGATACAGTATGGTCCAGTCCAAACGAATTTCAGTGATAAACCAGCCGGCCAGAATGGTCAAAGCTAACTGATGTTTCCAAGCCCGATATTTGATGGCTTGGAGTTCATCCCACCCAAAATCAGACTTACTATCCTGGTTACTGCGTTCGGCAAAGTGACGGAATGATTTGCGCCAGGCCATCGTCTGCAAAGGCATATCCCAGGCGGCATTACTCAAGGTGTAAGTGACCCGACCTTCATCCAAGCGGATCAGCAACCATTCCCGGCGTAGGCTCTGTTTATAGAGGGTCCAGACAGGCAGCCGGACAAATTCAGCCGTCAAGAAGCCCTGTTCAGTGGGCCGAACGGTAATTTGATGCCAACGGAGGTGTGGCGACGCAAGTAACGACCGAACTTCATAGGCTCGACCGTGGACCGTGGGTCGCTTGGCGCGTTTGCCTCGTTTCGTTTTGCGGTAAACCAGTCGGGGCTGACACAAGTACACCTGGGTATCGGCCGGCACATCGGCATAGTATTCCAGACCGGCTTGCTCTAAATCAGCCCGCAGCTTTTTGCTTCGACCATAGAGCGTATCCATGCCCACCGCCTTGAAGGGAAGACCATTGACCACGGCCCGTTGGATCATGGTCCAGGCTAATTGCGGTTTGGTTTGAAAGGTGCGTTCAGGTGGAACCCCGGCTTTGGCTCGGCGGTCAGCCGCTTCCGGTTTGAACCAGCCTTCGGGAATGAACAACTCGCCATCAATCCAGGTACTCAGGTTGGGAGTGGCTAAGGTCAGAAAGACCCCTACCTGGCTCATTTCCACCTTTCCCAGACGACCATTGTGTTGACGACCAGCACCCGCACTCTGATGACCTCCTTTTTCATCGGCGCTTTCATCAATCAACAACATCGTTTCCGCTTGAAATTCAGGCCGCTTCTTGACTTTAGCTTGGATGGCATCCACCAAATCCGCTCCAGACCAGGGAGATTTGCTCATAAAATGATGCATATTTTGTTCTCCCACCGGGGTCTTGCGTCCGATATTGGCCAGCGTTCGCTGAGCTTCCAGTCGCAACAGGCCGCTGATGTACCAGAACCCATATTCACTGGTATCACGGGTTTGGGTGCGCATATAGGGCCGAAATTCTTCACAAAACTCGGTTAACCGTTCACCCAAGTTCTCGATTTCTTCCAACGGTAGCCTCCAGCGGGCTAGTTTTTCAAGGGGTTCGTTATTTTGTGCATACTGTTATGTTTTACCACATCTCCTGTGATTATGTAAAATTGATGCTGTTACAAGTCTAGCTCTTATTTTGTTAGAACATCTGTCTAATGTGACATTGTAGAACTAATTACCGATGAAAAATTCCGCGAGGCCGACGAAATTGCCGATTTGCATCGGCCCGTTGTTGACGCTATCCGGGCCAGACGACCGGATGAGGCCAAAAAAGCAATGCATGTGCATTTTAAGAACACAACCGGTTGGCGGTTAGCCCAAGAAGTTGACGAGGACGAAAGCTAGTCAGTAACTATTTACCTTAGAGGAGTACATCATGTCAAAAGTAGCAAAATATGAACCTTCGGCCAAAGAACAAGCATTTTTAGATTCAGTCGAAAATGGCAAATATGATCGACAGATTATCAAGGGTCTTAAGAAGTTTATTGATGGCAAGGTACCCGAAGACATGCGTTCTTTTTACTCTGCCGATGAGTTAAAAGCGTTGGCAGACCTAACAGGGACGATAAGAGATGTTGAGGCCAGGATGCCTGTTAAGATAACTCGACATTATTTTGAGTTAGCAAAGAAAAGTGCTGCGCTACAAACCTTGATAAAGGCAAGCCCTAAAGAAACACAAGACCTTGAGGGCGCACCGGACCCAGGTAAACAGAT
>JBNKZT010000632.1:0-2275 GCA_050301775.1 Promineifilaceae bacterium (SeqCode)
GAGAATTTGGCGAACGGCCGTACCACCCCCCACTACCATCCCCTCAGCCGCCCGGCCCTTATGGAAGGCGAAGCGACCGGCCGGGTTATCGATATCGCCACACTGGTTGGGACGCGGCTGCACATCTTCCACGTCACCTGCGACGACACCGTGCAGCGCATCGCCGCCGCCCGCGCTCGCGGCCTGCCGGTCACCGGCGAGACCTGCCCGCAGTATTTGCTGCTGACCCAGGAAGCCTACGACCGGCCCGGCGTGGAAGGGGCGCTGCCGGTTTGTGCGCCGCCTATCCGCTACCAGGATTCGCAAGATGCGCTGTGGCGGGCGTTGAGCCGGGGTGAGTTGCAAATCGTCACTACCGACCACTGCCCCTTCAGCCGTGCCGAAAAGGAGACGGGCATCCTGGCCAACGATTTCAGCCAGATTCCCGGCGGCGTGCCAGGGATTGAGATGCGGTATACTGCCGTGTACAGCCAGGGCGTCGGCCGCGGCTTGTTGACGGAAAATCAATGGGTTGCCGCCTGCTGCACCACACCGGCCCGACTGGCCGGCTTCAACCGCAAAGGCGACATCGTCGTTGACTATGACGCCGACCTGGTCATCTTCGATCCCGACAAAGAGGTGACGCTCTCCACCGATTTCCTGCACGAAAACGTCGATTGGACGCTGTACGACGGCGTCAAATTACAGGGATGGCCGAAAACGACGATTAGTCGCGGTCAGGTTATTGTTGATGATGGTGAATTTGTGGGAGAGAGGGGATACGGCCGTTTCGTCAAGCGGGGATTTAGCGATTAGGAGATTGGCTGCAAATTGGAAACGTCAATCACCGACCTCGTCTACCCTGACCAAAACGCTCTGATACGTCTCCTGAAAGAACTGACGGATTTCTTTGCCCAATCTTCTGCCGTCAACCGAATTTTCGCCTTTGGCAGCATGGCCAGGGGGGATTGGGATCGCTGGTCAGACATTGACCTACTCATCGTTACCCAGTCTGGTCCAGGGCAGCAGTGGCAGTTATTCAACAAACTGGCCCAGCATAAGCCGATTCTACATCATCACCCATTTGTCGTGATAGAGCCATCCGGCGGATTCGTACCAGGGATCGCGTTTGAAGACGAGTCACTGTTTCACATGCTCGACCTAAATTTTATATCTTTGGCCGAATATTGGTCTTTTCAAGCTTTGGAAAGATTTGGAGAGTTGCGCGAATTATTCATTGCTGGTGAAGATCATCTTGAACTTGAAAGTGAAAATAGCACTTCATTCAAACCCGAAATAGCCAACTCAGATGAACAACGTATCGGAGCCGGGATTCATTGGACAAAAAAAGCGATCAAAAAGAGTTTGCGTGGTTCAGGAAACACTGATGAACTGGCCATAACAACACAACGCCTCAAAGAAATCATGCTAGATTTTCCAGAAGATAAACCAGTACCTGGGGGCAATATTTGCTGTTTAGCCCAGCAATACATCGAGATTGCAGATTTTTTGTTAGACTAATCCTGAACTCGCCACCAAATCGAAATCAGTTATGATTCGTAACATGCGCCAACATACTGTCATCATTCTTGTTCTCCTCGTTTACCTCATTCTCGGCGGGCTATATGCCAGCTTCACGCCGGATTGGCAGGCCCCCGATGAACCGGCCCATTATAATTATGTCAAGCAGTTGGCGAACGGCCGTTTCCCCACCATGCAGCCCGGCGACTACAACGAAACCACCAAAAACGAGATCATCAGCTCCGGCTTTGCCCCACAGTACTCAATCGATTCCTTCACCTACGAAGATTGGCAGCCGCCGCTTTATTACCTGCTGTTGACGCCGATTTTCTGGCTGACGGGTGGTTCGCTGCTGGCGCTGCGGCTGGCGTCGCTGGTGTTAGGCGGCGGTGTAGTGGCGCTGGCTTACGTCCTGGCCCGGCGGCTGTTTCCTGACAAAATGTGGCTGGCCTGGGGAACGGCCGTATTCGTCGCCTTCCTCCCCCAACATCTGGCCATCATGGCCTCGGTCAACAATGATTCTTTGGCTGAATTAATCATCGCAGGGATTTTGGTGGTTTTGATGAAGGCAGAGAGACTGGAGATTAGAGACTGGAGATTGGCGGGAATTTTGTTGGGGCTGGGGTTTTTGACAAAGGGAACGGTGTATCCGTTAACGGCCGTGATCGGTCTGGTAACAATCTGGCAAACTTGGGGTGACTGGCAGGGTTTCATTCGGACAGGTTTCCAGGCAGCAATCCCCGCCTTCTTGCTAGGTGTGCTGTGGTGGGGCCGC
>JBNKZT010000633.1:0-2239 GCA_050301775.1 Promineifilaceae bacterium (SeqCode)
TTCAACGTTTTACCACCCGATGATGCTCGTGAGTTGTTGTTGAGCCGGTTAACGGCCGTACTCCCCCCCGAAACCATCGCCGCCGAAGACGCACTGGACCGGGTAACGGCCGGTCCAGTTTATGCCCCCCACGCCCTGCCGGCCTTCCGCCGCAGCACGATGGATGGCTACGCCGTCAAAGCGGCCGATACCTACGGGGCCAGTGGCAGCCTGCCCGCTTTTTTGGAAGTCATTGGCGAGGTTCCTATGGGCCAGGCCGCCAATGTGGAATTGCAAATTGGTCAAGCGGCCATTGTCCACACCGGCGGCATGATTCCGGAAACGGCTGATGCCGTCGTCCAGGTCGAGCATACCCAAATTGTAGGGGCGGCGCTTTATGCCCGCCCACCCTTTGAAATTGAAGTGATGAAAGCGGTTGCCATCGGCCAGAATGTGCTGCAAGTCGGCGAAGACGTAGCCGAGCAAGCCGAGATTCTACCAGCCGGCCACATTTTGCGGCCGCAAGATTTGGGCGGGCTGCTGGCGCTGGGTATTACCGAAGTGGCCGTGTCGCGCCGCCCCCGCGTGGCCATTCTGGCTACCGGCGATGAGGTCGTGCCACCGCAGCAGTGGGCCGGGCCGGGCCAGATTCGCGACATTAACAGTTACACCACCGCTGGGCTGGTGCGGCAGGCGGGCGGCGTGCCTGTCCTGGGCGGCATCGTTCCCGACAACTTCAATGCGCTGCAAAAGGCGGCCTAAGAAGCGCTGGCCGAATCCGATATGCTGGTCATGTCGGCCGGCTCCTCGGTCAGCGTGCGCGATATGACGGTGGAAGTGATTGACGGGCTGGGTGAGCCGGGTGTCTTGCTGCACGGTGTGGCCACCCGCCCCGGCAAACCGACGATTGTCGGCGTCGTGGGGCAGAAGCCGGTGATTGGCTTGCCGGGCAATCCAGTGTCGGCGATGGTACAGTTTGATATGTTTGGTACGCCGGCCATTTACCGGCTGCAAGGCGTGCCGACGCCGCCGCGGCGCGGCCTGGTGTGGGCCACGTTGGGTAAAAATATTGCCAGTGAAAGCGGCCGGGAGGATTATATTCCGGCGCGGTTAGAGGAGGGGGATGGTGGGTTAACGGCCGTGCCCGTCTTTGGCAAAAGCAATCTCATTTACACCCTGGTCAACGCCGATGGCCTGATCAAAGTGCCGCTGAACAAGGCTGGGTTACTGGCTGGCGAACAAGTCGAAGTCAGGTTGTTTTGAAAGGATGAAAGCGGAATGATGAATGATGAACTGACACTGAAAGAGCGATTGGGTCAAATTGCGGCGGATGAATTTCGCGTAGACAATAATGCAGAACGATTCGAGTTGGCTCTGGCAATGGCGCGGTTCATCGGTTCACCGGACCCAGATCTGCGGGATGGATTGATTTATCCGGCGTTTTACACCTGGATTTTGAAGCATGAGGCGTTCACGGCCGTGCAGCTTCACCAACTCCTCGATTTAGCAGTAGACGAGAATCACCTGTTGTACCGGCTGGGCGAAAAGGGGAACGACGCCGTGTTTACGCGGTCTTTCTCGATGCTTCTCCTGCCGCTGCTGTTGATTGCCCACCGGAAACGGCCGTATCTCACCCAACCCGAAATCGTCAGCCTCAAAGAAACCGTCATCCGTTACCTGGAACAAGAGCAGGACGTGCGCGGTTACATCGCTGAAAAAGGCTGGGCGCATGCCGTGGCTCACGCCGCCGATGCGCTGGATGATCTGGCTTTGTGTGAAGAGCTGAGGGCCGATGATTTGCGCGACATTTTGGCGGCCATCCGGCACAAAATCGGTACGGATGATTACACTTTTGTGCATGAGGAGGATGAGCGGATGGTAACGGCCGTAGCCAGTCTCCTCTCGCGCCAAGTGCTAAGCGAGGCCGAAATCAACGATTGGATTCGCAGCTTTGTTCCCTTTGTGGCCGAGGTGGAAACCGGACCGGCCAGCAGCTGTTATCTCAACGTCAAAAACTTCCTGCGCAGTTTATACCTCCGGTTATGTGGGCAAGGGAAGCACGAGGCCATTTGTCCGGTGATTTTTGCGACGGCGCGTGAAATCGGCCGTTTCAAGTAGTCAGAATAAAAGCCCCCGTCGCCCCCGCCAAAACAAAGACGGCCAACGCCGCCAGCTATAGTCGATGTGTGTTAAGCCGTTCCATTGTTCCTTATAACCGTAATCTGTAATCCGTGTTCCGTAATCGGTTTACGGGTTACGG
>JBNKZT010000634.1:0-2214 GCA_050301775.1 Promineifilaceae bacterium (SeqCode)
TACATTTTTGCTCGGAAAACTGTCATCGTCATCTTTTTATGACTTGTGCCCTTATTGGCACAAATTTTAGGTAATTACACAACCCGGGTACGTAGTGAGACATTTGTACAATCGCTATCGGATGAGTATGTATACGCTGGACCTGATTATCCAGAAAAAGACGATCCTGATGGCTTTATTTGGGGTGTACGGTATTCGGTAGCATATCCAGGATTAAAATATATTGATAATGGAGAGCGTTCGCAATATTGGTCCAAGAAGTTAGGCCAGAAGATGCATGAAATTACGCTTGAAACAGAAGCTTTTTTTCTTCGCCTAGTTTTTGCGAATATTCGCTACGCTTCTCTAGGAAATGAGCCTGAAGTTGTTGTGAAGAAAGATTATCCCATCAATCTGTCTGATGAAATCTAAAACGAAAAATCAACTAACGAGCTGCCCAACCCAGCGTAAACCAGACCCGGCTGTCGCTGCGCTCCCGCCTACGTGAGGGTGCGGCAAAATAGCTTTGCTAGCCAAGTTTAGGGTCGTTATCGCCGGGCAGGTTACGCGAATCGTTGGGCAGACAGCACATGAGTTCGAACCTGTACATGTTCTTTGACGTTTTGAATCCTAACGACGCTCTTCCCCAGGCGCTTCGAGATCTGGCGGTCCCGGGCTACTCGTTTTGGCCCGATCCCATGCGGAGGATCCTGGACGCACCCGGAGAGCCCAGTCTGCCGGTGCGGTGCACCTTCTACGCGAATAACTACTTTAGAATCTTCCTCGCCGACCGAGCCATTCACTTCTACCGAGAGGCTCCTTTGCCGCCTGAACTTGCTAAAGGGGAGCAACACCTCGTGGCTGCGGTTCTCGAAATGATTCCATTCCGTCTTCGACGATGGCTCGTGACGGAGGAAGGTTGGACCGATGATGACGAACCGTTCGTGCACCTTCTTCAGGAGGGTAGCGACGCAGAAGGCCTCAGCGCCGAACTTGGCATGACGGGTTCTACGTGAGTGTTGCCCAACACGCCGTTGTAGCGGACGGGCGTTAGGCCCATAATCTGATAAAGCCGGTGAACATCCTGTCCACCGGCTTATTATTTTGGGACGATGTGCTTTGCTAGAGAATGAAGATGCCGATGGCGAAAGGCAGCAAGGCCAACAGAGCCAGAGCAGGGTGGCCGCGGCGTTCGGTGTTACGGCCGTCCCAACTAAACAGGTACCACGCCAGAAAGAAAGCCAACTGACCCACCACAAACAGCGCCAGGAGCGACCACCAGGGGCTGAAATCGGCCATGCCTCCCATCGCCAGGCTGTTGAAGGAATCCATGAACCCTGCCGAAAGAGCACCCAGGGCGACGATGATGGCGATGCCCACGCCGACCCCCAGCGCGGTCAGGGTCGTGCGCGTCCGGGAGGAGATCATCCTCAACCAGGAGACCATTCCCTTCGAGACCCAGCTCGTCCCGCTCGAAGATGTCGAGATCGATAACTTCATGGTCACCCAGGTCGGGCAGGTCGAGGGACGGCCGTTCCGGTTCCAGCGTTGGTTGGCTGGCGAGTTGGATGGTTGTCGTGCAGGCGGTTATGGCCGCGAGCAGGGCGGTGAGTACGGCCGTTACGCCGCTAAATCCGGTTATCTTCATCATCGCATTACCTCCGGTCAAAAATGATAACCGGGGGCACTTGCGAGATGATTATTAAAGGGTTACGCAATTCTTACAGAATTATTTGAATAGGCATCAGTTGTTGGGCGATGGATTGGTTAAGCAGTAGCCGGGTGCAGGGCAACCTGGACGTGCTCAAAGCCCAAATCCAGGCCGACGTACAGGTGATCCGCCAGCAACTAAGCTGACGGATGGTTTAAAGAATATCGCCGCCTACACAGTCCCATTGGTTCAAGTCGAAAAGTGTGTTGGGGGTATTGTCACTCAATGACTTGGCCGTGAGGTAGTAGGGTGTACGGCTGTAGCGCATGGGCAGGGAAACGGCCGTTTGTTGCAAAGCCGCACGCACAGATGAGCACGGTGATGTCAAAACATGCACAAATCGCACGCCACTATGCCACATCGCACCAAGCCAGCGCCCAATGATGGACGTAACATCATCGCCATAAACAGCCAGCAATGAAACGCCCCGCAGCCCCTGCCAACGGAACGGCCGATATACCACCAACTGCCCATCGCCCACGGCAAATTGATACCGTCGGAACGGGTGGTAGGCAAAGCGTTTT
>JBNKZT010000635.1:0-2214 GCA_050301775.1 Promineifilaceae bacterium (SeqCode)
CGGCGGAGCTGAGTTCCAGGGTCATGGCCCGTGCCTGAGCGTCATTGAGGCCCGGTTCGCGGGCAATCAGGTAAAAAGCTTCCGATTGCAGGGCATCCCCGGCAAGAATCGCGGTGGCCTCATTAAATTGTTTGTGGTTTGTCGGCTTCCCACGGCGTAAGTCGTCGTTATCCATGGCGGGCAGGTCATCATGAATCAAGCTGTACACATGGATCATTTCCAGCGCCTGAGCCGGGACCAGCCATAACGGCGTGTCATTGCCCGCTACCGTTGCGGCTGCCCTGACCAGCGCCGGGCGCAGCCGCTTGCCGCCATCGAGCAGTGAGTAGTGTATCGCTTGGCGTAATGTCGCACTGGCCGCCTTGTTAAAGGTTTGCTGCAGGGCGGATTCGAGTTCGGAGCGGGTAGTGTCTAAAAAAGAATCAAGTTTCATTCAATGGCCTGATCAGGCAGGGTTTCCAGGGTCGGCTCCCCGTGTTTGTTCAACAGAATCTGTACTTTTTGCTCGGCGGCGGCCAATGATTCCTGGCATTCCCGAGTCAGCTTAATACCTTGTTCAAAGGCTTTCAGTGCGTCATCGAGGCTTAATTGCCCGGACTCCAGTTGTTCTACGATGCTTTCCAGTGCGCTCAGATTTTCTTCAAACGCCGGTGCTTTCTTAGTCGCCATGTTGGTTCCTCAATTAATGCAGACGCAAAGGTAACGATTTGAAAAATTCTGGTCAATAAATCCTTTTGCTGGCCGATAGTGGATAAAGAGAACGAGTCTCAGTGGCTGGTCAATTCGTGAGCGGAAAGGTAAAGCCACGTTGTCCTCTATTTTTGCTGCTAGACTCAAACGAAATAGACCAGTGTTAAAACCTGTGAAGTGAGGTCATTTGTGGATATTGCTACCCTGGTGGGGATTGCCGGCGCCGTAGGCATGATCGTGATGTCGATGCTGTTAGGCGGCAGTCTCGGGATATTTATCAATATTCCATCCGTTTTGATTGTATTTGCCGGCAGTACGTTTGTGGCGTTGTCAAAATTTACGCTGGAACAATTTTTGGGCGTCGGCAAGGTCGTCGGAAAAGCCTTTTCGTTCTCCATTGTAAAACCCGAAGACTTGATTTCAGAAATCGTTGAATTGGCTGACGGCGCTCGCAAAGGCGGTTTGCTTTCCTTGGAAGGCAAGGAAACCAGCAGTGACTTTTTGTCAAAAGGCATCCAGTTGCTGGTGGATGGTCATGATCCAGATGTGGTGAAATCGCTGCTCAATAAAGACATGAGGATGACCAGCGACCGACATACAGAAGGGTCGGCATTCTTCCGGGCGTTGGCGGATGTTGCACCGGCGATGGGGATGATTGGTACACTGATCGGTTTGGTGGGCATGTTGGCCAATATGGACGATCCTAAAACCATCGGTCCGGCAATGGCCGTCGCCCTGTTAACGACGCTTTACGGGTCGTTTTTGGCGACCGTGATTGCGATTCCCATTTCAGACAAGTTGGGTGTCCGGGCTAAGCAAGAAGAAATTATCCAGAAAATGTGCATAGATGGGCTGCTTGCCATTCAGGCCGGTCAGAACCCGCGCATTATTGAATCCATGTTAAAGAGTTATTTGCCTTCCAATATGCGAGAGGGTGGCTGAGCGTATGGAAGAAGAAGACGATTGCCCCGAATGCAAACCCGGCCTACCGGCGTGGATGGCAACATTTTCGGATTTGATGGCACTGTTGATGTGCTTTTTCGTGTTGTTGCTGGCGTTTTCAGAAATGGACGCGCAGAAGTTTAAGCGTATCGCAGGTGCAATGAAAGAAGCCTTTGGCGTACAAAACGAGATCAGCATAGAAGACCCACCAAAAGGCACCAGCGCGATATTTCAAGATTTTTCTCCCGGTAAGCCTGAGCCGACCCCCATTAAACAAATTGAACAAGCAACTGTCGACTCCGCACAGCAAGAGTTGCTGCGCTTAGAACAAGAGCGATTGGCCAAAGAGGCTGAGCAAGCAGCGCAGCTCAAACAAGAAGAAATGCGGCGCTTGATGGCGAAACTACGAAAATCGCTGGAACCAGAGCTTGGGCAAGGCGTGCTTGAGCTGGATAACCAGGGCCAGCAGGTTATATTTCGTATTAAAGAGAAAGGTTCTTTTGGCTCGGCTTCAGCATTTTTGCAGCCGAGATTCAAGCCGATCATTTTAAAAATAACCAAATTAATCGATGATATACCCGG
>JBNKZT010000636.1:0-2196 GCA_050301775.1 Promineifilaceae bacterium (SeqCode)
TCATGAATGGTCTGGAAAACAGTCTGCGCCGCTTGCAAACCGACCATATCGACCTGTACCAGATGCACCGCTGGGACCCCCACACGCCCATCGAGGAAACGATGCGGGCGCTGGACGATTTGGTGAGCAGTGGCAAGGTACGCTACATCGGCGCGTCGGCTTATGCGGCGTGGCAGCTGGCCCAGGCCAACTTGCTGGCCGAAATGCGTGGCTGGTCCCGCTTTGTGACAGTGCAATCCCACTACCACATGCTAGAACGCGAGGTGGAAAAAGAGGTGATTCCCTACTGCCAGGTAGAAAATGTGGGCTTTATCCCCTACTTTCCACTGGCGGGTGGCTTTTTAACGGGCAAATACACACGCGAAGCAGGAGCGCCGGAAGGATCGCGGGGCGAATCAAGCCAGTACGTGCAAAATTACATGACAGATGCTAACTACACGAAAGTAGAAAAAATGACCACCTGGGCACAGGAACGGGAGCACACAATGGCCGAACTGGCCCACGCCTGGCTGCTGGCCCAACCGCAGGTTTGCTCCGTCATCTCTGGCCTGACGCGGCTGGAGCATTTACAGCAAAACGCCAAAGCCGCCGACTGGCAGCTTACGAGTGAAGATGTTGCCGAAGTCAACGATATTTTGGCGGAGTAAATAACGACAAAAACAGGTCAGACATTGAACTTGTGCGTAAAATACTACTCAAACAGTTCTACGCGAAGGAACTTACTATAGTAAAATCAGACAACGACTATAGTAACACGGCATAATACATTGTTAGGGCGCTAATTCATTGAGACGTCAGAGATGACTTAGGCACAATTAAGTGTAATCGTTACAGAAAAAGAGGAATTGATGACTGATCTCCATTCTAAAAAAGAAACATCAACTGGTCACGGATTGTCCGAAGGTTCCTATTTGGATAGCCACTTTGAGGCGATGAAACCGGAGTATGAAGCGATGATCCGCTCAGTGGGCCTCAAATCAGGCTGGAGCGTATTGGATGCGGGCTGCGGCGGCGGGAGTTTCCTTCCACTGCTGGCCGAATTGGTTGGCTCAAGGGGGCATATTTGTGCGATTGACCTGGCTCCTGAAAACATTGAGCGGGTTGATGCCCTGGTTGAAAACAGCCAATTTCCGTGTGCCGTGGACACCAGGGTGGGCAATCTAACCTCATTACCCTACGAAGATAATCGCTTTGATGCCGTGTGGTGTGCCAATATTACCCAATACCTGACGAATGATGAATTAAGCCAAATGTTGGCTGAATTTCGACGGGTAGTGCGACCCGGAGGGCTTGTGGCGGTGAAGGAATTCGACGTAACTGCGCATTTACACGCTCCGTTTGACGCAACAATGATTTGGCGCTTCTATGATGCGGCTCGGTATCGTTATCCGCCCATGCAGGGAGGGTTACGGACCTTTCAATTACCGACCTGGTTCAAGCAAGCTGGACTGATCAATGTTAGTTTCGCATCGTTTCTTAGTGAACGGAAATCGCCATTACGCCCCATAGAACGAGAATATATCAGTACGATCATGCAGTTTATTGCTGGATCGGCGGAAAGTTTTGATCTCCCGGAGCAGGATGTGGTGGCCTGGCGCGAGTTGGGAAA
This sequence comes from Promineifilaceae bacterium (SeqCode), assembly GCA_050301775.1. GTDB lineage: Bacteria > Chloroflexota > Anaerolineae > Promineifilales > Promineifilaceae > JACKCC01. The sequence continues at coordinate 1,610 of JBNKZT010000636.1, forward strand.
CTTCGACTCGCCTGACCATATCATGAAGCACCCGGATTTCTACTTTCGAGAAGGTCACATTGTTGTCGTGGGGCAAGCACCAGAAAATTAATCTTTGACACAACTGCTGGTTTACGTAGTTTATTAATTGGTTGCCTTTTATTAACCCACCAGCGCCCTAACAAATCAATGCACGCGAATTGCTGCCGCCCGTTTTTACAACGGTTACGCGCCAGCAAAGAAAAGGGTCATTGTGGCAAGCCTCGCCGACCTGCAATCGCGTGATTTCAAGCGTTAGCTTGTTTGGAATCCACTGTGGTCTTTAACCTATTATCAACCAGCCACACAGCAAAGTTCTTTGATTATGTATCATTGTCTGAAAGATCAAAAAGGTTTTGAAAAATTCAAAAGTATCGTTGATAAAACGGTACTTGTTCCTACAATTGAATGGGAGCATTTTGTTCAGCATCTTTCTGTGCGTACATTTGAAAAAAACGACTATCTGGTTAGAGCCGGTGATGTGGTCAACAATTTCTACTTCATCAGCAAAGGGTTGGTCAGGTTTTTCTATTGCACCGAAGATGGAAAAGAATTCAACAAGCATTTTG
>JBNKZT010000637.1:0-2177 GCA_050301775.1 Promineifilaceae bacterium (SeqCode)
TTATTTTCCGGAAGCAGTTTTGCGAAATCATACGGGGCTGGGCAGACAGGTCTGGTATATTGATAACGGTTCGCGCTCACTGGAACGATCTGACCACTGCAATACTCTGCTTGTTCGCTGGGTTGTGCGGGAGTTTGGCGTTACCCTGGCTGGCCCGCCGCCGGAAACAGTTATTGATCCAATAGCAACCGCCGCATTGAGAGCAGAGATCAAGGCATACATGTACAACTGGGCAGAGGATATCTTCAACAACCCTGAGCGTTACAATAATCGGTTTTACCAAACGTACATTGTCTTAAATTATTGCCGTGCGCTGCATGACCTTATCAACGGATACCCCGGCTCCAAACGAGCGGGGGCTGAGTGGGCCAAAACAAATCTTGACCCGGCCTGGTCAGATCTGATCGATAGAACCTGGGACGGCCGTCCCCACCCGGCCATCTCTGTTCGTCAGCCGGCCGATCCTGTGGATTTCGAGCGTACCCTAGCGTTTGTCAAATACATCCTTGCCCAGGTGGATCAAATGCCTGACGATGAAAAATAGATGCAACCGTACAGGTCAAGAAGTGACACAGAGAGAAGAAAGGATGAACATGGGACAACAAAATTTAAGCAGATGGCAGCAATTTTATGAAGATGATGCAAAGTTAGGCGATATTCCCGCATCAACATGCGCGGATCAAGCCGTCAGGATATTTGCCGAGAACAACAGCCAAATCATCCTGGACCTGGGTTGTGGCACCGGCAGGGATTCGCTTCATCTGGCGGGTGACGGGGCAGTGGTGATTGGATTGGATGCGGCGCGTTCTGGGCTACTGCTGGCCCAAAAGCGAGCGGCCTCATCTCTCAGACTATCCTGGGTGGAGTCAGATTCTCGTATCCTGCCTTTCTCTGACGCGCAGTTTGATGCGGTTTATTGTTTTGGCTTGCTGCATGAGTTTGTGGGGGAAACGGCCGTTTCCGACGTAAACCGAACAATGGCCGAAATCTATCGCATATTGAAAGGTGGGGGAACGGCCGTAATCGCCGTCTCCGCCGGTGATCCGGAAAAAGGGCTGCCCCACGTACAAAACTTCTCCGAGGCGATGTTTGATGAGACCACTGCCCAATTCGACTGCCTGGAGAAAAAAGTCTATGACGACCTGGGCTGCACCGGACGGTCAGATTACAAAGTCTGGTTTGGGCAGCTGAAAAAGGGAGGAAGGCATGATGAAAAATGAAAATGATGTCGAACGATTTGCCGATTTCAAATTTATCACGCCCGGCACGATGGCGGATGATGATCTCACACTGGAATTGGAGGAAATGTGCCCCTACAATCCTGAAAAAAAGCATGTGCCGGAATACAAATTCGCCATGGTTAACACGCACACCCAATCGCCAATGGGCAAGATCAGGCTGCGGGTTGGTTTGACTGAGATGTTGCGACAATATGGCGGGCATATCGGTTACGAGGTTGACGAGCCGCATCGCGGCCATCGTTACGCCGCCCGAAGCTGCCGCCTGCTCTTGCCGCTCATTCGGGCGTTGGGCATCAATCCGGTCATCATTACCTGCGACCCGAACAACATCGCCTCGGCCAAAACCATCGAATCCCTGGGGGCAGAACTCATGGCCACCAAAGACGTTGAGATTGAACCGGGCGACTTCCGGCGCACGAGTATTTACTATTTGTATCTTGAACAGGGAATACAATGACCTTCTTTATGGGAGGAAATAGAAAATGGCATTATTAGTTGTGGCTTATCCGGAGTTGTCAAAAAGTGATTATGATCGAATTCAGGCGTTTCGCCAGATGCATGATCCTTTGTACTATGATGTTGTTGAACCCCATTTCACGATTGTGTTTCCGGTGCTTGACTAGGAACCGGAGGTGTTTGTGACCGAAGCAGTGAAGCAGGCACGAGGAATACGGCCGTTTCCCTTCACCCTCCGCAGCGCCGTCCTTAACAAAGACGCTTTCAACAACTATTACCACACATTTCTCGTCCCCGACGAAGGCTATGGGCAAATTATCCGCCTCCACGACCGGATGTACGCCGAAAAACTGTTCCCGCAGCGGGCGCTGCACATTGATTTCATTCCCCACGTCGGTATTGGCAATTCGCTCGATCCGCTAGCTTGTTTAGCAATGGCGTGTGAGTGGAACAAAGATGAGTTTGCCATATCAGGCAGGG
>JBNKZT010000638.1:0-2171 GCA_050301775.1 Promineifilaceae bacterium (SeqCode)
TTCATAATGCCATATCTTAAGCACGCGCTTTTCTTGAGGCGGTGGAGCCTCCGCAGCAGATTCTTCCGCTGGGGCGGCTTCTTCTTGCTGGGGCTGCTCGGCCGGAGCAGGCGTGGCTGCACCACCACAAGCGGCCAAACCTGCCAACATTACCAGCGCCAGCATAACAGCTAAAAACTTCAACATTTTACTAGCAGGCTGTCGGAAAAGTAGCATTGGACAGCCTATCAATAAAACACCTTACAATTTTAAAGCGTCAAAGCAAGCTATTGGCGGGTCATATTCGTCTCGTGATGTGATTTCACACCGCTGTTTTGGGCCATAGGCGACCCGTTAGGATCCAGATTGCAAGGTATGTAACCGTTTCAGATTGTAGGCGAGACAGACCAAAGTCCACTCCCCCCCGGCAGCGGCCAAACCGCGCAACGAAAACTGGCGAAAGCCCAAGATTTCCTTGATAATGCCAATGACGGGTTCAACGGTCGATTTGCGCAAGCGGTAGAGTGCGTTTCCAACTGCGGTCCGCAACTTGTAAGCCATTTGCTCCTTGATGGAAGCGCCCTCTGCTATAGCTGTCCAGAAAAATCTTTTCCAAAGCTGGAGGATGGGGTATAAGAGAGTGTATGAAAACAACAAAATCTTCCTCTGCTTCGATCAATAACGGAAAGGTAAAACAACTGAAACGTGTGCTGCAACGCCTGCTCAAAGAATCGCAAACGGTGACAGCTATTATTCGCGTCAAAGCGCTCATTGCCTATTACAAGGGGGTTGACGTCCCAACCGTCGCGGCTTGTTACGACGTGACGGAAAGAAGCATCAGGAATTGGGTGAAACGATTTGAACAGGAAGGCGAGGATGGCTTGAACGATAAACCGCGCAGCGGGCGTCCGGTGAAGTTGCCACCGGAGCAAGCAGCGGAACTGAAAGCTAAAATCGCCGAAGAGAATCAGCGGGTATGGACGGCACGACACGTCTATTCCACTTTGGTGACGGTCTATGCGGTCTGTTACTCGGTCAAATACTTGCCCCAGTTTCTGCGCAGGTTGGGATTGAGCTTTCACAAGGCGATGCATGAGTTGAGCCGGCGAGACTCGGAGAAGCGACGGGAATGGATTCAAACCAGGCTGCCGGTGATTTATGCGGCGCAAATCGCTGCCGGTTGGCGCATTTTCTTTCAAGACGAAGTCGGTTTTCAAACGGAAGGCACACTGGCTTACACCTGGGGGCCGAAGGGGCAACAAACGAAAATCAAGAACTATGGCCGACATGGGCGGGTTAATCTGATAGGCGCGTTTGAGTTGGGAACAGCCATTTTCTACGGGGTATTGACCTCGTTCAAAGTGACAGCAATGCGCTTTCGTCGTTTTATTTGCCATCTTAAGCGGGAAATGCGAACGGATAAAATCTTGCTGATTTGCGACAATGCTTCCTTTCATAAGGCCAAATGGCTACAAGCCTGGTATGCTGAACAGACGGCCTGGTTACGTGTTGAGTTTTTACCCGCTTATTCGCCTGACTTTAATCCGATTGAACGCCTCTGGCGTTGGTTTAAGGGCGAGTTTACCCATAATGTTTGCTGGTCTACTCAAAAAGCGCTTAAGCATTATCTGGCTGAGAAATTAGCCGGACTGCCCAATCAGCGGACAGCCATGAAGGGTGTCATGCGTCAGGAAATCGACCGTCTGGAAGCTACTTTTGCATTTTACGATACACCGTGTCCCTTCTCCATGCTTGTTGAGAATGGCGGAAAAAACTTTTCTGGATAACTATATCGTAATGTTCTTTAAAGATTTAACCAAGGAGGTTAATCATGAAAATTGGCAAAGAATTGTGTCAGCCACATTCGGCACGATACGCCAGTTTTGACCCCGGAGGTAGCGATGTCTCATCGCCAACGCGATTTCACTATCAATATGTGAAATGGCAAGCCCGGCGTCAAGCTGGAGAAGGAATAGGAGCGACAACGCCCAATTCCCAGCGTCGTGGTTGGAATCGACTAACCGACAACTAAGGCAGTCTCCGTCATCCCAGATGGTGCGGAGGAACGGCCAAAAGTCGGCAAGACAATGGCCGGCCACGACGGGAATTGGAGCGGAAAACAAAAAACAAAAAACAGAAAACAATAAATAATTAAATTAATAATTGGCAATTGACAATTAACAATTGACAAT
>JBNKZT010000639.1:0-2171 GCA_050301775.1 Promineifilaceae bacterium (SeqCode)
CGGTCGTTATCCCCGCTCAACCAACCACCTGGGTCACTGACCCAACTGTCTTCAATGCCGGCAATGTCGACCTGCACTCACTGCTGACCGCCCCGGCCGAACGGCATGACGTGATCGTCGACTTCTCGCAGTACGCCGGTCAGACGCTGATCCTGTACAATGATGCCCCGGCCGCCTTCCCGGCGCGCGACCCGCGCTATGACTACTATACCGGTAACGGGGATTACCGTGACATCGGTGGTGCGCCTTCTACGCTGCCCGGCTACGGCCCCAACGTGCGCACGATCATGCAAATCAAGGTCAATGCGGGCACTGGCACTCCGTTCGATATGGCTCCACTGGAAAGTGCATTCGCCCACCAGACTGACGGCTCAGGCGTTTTCGAGAGCGGGCAGCACCCGATCATCGTCGGCCAGGGTGCCTACAATTCGGCCTACGGTACGACCTTCCAGAACAACGGCCCAGAGGCCGGCCTGGTGCAGATCTACGACACCTCGCTGACCTTCAGACCACTGGTTGAGTTGACAGCCGGCTATGGGATATCCGCAAATACCCTCACCATGAACCTCAAAGGGAAAATGATCCAGGACGAGATGGGGGAGGCCTTTGAAATGGAATACGGTCGTATGAGCGGCTTCCTGGGGGTAGAAACACCCAACGCCCAGGCTGGTCTGCAGAATATGATTCTGCACGGCTACACTTATCCACCCGACGAGATCCTGGACGGCATCGAGCTGCCGCCTGGCGTAGAAGTAACGCCTATCGCTGCCACAGATGACGGCACGCAGATCTGGAAGTTCACTCATAACGGTGTGGACACACACCCCATCCACTTCCACCTGTACGACGTGCAGCTCATCAACCGGGTCGGTTGGGATGGCATCGTCCGCAAACCGGAAGCCAACGAGCTCGGTTGGAAGGATACCGTGCGCATCAGCCCGCTGGAGGACACCATCGTGGCCATGCGGCCAATCATCCCCCAACTTCCGGCTGAATGGGGCGGTCTGCCGAACAGCATCCGCCTGCTAGACCCATCTATGCCCGAGGGAATGTACCTCGAAGGTGCCAACACCACCCAGAGGGAGGCAATGGGGCTGCCCATCTGGGCCTTCAACCCCGATGGGGAACCGGTTGATATCTTCAACCACTTCGTCAACTTTGGTTGGGAGTACGTCTATCACTGCCACATCCTCAGCCACGAAGAGATGGACATGATGCATGCCCAGGTCGTGGGTGTCGCCCCGTCAGCGCCAACGTTCGAAAGTGCAGTTCGGAGCGGGAATGGGCAGAACCAGCAGTATCTCGTGACCTGGGCCGATAACTCCAAGAACGAGACCGCCTTTGTCATCGAACGGCGGGTGGCCGGTTCGACTGGTGCCTGGAGCGTCGTCGCGACGGTCCCGTCAGACAGGCTGACCGTCGGTCCGGAGACTGGCTCCAGGACCTACACCGACCTGCTCGGAAACGATAGAACACTGTATGAGTATCAGGTCTACGCCCTCAACGTCGTCGGTGACACCTGGGATTACTCTAACCCTGCGCTCAACGAAATTCTGCCGGGCGGCGGCTGGCCAACCCTGACGCTCAGCTCGAATGAAAATGTGGCTCAACCACCATCTGCTATCGCGAGCCCATCTAATCTAGCAGGGGTCGCCAGCGTAAAGAACAAGAAGACGGCTACCGTCACCCTCATCTGGCAGGACAACTCTGATAATGAGACCGGCTTCCTGATTCAACGGGCCGATGACATTCTGTTCTCTGCCGGAGTCGTGAACGCTACGGTTGCCGGTAATGTGGTCACCTTCAACCAAAACGTGGCGCGCGGCTCGACCTTCTTCTACCGGGTCCATGCATTCAATGCCACGACCCAATCGGGTTGGTCGAACACCGTCACAGTAACCACACCGTAACGGTGCCGATCTGAACAAACGAAAGCGGGAGGAAGGATAATTCCCTTCCCCCGCTTTTGCGATCTGGCTGAAGGCCAGTACAGTCAGTAGGACGTTTCTGGGAAGGTAAAGAAAGCATGGCTGTGGCCGGTGGGATCACCTGTCGGCCACAGCCTTTTTGATTGAATCAACCTGAAGGGGTTTTACGTAACTTTTGTGCAATCAGAGCCAAAATGGCTCAAAAATGCGAAAAACAAATGTCTTTAAAAAGCGGTAAGGGTA
>JBNKZT010000640.1:0-2171 GCA_050301775.1 Promineifilaceae bacterium (SeqCode)
GACGCCGGAACCGTGATCGAATTCATGATAGCGAAAAATCTAGGCAAACCAACTGTCATCCTGCGCTGCGACTCTCGTGGTTTAACCGGTGAAAGCCTGGATGAACCCTACAACTTGATGGTAAAAAATTGGCCCCGAACCGTCGAAGTACACATGGATTCCCTCATCAATTATGTGACTTCATTCGCTAAAGCACGTCAGACGCCAGGCGACGACGCATTTCAAACCACAATGCAGGCAGAACGACATACGGTTCAGAAAGGGATTAACAAAAAACTCGCGCAGAAGATCGTAGGCGGATTAGAAACGGTAATCAAGATGAAATCTCCCTACCCCCCTGTGTATCAGGAAATCGTTTATCAAGCCATACGTCACAGTCCCGGCAGCGGCTTCGACCAACTACTAACTGAAAAAGAATTGGCTGGCGTTATTCAAAGACTCAGAAAAAGTAACCGTTCACGTGTTTAAGTGGCTGAAAAGGCAAGTGTCAAACAGCCAAAAAATTCACGAGGAAAGACAGTAGGAACACTGCGCCCCTGCGAAGTAAAATGCAAACTATGGAAATGCCACCAGGAATACCCATTTCTACTCCGGATTGGGGCAAGACGCCGCCAAGTGTGCGGGCGGTGCTGACAATGGTATGGCAAGAAAACCAGATGCTCAAAGAGCAAGTGGGGGCAATGCAGGCTGAAGTTGAGCGATTGCAGGAGCGCGTCAACCAAACGTCGCGTAACTCATCCAAACCGCCGTCGTCGGATCCGCCTGGCCAACGACCACCCGCCCCGCCGAAGAAAAGAGGGCGGAAACGGGGCGGTCAAAAAGGACATCCGGGTAAAAGTCGTAAACTGAAGCCGCTGGAACAAGTCAGCCGGGTAATTGTCAGCAGACCAACAGCTTGTGGCCATTGCGGCGCGTTGTTGTTGGGAGAAGACCCCAATCCTTGTCGCCACCAGGTGAGTGAACTGCCGCGGATAGAGCCGGAACTGATTGAATATCAGTTGCACAGCCTGAAGTGCCTGGCGTGCGGCCAAAAAAATCAGGGCCAGTGGCCAGCCGAGATGCCCCGGGGTAGTTTTGGCCCGCGCACTCAGGCAACGATAGGCTACCTGAGCGGGCGAATGGGCATCAGCCGGCGGGATAGCGAAGAGATGTTGGACACATTGTTTCATCTGGATGTCGCTTTGGGCAGCATTCCGGCTCAAGAGAAGCGTGTTTCCCAAGCCTTGGCCCAACCAGTGGCCGAAGCGGGCGAATATGTGCGTCGGCAGCCGGCGGCCAATGTCGATGAGACAAGCTGGTGTGAAATGAATGACACCTGCTGGCTGTGGGTGGCAGCCACACCATTGGTGACGGTGTTTCGCATCCTGACCAGCCGTTCTCAGGCCAGCAGCCAGCAATTGTTGGGAGTGGGATTCACTGGCGTGGTCGGCTCTGACCGCTACAGTGCTTACAATTGGCTCGACCCGAAAAAGCGGCAGCTCTGTTGGTCCCATCTGCAACGGGATTTTCAAGCCTTCGTAGACAGGAAAGGGGAATCGGCCGTCATCGGCACCCTCTTGTTGGTCCAGGTCAAGAAGTTCTTTGACCTGTGGCATCGGGTCCGTAACGGCACCCTCTCCCGCTCTGATTTTCAACAAGCGATGCAGCCGATTCGTCAGGAAGTGCATAACCTGCTGCAAATTGGGACGCTTCTCAAAGCGACCAAAACGCGCCATACTTGTGGCAACATCTTGAAAGTAGAGACGGCGCTGTGGACTTTTGTTGACCAGGATGGCGTTGAGCCGACCAACAATGTCGCTGAACGCGCTTTGCGCCGTTCGGTTATTTGGCGTCGCCGCAGCTTCGGTTCCCAGAGTGAAGCAGGCAGTCGTTTTGTGGAAAGGATTCAAACTGCTGTGATCACTTTGCGTCAGCAGCAACGGGATGGCCTCGATTTTCTGACCCAGGCCTGTCAGGCGGCCGTATCGGGTACTGCCCCACCCTCGTTGCTGCCGACTGCTTAGCTTTACCTGTTCTATCATGGTTTCATACCACCTGAACGCTTACCAAACACGTATACTTGGGCGGCAAAGCAACAGCAAAATTCATCAGGTCTGGAGGTATTATGCCGGCACTGCTTTTATTACTTTACCGATTAGGGAAATCTGTTTGGAATGGGTTAAAAGAACCGG
>JBNKZT010000641.1:0-2168 GCA_050301775.1 Promineifilaceae bacterium (SeqCode)
GACCCTGAGCCGCTTCACTGCCTTCCACGTGTTCTTCATTCCCGGCCTTATTTTTGCTTTTGTGGGCTTCCATCTTTATCTGGTCATTCGCAACGGCATTTCTGAACCGCCGGAAGTAGGCCGTCCGGTAGACCCCAAAACGTACCGCAGTTGGTATCAAAAAATGCTGCATGAACGGGGTGTTCCCTTCTGGCCCGATGCCGCCTGGCGCGACGTCATGTTTGGCGTGGGGATCATCGTCGTTATCGTTTCACTGGCGATGATATTTGGCCCGCCGGCACTGGACAAACCACCCGATCCGACAATTGTCCAGGCCAATCCGCACCCAGATTGGTACTTGCTCTGGTTTTTTGCCTTGTTGGCGCTGACGCCGCCACCACTGGAGAAGTTTGCCATCCTGTTATTCCCGTTAGTGGGCGGATTGGTGATGGTCGGCTTACCTTTCATCGCCAATCGCGGCGAACGGCATTACAAGAGACGGCCGTGGGCGGTCGGCGCGGTACTGATGATTATTTTGATGATTGGCACGCTGGGCATCGCCGGCAAACAATCGAACTGGTCACCTAACTTTGACCCGACGCCACTGCCAGCCTCGGTGGTGGGGGCGACGAGCGGGCCGGTGGCTAACGGCGCGCAGTTATTCAACGAACGCGGCTGCGAAAACTGCCACCGCATTGCCGGCTACGGCGGGCGGCGCGGCCCGGATTTGAGTGCGGTCGGCGACCGGCGCACAGCGGAACAGCTAACGATTCGCATTCTCAACGGCGGCACCAATATGCCCGCTTTTGGAAGCACGCTGAAGCCCGATGAGGTGAACGCGCTGGTGGCTTTCCTGCAATCGCGCACGGCGAATAAATAAACGAAAGGTTGATAAAAACACACTGTGGAAACGCTTTCAATCGTCATTCAACTCATCTTTCTGGAAGGAATTTTGTCATTGGACAATGCCGCTATTTTGGGAGCAATGGCCTCCCGGCTGCCGGACGACCAGCCCATCCCCTTCCCGTCTTCGCTGCGCTTTTTGGAGCGACCAAGCAGGAAGCTTTTGGGTATGCAGGAAACGGCCGTTCTCCGTATCGGCCTTCTATTTGCTTACCTGGGACGGGGGCTGCTGCTCTTTGCCGCCGAATGGATTCAGCGCAGCGTGGTGCTGGAAACAATTGGCGCCGGTTATCTCATCTGGCTAGGCATAAAAAACCTGCGACCGGGGGCAGAAGATCAATCCGCTGCCCTGTCCGGCAAGATGGCCGCGCGCGGTTTTTGGCTGCTGGTCTTGCAAGTAGAAATCATCGATCTCGTTTTTAGCCTGGACAACGTGATTGCCGCCGTGGCCCTCTCCACCGATTATTGGGTGGTTCTGCTGGGCGTGGCCATTGGCATCCTTATCATGCGCTTTGCCGCCGGTCTGTTTGCCCATCTGGTTAAACGGGAACCAATTTTGGAAACGGCCGCTTACCTCATCATCACGGCCATCGGTATCGAACTGCTGCTAAGCAAATACGCCGGCATCGACTTCGCTGCCTGGCAAAAGCTGGGCATTTCAGCGGTTATTATCGTCATCTGTTTGCTGTATGCTCGATTACCCTTCAACAAAAAAAAAGCATACATGCCGACTCAAATTGAACCATAACAATTATTTTCTTCTTCGAAGAACAACAGCAGGCAAGAATGCCTCTTCGAGGATAATTTTAAAAAGGAGCTAAATGATGGAAATCCCCTTAAAAGCTGAAGTTTTTTGCGCCGATGGTTTGTGCGGTCATTCCGTTGGCGTCATCTTTAATCCGATCAATCAAGCCATCACCCACATTGTCGTCCAAATGAAGGATGTGGAAGCGACAGAGGTGCTGGTTCCGGTTGACAAAATACGTGAAGGTACAGCACTGCATCTCAAGCTGCGCTACACCCGGCAGGCGTTGGCGGCGCTGGAGCCGTTCATCTTCTCGATCCAACTCACGCCGTCGGCGTGTCGCGACATGTTCCGATTCCTCGGCAATCGCGCGACCTTTCTCTTCAGCAGCGGCGAGAGCCTGACGGGCATCCTCATTGAGGGTGTCGGAAGAAACAATCCCCACCACCATATTTCGGGGGTGCTCGAATTTATCCGCCAAATGCGCATCGAAATAGGACTGGACCACCACGATCTCACCCAACCCCTGGCCGCGTCCTCC
>JBNKZT010000642.1:0-2166 GCA_050301775.1 Promineifilaceae bacterium (SeqCode)
GCATTTTTGAGCAGAATTTTTGCCGGACCGTCTCCTCCTATTTGATTTTGCGCCATGTGATAACAAGCGATTTTAAATATGTGCTGGAATTTACGCGGGCCGAATTTCTTTAAACCTTTTTCGTTCTGTGTTAATATTTGGTCGCATCAAAGGATACTGCTGGCGAATCTTCTGAGAGCCGTTCTAAGCGAGAAAACATATAATAGGCGGCAAAAACAGGAGGGAATCTCATGTCCTTACACCCTTGGCCAATACGTGATATACCTGAAGAAACAGTCATAATAGCCCAAGCCGCATTCCCAAAAGGAAACACTTACATGCGGATGCGAGATGAATTAGGGCCTATCTTTACCGATGAACAATTTGCCGAGTTGTTTTCGAACCGGGGACAACCGGCCGAGTCACCGGCTTGCCTGGCATTGACGACAGTGATGCAGTTTGCGGAAGGGTTATCTGATCGTCAGGCAGCAAATGCCGTTCGCGGTCGCATTGATTGGAAGTATGCGTTGGGTCTTGAGGTCACCGACCCAGGCTTTGATGATTCCGTTTTGAGCGAATTTCGCACACGCCTTGTGGAAGGGAATGCCGAATTGCTGCTATTTGAAACGATGCTCACCTGTTTGCGTGACAAAGGATTGTTGAAAGTTCGTGGCCGTATGCGCACTGACTCGACCCATATTCTGGCAGATGTTCGTACACTCAGTCGCCTGGAGTGTATTGGCGAGACGCTGCGCCAGGCGTTGAATGTTGTGGCGACTATCGCGCCTGATTGGCTGCGCGGATGGGTACCAATCGAGTGGTATGATCATTACAGTCGGCGTTTTGAAGATTATCGGCTACCCAAAAGTCGGGATGAGCGCTACACGTTGGGTGAGCAGATTGGGCGGGATGGCCTGTTCCTCTGGGAGCAACTCGGCAGTAGCCCAGAACTGAAGCAACTACGAAACCTACCGGCTCTGGAAACCTTGCGTCAAGTATGGCTGCAACAGTTCATGCTGCAAGACGGACAACTGAAATGGCGGTCGGCTGATGATTTACCCCCTGCCCGCTTGCTGATCGTCTCTCCCTTTGATGCTGAAGCCCGTTTCAGCAAGAAACGGAAGACGGAGTGGACGGGTTACAAAGTGCATCTGACTGAAAGCTGTGATGAGGAACTGCCCCATCTGATTGTCAACGTCGAGACCACACCGGCTACCACCACGGATTATGAAATGACACCAGAAATACACGCCCATCTGGCCGAGCGTGACCTGTTACCCGGTGAGCATCTCCTCGACACCGGTTATATGAGCGCTGACAACCTGGTTGATGGTCAGAAACAAAACATTGATTTAATCGGACCAGTGTCTAAAGACCCCAGCTGGCAAGCACAAGCGGGAGAGGGGTTTGACAGCGCTGCCTTTTTTATTGACTGGGAGAAGAAACAGGCGACTTGCCCTCAAGGGCACCCCAGCCGCAAGTGGTCCGTCTTGCAACAGAAAAACACGACTGTTTACAACTTTAGTTTTCATAAGAAAGACTGTGACAACTGTCTGGTTCGTGCCAAGTGTACCCAGTCTGCGACCTTGCCCCGTGCGCTAACCATTCAGCCACAAGCCGGATATGAAGCACTGCGAGAGGCGCGTCAACGGCAGAAAGAAGAGCGCTTTTGGGAACAATACGCCAAGCGTGCCGGCATGGAAGGTACAATTTCTCAAGGTGTCGCTATTGCTGACTTGCGACGTGCCCGTTACATTGGCCTGCTCAAGACATCTCTCCAGCACCTACTGACAGCTTTGGGGATGAACATCTTGCGCTTAGGTGCGTGGTGGGCAGAAGTGCCACAGGCGCAAACGCGTGCCTCCCCCTTTGCCAGGTTGGCCCTGCCACTGGCGGTTTCCTAATTTGGAGTAAAATGGGAATTCGCCAGCAGTATCATTTAAGTGCCCAAGGTCTTAATGCAAACAATGTGAAAAAACACTTCGTAGACGCTAATTCATTGTCATAAGCCAATTCTCTACCATGAAGTATTCCGTGCCTGTAAGGGAAATTTAATGGATTATTCTTTGTTTTGCTTCGAGGCTTACTTATCTTTTTGGATAAGGCTTGCAAACCTGTTTCATGAGCTGCAATACTATCACCTATTACGAGAGCAGAATTGTTGAAAAATGATTCTTTGTTTATATC
>JBNKZT010000643.1:0-2165 GCA_050301775.1 Promineifilaceae bacterium (SeqCode)
TTCATCCGGCCACAGCGGGTAAAGTCCCGGCAGGAACAGGAACGAGCGGCTCACGCTCACGCCTGATCCGTTTTATTTGCCCTTTCTACGGTCAAGGGAAACGGCGGCTCATCCAGCCTGGTGGTTGGATGAGCCGTCTTCCGTGAATGGTGGGCGATTTTCAAAATCGCCCTACGGATCACATTTGGGACAGCGCAAAAAGATCGTCGTTTTCCGGGCTGTGGATGAAGCCCCAAAAGGCTTCTTGGGCGCGATTGGGTGGCGCGAGACAGCGGCGGGCGATGCAGAGCTTACGCGCCAGCTTGATACCGGTGACGGGCACTTCAGCGACGCAGCCCCAGGCACGGGCATGGGCCGCCGCCAGCCGGGACACGAAGGAAACGCCCAGGTTGTTGGTCACGGCCGTCACTATCGCCTCCGCATTCCCCACTTCCAAAAACACATCCAGATCATCCAGTTTAATATCGTAACGAGCGAGTTCTGACATCAGCGCCCTTCGCGTCCCCGATGTCGGCTCACGCAAAATGAACGGCGCTTCCAGCAGTTCGGCCGGTTCTACCGATTGGCGCTGTGCCCAGGGATGTTTTCCCGGCACAATGAAAATGATGTGATCGATAAAAAATTCCTGGCATTCAAGTTGGTCGCCATTAAATTCAACACTCATAGCGCCAAAATCGGCCTCGCTTTCCAGTAAATTTAAGGGTACCTGCCCCTGGGTGCAGGTCAGAATGGAAATTTGCACTCCCGGATGGTGACGGCGGAAGCGCCCGGCAATCTGCGGCAAAATGTATTTCCCGGCCGTCGTACTGCAAGCGATGCGCAGATGGCCCACAATTCCTTCTTTCATTGAGAGCATCGCTTCGTGTAAATCAAGCGATTGATGAACCAACTGGCGCGCCCAGGGCAGTAACGATTTGCCGGCATTCGTCAATTGCAGCCGCCCGCCGTCTCGATCAAAGAGGATCACGTCAAATTCTCGTTCCAGTTCGCCGATATATTTGCTGACTGTGGGCTGGCTGACGTGGAGCATGTGCGCCGTTTGCGAAAAGTTGAGTGTTTGGGCGGCGTGTAAAAAGACGTTGAGTTTGTTCAGGTCTAGCATGTTGTTTCCTATGTAAATCAAATTGCTAATTCGGCGAACTATCGTTCGATGCGCGATTTAGCAAAATCGCGTTACGGATTTTCATTTGTGGTGGTGTGGCGCGCTCATGAAATCCACCTGCATCGGGAACGGCCGTAAAATGGGCACGGCCGTTTCCCGCACACAATGATAAGCAAAGACATACATCCCGGCCGACCAGGCTTGATGAGGATAACCCATTGGTTGCCCGGAACGGCCGTGACACCACTCATTAAACTCCCATTCCTCGGCAACGCCCAGCCGGTTGACGGCAGCCAGCTTCTCCAACTGCTGCCGCGCTTCGTCCAACCGCCCGGCCTTAACCAGCGCCGCCACGTAAAAGCCGCCGACAAAAGGCCAGATGCCGCCATTATGGTACTGCTCCGGCAGGTTCAGGTTGTTGTTGCGGTAATATTCGCGCCAATCTTTATTGCCGGGATGGATGACCGGGTGCAGCACCCGCACCGGATACGGATCGGCGATGCCCACCTGGTGCAGGTAATCGAGAATCCGTTTTTCCTGGGCCGGAGAGGCCACGTCAAACAGGATGGCCAGCAGGTTGCCGAAGACGTCGCAGTAATCGCCAAAATCACGGAAAGCAACGTAGGGGAGGAAGTACGGCCGTTTCACCAACACCGACCCCACCTGACTCAACGTATGCGTCCATTCCGTATGGCCGGGGCAGTTTGGCCCCCACTCGGCTTCATTTTCCGGCCCGACCCAGAGGACGATACGAATCTTGTGGCGCACGTCAGCGGCCATGTCGGCATAACGGGAACCGTCGCCCCCTATTGCTTGAGCCATTTCAGCCACCCCGCCCAGCGCCGCATACCAGAGCACGTTGTCGTAAAGCACGTTAAAGCGATTGGCCAGCAGGTCGGCCCAGTCGGCCGCTTCATGGACTTCCAGCAGGCCGCAGCCGTTGGAGTCCTGGTAGCGCAGCCAGAGCAGCGCCTGCTCCAGCGCCGGCCACTGCCTCTGCAAAAAGGCTGCATCACCGGAGACGCGGTACTGGAAGAGATGCCCCAGAATAAACCAGAGATTA
>JBNKZT010000644.1:0-2158 GCA_050301775.1 Promineifilaceae bacterium (SeqCode)
GGAGCAGCCGGAGCGGACGCAGCAGGTCGAAACGATTGTCGCATCTGTCAATGAAGTTGCAAACGTTGATTCCTGGCTGGTACTGCCAGGCAGCGTCCGTCCGGCGACGCAGGTAGAGAGCAGCGTGGACGATGCCCGCATTACGCTGTTTGGCCAGGCGCCGCAAACTGATTTTTATCGCCCCGAAATGGTAGACGGCCGTTGGCTGCTGCCCGATGATACCAATGCCGTCGTAGTCAGCCAACGCGTCAGCGAAGCGAAAGGATTTCAAGTAGGCGATTGGCTGACGGTCATGGACAGCCAGGATCGCGAGATGCCGGTACAGGTTGTCGGCATTCACTTTGATCCGGCCACCAGTACATCGCTGCACCTACCGCTGGCGACAATGCAGAGGGAGTGGGGCTACTTTGGCCAAACGAACACGGTGTGGGTACAGACAATGAATGCGATGGGGGTGGAAGAGGAAATGGCCGTTGCCACCACCCTGGAACAGACCCTTGAGGAACGGGGCATAACCGTTTCCCCCGGCAGCACCTTTGGCGATGTCTCCGTTTCCGCCATTTCCGAACGAGCGGTAGATGGGTATGACATTATTATCCAGCTTCTGGTTGTAATGGCCATCGTCATTGCCCTGGTGGGCGGTGTGGGCTTGAGCGGTGTGTTATCATTAAGTGTAATGGAACGCCGCCGCGAAATTGGCGTCATGCGAGCGATTGGCGCATCATCTTTGCAGGTGATTGGCTTGTTCGTAGGTGAAGGTGTTTTGCTGGGCATTATTAGCTGGCTGGTAGCCCTGCCGCTCAGCATCCCCGCCGCCTACGGACTGACGACATTTGGCCTCTCTTTTGTGCTCAACCAGCAGTTGGCTTACCAATTTACGCCGCTGGGCGCCGGGCTGTGGCTCCTCATTATTACAATGTTGGCGATTTTTGCCAGTGCCCTACCGGCCCGCGGCGCCGCCAAAGTTAGCGTCCGTGAAAGTCTATCTTACCAATAGCAATGAAAATCTGCGGACTATTCTCAGGAGAGAAAACATGACAAACGTAAAAACGAATCCAAAAATCTTGCAGTTCTTCAATATCATGGCCTTTGTGCTGGTGATTGTGGTCAATGGTCTGTCGAATGCGCTGCCACTGAACGGCCGTACCGCCGGTGAAATTTCCGATTTATTACCATCCTATTTCACACCAGCCGGGTACACTTTTTCCATCTGGGGTCTGATTTATCTGGCCTTGCTGGGCTACACCATCTATCAGGCCATTCCGGCGCAGCGGGAACGGCCGTATCAGCAGCGCATCGGTTGGTTATTCGTGGCCAGCAGCCTGGCCAACGCCGCCTGGATCTTTTCCTGGCATTTTGGCTTTTATGCGCTGTCCGTTTTGCTCATGATTTCCCTGTTGGTCAGCCTCATCGCCATCTATGCCCGCCTTAAAATTGGTCTGCCCGGTCAAGCCGTTGCCAAAACGGAACTGGCGTTTGTCCATGTGCCGTTCAGTTTGTATTTGGGCTGGATCACGGTGGCGACGGTTGCCAACATCGCCAGCGTCTCCGCCCACCTGGGCTGGGACGGATTTGGCATTGCCGGCCCGATCTGGGCAGTAATCATGATGGCGGTGGCGGTGTTGGTGGCCGGGCTGCTGCTGTTCAACCGGCGCGATTTTGCCTATGCCGGGGTGCTGGTTTGGGCGTTGTTCGGCATTCGCGCCGCCCAAACGGCTGAACCGCTGGTGGCGACTGTGGCTGTGGTAACGGCCGTTCTCATTACCATACTCGCCTTCATCGGTTATTTTCGCACCCGCAAAACGAACGGGAAACTGACGCCTAAAATGGCCTAAGGGGTATAAAATGGTTCAACTGCCAACCGTCAGCGGCAAAAACTTGCTGCGCCAAAAAATGGTCTTCCCCCGCGATTTCGCCGGCGACATCAACCTGGTTTTTATTGCGTTTCAACGATGGCATCAGGACCAGGTTGATTCCTGGGTTCCGTTAGCCGAAGAAATAGCATCGGAATTGCCTGCATTTCATTACTATGAATTTCCGACTATTTACCAGATGAACCGCCTATCGCAGATGTTTTTGAATGAAGGGATGCGGGCCGGGATTCCGGACGTAGGGACACGGGGGCGGACGGTTACGCTTTATGTGGATAAACGGCCGT
>JBNKZT010000645.1:0-2156 GCA_050301775.1 Promineifilaceae bacterium (SeqCode)
TGAGCCAGATAGTGTTAAAGCCCATGTCGGCAATGTAGTCGAGTTTTTGGATGATGCCGCGCAGGGTGCCGCCGTAGATGTCGTGCAGACTGGTGACTTTGTTCCAGGAACGGCCGTTTCCCGGATAAAAGCGGTCGGGGAAAACTTGATACACGATAGCCTCTTTGGCCCATTCCGGCTGTGTCGGGTCGCCAACCAGGTAGGAAAACGTCGCCCCATCATCGGTCGGAATCGGTTCACCGCCGTCGGCAGGGTACGCCAGGATGCGGTAGCGCACCAATATACCCTCGGCCTGCGGCGGCAGAGTCGCCTGCCAGATTTGGCAGTAAGTCCAGTTAAGTAAGTCCCATTCTGTTTTGACCTGGTGAAGGGGGAAAACGGCCGTTTCCGGTTCAATCACCACACATTCTACCCGTCCGATCCGCCGGGGAAGTTCCACCGTCACCGTCAAAACTGGTGACTCGCCCGACCGAACAGCTTGTGGTTCGACCTGATATTGATGTTTGACACCGCGCCGTACTGTCTGAAAATGGTCAACTCTTTTTTCGGTGGTGGAAAGTGAACCAAAAACAAATTCTGCCATACTCAACCTCTATCGTTATAAAAATTTGCCCGATCGTTATGAACCTTCAGAAACCAACCCGGGAGTCGTAGGGCCGAGGCAATTGGCTGTGATCTTGACTCAGCAAACGGCCTTCATCCGATTGCCTCGCCCTGATCACCACAAATCAGGGCGAGGCGGCGGCAAGATAAACCCATTCGTTACATCAAATGCCATTCGCCGCCGCTTCGCCTCTACTGCGTCTAACTAATCGGACTGGGCATTCTCAGCCGGATTGATCCGGCGTTGTTTTTTGACCGGAGGCATTCATGCCCTGGCGATTTTTGCGCCAGCGCCAAAAGACGAAACCGGCAATAACCAACAGCAAGATAATCAAGGCTACCCAAATCAGATTGCCCATTTGTTTTGACTCGGCCGGTGATTCGGCGAGCGGTTCCGGGGCAACGGCCGTAACCGCCACAACTGCTCCTGTAACCAGCTGCCCGGCCAATTGGACCGTGAATTCCTTCGCTTTGTCTACCGGCTGAACACCTGATTTGGCGTAAACGGCTGTTTCCCCTTGATACCAGCCGTGCACTGCTGCCTCAAACTCGGCCTGCGTCGTCAGAAGTGGCAGCGATTCGTCACCCAGCAGCACATCATCGACCGTCTGGCCATCGATTGCCACCTGGATGACGTTGTTTCGTGCTGTCGTTGCGCCTTCGTACGTCCCGTTGGCCGCGCCAATCGTCACGTTGATGGTCGAGTCCGTCCACTGCTGGCTCAGTTCGATCGTGCGAACGGCGCCGGATTGATAGGCTGTGGAACGGCCGTCGTCCTCATACAAGGTGAACGTGGTCGCTTCCAGCGCGGGCACGACTTGTACAATCAAGTCGTCGCGCACCGAACCATCGCGCCGCAGCCCGGCCAGATTCATCGTTTGCTCGTCCACAGCCATGCGTGGGATGATGGCTCCGGCGCGCAGGAACAGCGGCAGTCGGAACAGGCTATTTTCCACGACGGGCACGTCTTCCAGCCAGCCGCCGTCGCTGTCAATCCAGGCCCCGCTGTAAAAATCAACCCATTGGCCGGCAGGAAGATAAACGGGAACGGCCGTAATCCCCGGTTCCGTCACCGTCCGCACCAGCAAATCAGCCCCCAATAGCTTGTGATCACCTAGTTCCCGCGTATTGGCGTCATCCTGGAAATAAAAAACCAGCGGCGGCACAACCGGTTCCCCGGCCAAATACGCTCGGTGAGCCAGCGAATACAGGTAAGGCGACAAACTGTAGCGCAGCCGGATGTTGGCTAAATTGCTTTCCAGATTGCCGATGCGATCCGGCGCGGTTTCTTTGCAGTTGCACAGGTTTTCAGTGTGCGGCCGTATCGGCACATCCAAAAATGCGCTGTTGGCCAGCCAGACTGTGTACAACTCATCTAGTTCCACCCCGCTGACATTGCCGCGATGGAAACCGCCAATATCGGAGCCAAAATAATCAATGCCGGTGGCATCACCTTCGTCGGTTTGCAAGCGCCAGACGAAACCAGGCGAGTCCTCAGCCAACGCGTTAATCCTCTCCAGATTCGCGACGAAATCTGAAAGCTGAGGCGAATC
>JBNKZT010000646.1:0-2144 GCA_050301775.1 Promineifilaceae bacterium (SeqCode)
ACGATGGAGAAATCAGGCTCAGGGTGTTCCGTACAATTGAACCTGCCCCCCATAAAAATCACGCACCTGGATTAATTTCAATTGCGATGCCAATGTTTGCGGGATTAGCCCCATTGGATCCGTATAGTCGTTATGGCTGTAAACCAGCCAGACTCTGTCATGCCCGCTTATCAATGAAATCAAGCCGGGTACATCGCCATCCGTCATCTTGGGTTCCAGGATACCGCTTTCAAACAAATCGAGAGGAACCCCATGTTTCTCTACCTGGATAGAATACTGCTTTTCATAGGGTTCAAAATAATAGTCAAACGAGATTTCCACAAAATTGGAGTTGAAAAGGACCAAATCATCCTTTTCAGCGAAAAGGGCGACATAACCGGCCGGCGTGCTCCAATCCTCTTTTTGATAGAACCGGTAATAATCGCCGGCAGAAAACAGGTTGATGGTACCTAAACTCATCAGCACCATAATCATAAGAAGGCGAAATCTTAACTGCGCGACACCGGCCGCCAGAACCAGGAACAAGGGAATCGTTGTCCAGATCAGCGTGCGATCGTAAAAAATTGGCCGGCGGATGCTCACAATTAGCTCACCCAGAAAGGGAATGGCGAACAGGGCAGCCAGAAATAAAAATTGCGGAAATTTTTTCCGGTAATGCACCAGTCCTAAACAAAGCACCAGCCCGTACAGGCTCCAGATTACCCTGGCCTGGCCGGCTGGCATTGGCGCAGATGCATTCAAAAAAGATTTAAACACCTGGATAATGGCGTCCCAGGTTGGTTTAGGAATCCAAAACTGCTGATAAACTACACTGGCTTGCTTGATGAAGAAAATTAGCCATGGACTCCACAGTAAGAAGATGCCAATCTGAGCCTTCACCCAGTTTCTAATTGATGGAGATTGGAAGGCAGGCAGCGTTCCCAATTTCTTCATCCTTTGAAAAAATATTAGACCCAGAACGAAGATGTTGGCGGCAAAAGGGAAAAGAACGGCCGTATTGTGGCTGAGCATTGTCGCCGCCGAGAACAGGATAAATGCAACCCAGGCCANGTCAGTCTCAATGGTCTGGATGGGCAGCCAACGATGGCGCAATATCCAGGCTCTCCATCCGGCTTGATTGCGGGTCACAGCCTCATAGCTGAAATCTCCTTTGATCTCTGGTTCAACCGGCCCAGATGTGCGCCATATGTGCAGATATTCCCGAAACTGGCTGCCGATGGGCCTATCGGCGCGCGCATCTATAAGCAGTCTGACCAGGGCATAAATCGCCACGGCGGCATTGAACGTCAGGAGCGTATACATGCGCGTTTCCTGGGCGAAGTAGATGTGGAAAGGCGAAAAAGCCAGGAACACTGCCGCCGCCAATCCTACCACCACACCAGATAGACGTTTGCCGATCAGGTAAATAATCGGGATTGTGCCTGCGCCGAATAGTGCCGAAAGCAGACGGGTGTAATAAGGAGTGTCCCCAAAGCACGCTATCCAGAAATGGAGCAGGAGATAATAAAGGGGTGGGTGTTGGTCAATCTTGACAATCCATTGCAGCATATCGGCGACACTGTGATTGGCCAGCCACATACTGAACGTTTCATCCAGCCACATCCCTTTCGTACCGAGCATCAGCACTCGCAGCCAGCCACCAACCAATGTGATGAAGATCACCAACCAGGGCGCAATCTCTTCAAAGTCGATTTCTTCGCTCATCGTTTTTAAGAATCCTGTCATTCATAACGGATGATTGAATCTGTAAGGAATTGGGGAAACGGCCGTTTCCCCAACCCATCAATCACCAGCCATTCTTTGCTACGGGTTTAAGATTAACGGCAAATAGGTATACATCCGAACGCCCCAAAGACGGCCAACAATATCCAGGGTGCCATCTGATTGAGAATTCTCACAAACCACCAGATAATCGCTGCCAGGTCCACCAATTACTGAAGAGTGAGTACCGGAGAACGCAACGATTTTTTTCTCGCTCGCTACCAAACTACCGGTTATGGATGCAACCTTGCCAAAAAGATCCGTATTGGTAAAGGGTGGCGTAAAATAACGAGAATAAGTGATTAAATATTGGTCGTTGTGCTCTTGACTGGCGATAGCCGGCATCAATTCGTTGCTGCCTGTATTGACGACGATAACTACTG
>JBNKZT010000647.1:0-2138 GCA_050301775.1 Promineifilaceae bacterium (SeqCode)
GAAGAGGGAATCGCCTTAAAGCCATATGTCCCCCAGCCCACGTCCACCACAAAGCCTTCCACCGGCGTAAAGCCCATGATCTGGCTGTAGTCGGGCGTCATGTCGCACAAACCGGCCCATTGGCGCATCACCCGCACGTTACTCAGGCTGGGGAACATCTCCAGCATGTGTCCGGCCAGCCCTTCCGTGAAGCCCAGAGAGCCGCGCATCGAATATGAGGCATAAGGATCAACCGACGCCCCCATCACCAGTTCGCCTCGGTCTGACTGGCTGATGTAGACGTGCAAACTACCAGACACAATCACTACATCTAAAAATGGTTTCAGCGGTTCGGTGACAAGGGCCTGCAACGGGTAAGTTGTAATGGGCAATTTGACCCCGGCCATGTCAGCAATGATCGACGACCAGCCGGCCGTGGCATTGAGCACCATCCCTGTTTTGATGAAGCCGCGATTGGTTTGCACACCAACGACCTTATTGTTTTGCACGTCAATGCCGGTCGCTTCGGTCAGTTGGTGGATGTGGACGCCCATCCGATCGGCGTGATGGGCGTAGCCCCAAACCACTGCGTCGTGGCGCATGATGCCGCCGCGGGGATGGTACAGCGCCCCCAAAATCGGATAACGCGGATGCTCGCTGACGTCAATCGGCGGGCACAGTTCTTTGATTTTGTCCGGGCCGATGACGCTCGATTCCACCCCTTCCAGCAAATTGACTTCAGCGCGGCGGCGCATCGTGCGCATCGCGCCGTCGTTATGGGCCAGGGTGAGATGGCCGCGCTGGCTGAGCATGACGTTGAAGTCGAACTCGATCGACATTTGCTCGTACAATTTCAAACTTTCGTCGTAAAAGCGAACCCCAGCCGGCGTCAGGTAGTTACTGCGCACGATGGCGGTGTTACGGCCGCTTCCTCCCGCCCCAATGTAACTCTTCTCCAGCACTGCCACGTTGGTGATGCCGTGATCTTTGGCCAGGTAGTAGGCACAGGCCAGCCCATGCCCGCCGCCGCCGATGATGACGACGTCGTAGCTCCCTTCCAGATCGTGATTGTGCCACATGCGGGGTAACGGCCGTTGCCCCCTTAACGCCTGTTTAATCAGTTTAATCGACAAAAGATCCTCCTAGCGCATCATCTCCACCAACCGCTCTTCCAGCAGCCCATAGCCCGTGTGCCGAATCTCCAGCGGCAAACCGAGATAATCAGCGGCCCGTTCCGCCTGGGCCAGCAGGTCTTCGTCACGGTTTTGAGTCAGAAAAACGATGCGTTTGTAATTGCGGAAATAGTCATCCTTCAACTGCGGGAACCGATCCAATCCCAATCCCTTGAGAATCGTGCCCCGAAAACCGCGCACCAGAAAATCGGTCAGAAAGAAAGTGCCCGGTTCCTCATCCATCAAATCCTGGAACAGATTGCCGCCGTACATCTCGTAGCAGTGCGGTCCCTCCACCCGTTCCAGGTCATATTTGGCCATCAATTCATCCACCGCCCCGCGCGAGCCGCAATCGCCATAAACGACAATAACCCGGTCAAACCGTTCACGAATCGCCAGATAGCGCTTCTCCACGTCCGGCGCGATGCGTTCCGGGAACATGTGGTCCAGCGCATTCACGCCAAAGACCTCAGCATCCCAGCCATGCTTTTTGATGATGTCCAGTACCTCGCGGGCCAATGCGCCGCAAATGATAAAAGCAGTCGTCATAACTCGTAAGACAAATCGCTGATTTGTCCGCGCAATTTAGCAAATTGCGCTACAGTAGGATTTCAAACCGTTCCCGGATTGCCGCGTCGATTTCCGGTGGAATGGGTGTTGGTTGGTGGGTTTTTAGGATGTGCCTGGCTCTGCGGCGGGCGCGTTCCCACATATCCAGGCCGCCGTCTTCTTCCCAATTATCACGGCTTTGCCGGTCGCCGGTGTGGGGATAATAATATTCGCTGTGCATCAAATCCAGGCTTTGCTGCGTGCCCAGGAAATGGCCTTCACCCTGGCACACCTGCTCAATCACGTCCAGCGACAGCGTTTCGTCGGTCACTTCGATACCCCGCACCATACGCATGATTGAGCCGTTGATGTCGTCGTCGATGACGAATTGTTCGTAAGCCACGGTCAGCATCGATTCCAGCAGCCCGGCCGAATGGT
>JBNKZT010000648.1:0-2104 GCA_050301775.1 Promineifilaceae bacterium (SeqCode)
GAGCCACTTTCTGCACCGCCTGCCACGGCGCTGACTTCACCGGCAACAGCATTGTCGGTAGCCCTAACATCACCCCGCACGAAACGGCGCTGGGCACCTGGACGGAGGAAGAATTCACCCGCGCCCTTCGCGAAGGCGTGCGGCCTGACGGCTCCACCATCAGCAGCGACATGCCCTGGGAAACGCTCCGTCTGTACACCGATGAAGAGATTCACGCCATCTGGACCTATTTACAGACAGTGGCACCTGTGGCCAAAGAAGAGTAAAGATCATGAATCTTTCGTTTCGGCTAAGTGGTAGGTGACGATGGCGACTAACAAGCCCATAATTGCAGGTACTCAAAAATCTGCATGGAGGGCACAATGTCAATCGCCATCAGGCACACTATACACGTTTTGCAAATAATCGTACAAACCGTACCCATGGGTACGAATCTCGCACTTTTACAATTGATGTGGACGATACTAAACGGCTCGTTTCTGCAAAGCCGTGGCGCTATCTTTCCCGCTTTGAAAGCCAATGGCTTTACGCCCGAGGAAAGCCGACGCATTTGGCGTGCTTTTCGTCATGGCGTTTGGCGCATCAATGAATGCACCAGCCAATGGCGCAGCTATGTTGAGGCTGAAGGGCAATGGCAAGGCCATGAATATGAAGGGTATCGGCCAGTGGCGGTGGATTGGACGGCCTTTTGGCGGTTCAAACTCAAGGGATGGCCGGGCAAGATGTTCCACAGCTTGGTGGGACGGGCTCTGTGTGGTGTCGGCTTGGGCGTCGTTTGTCAGGTAGGTCAGGTCGCCGGGCAACGAATTCCGCTGTTACGCCAAATCATTCGCACCGGTAAGACTGACCGGAGCGAGGCCAAGCTTAAAGCGGATACCCTACGCTGGGTCAGGCACCATCTGGATGAAAGCGAGGTGGCTGTTGTTGATGCTGGCATAGAAATCAGTGACATGCAGGCAGTTGGTATGCCGCAATACGTGATTCGGATGGCCCTCAACTGCACAGGACGACGTGATTACCTGCCGACCTACAAAGGACGTGGCTGCCGACCCAAGTGGGGTGAAAAAGTGCGACCCTTGCCGCGTACCCATCTGGAAAATGTGATTGCTGCCACCCCACCTGATAGAGAGGAGACCATCCATTTTGAGAGACGCGAACTCGTCGTGCAGGGCTGGGTTGATTTGGTCCCAGCGGAGTACAAACCGGGCGAAGCGCCAGAAACCTTCACCATCTGGGTCTTCTTCGACCCCTTGTACGACAAGCCACTTGTTTTGGGTACCAATCTGCACCAGGCGACACCATTGACCATCTTCTGTCTCTATCAGGACCGGTGGCCGGTGGAGCAAATCCCGTTGGTGGCTAAACAAATGTTGGGCTTGCACCGTCAATTCGTCTTTGCTCCGGAGTCCTGCTCCCGTTTGCCGGAATTGGCGCTATTGCTGGCCAATGTCTTGACCTATCTAGCGGTAGTCTTGCCGCCGATGCCCACTGGCTTCTGGGATAGACACCCCAAAAAACATCCGGCCGTTTGCGCCGGGTCTTATCAGGCTCTTTTTTTCCTAAAGATACCCTATCCGACCCCCAACTTCGCAAAAAGGCGTCCGTTACGGCTCATTTGCCCAAGGGCGTGGCGGCTCATCGATGGCGAAAAGCGCCAACTCAGCCGTTCACACCAATTTGACACGGTGTTACAACCGATTTTTTAATGTTCATCGCTTTGAGTCATGGCTCAAAGTCATTTGTCAATGCCGCGTTAGCGGAAACTAAAGAGAATCATAAACTAGGTAAATTTCATCCATTCTTGGTGGTTTATTTGCGGTTTCAACATTTTCCCAATTACATCCATCATACTCCCATGTTTCGTTTTCATGGGGTGGGGTATCTTTGGTAACCGGGTGAAATATATTAGGACGACCACCAAAAAGGACAATCCTTTCTCTTTTTTGATCGTAGACCATTTCATGACCACTGCGGGCGGATGGGAAGGTTTTTGTAGCACAATTTAAACTTCGGGTCGCTTCGACGGTTCTTTCTGTGCTAGGTGTTGATTCGTCGGTCAGCCCACTTTGTGTAGGTGTATTGTCAGATTCTGCTGATAGTAAGA
>JBNKZT010000649.1:0-2103 GCA_050301775.1 Promineifilaceae bacterium (SeqCode)
CGCGGCGTGCCTTCAGCGCCTTGCCGGCGTAAGGCCAGGAGCATACGCGGTAAATCGATCTGCACCGGGCAAACGTCTTTACAAGCGCCACATAACGTTGAGGCTTGCGGTAGGTCGGCAAAGTCGGCCGCCCCTTGCAGCAGCGGCGTTTGTACCGCGTCGATGGGGCCGGAATAGACGCCGCCATAGGCGTGGCCGCCCAGCACCCGGTACACCGGGCAGACGTTCAGACAAGCGCCGCAGCGCAGGCATTGCAAAGATTCTTCAAATTCTGTGCCGATGATTTGGGAACGGCCGTTATCCAAAATAACCAGGTGTAACTGCTCTGGCCCATCGGCTTCCCCGGCGCGGCGCGGCCCGGTGACCATTTGCACGTAGCTGGTGAGGGTCTGGCCGGTAGCGCTGCGGGGCAGCAGTTTCAGCAGAACCATCAAATCATCCAGTGTGGGGATTACTTTTTCCATGCCCATGAGGGCGATGTGGACGGGTGGTACGCTGGTGACGAGACGGCCGTTGCCTTCATTCGTCACCGTCACCAGGGTTCCCGTTTCGGCGACGGCGAAGTTAACGCCAGAGATACCCACCCCGGCAGCTAAAAATTGGCGGCGTAGTTCCTGGCGGGCAACGGCCGTTAACGTGGGAATATCGGCGTTGGTCAAATTCTGATCCGTCGCCTGAGTAAACAGTTCTATTTCCTGTTGTCGACTCATGTGAAATGCCGGGGCCACAATATGACTGGGTGTGTCGCCAGCCAATTGAATGATCCATTCACCCAAATCCGTCTCCACAGCCTGAATCCCGACCGTAGCCAGCGCTTCATTCAACCCTATTTCTTCACTGGTCATCGATTTGGACTTAACAATATTGGTTTTCTGAATAATCGCCGTCATGATGGCCTGGGCTTCAGCTGCATCGGCGGCAAAATGAACATGACCACCAGCCGCACGCACTTGTTGGCTCAACTGGGATAGATATTCATCCAGGTGGGCAATGACGTGGGTTTTAATCGCTTTGGCATGACGACGCAGCATCATGACATCATCCAGTTCTCTCCAGGCTTGAATGCGGGCCTGGTCAGCTTTACCGGCCGCTTTTTGCAAAGCAGCCTACAACTGTTGATCACGAAGCGCTAATTCAACGCGATCCTTAAATGGCAAATCGAATTTCATAAAGTTGCTCCAAGAAATAAAATACCCGGTATCGTCGAAAGCAACCGCGAGCCAATCTCCCAAGTAAATCTGATTCTGA
Source organism: Promineifilaceae bacterium (SeqCode) (assembly GCA_050301775.1). GTDB lineage: Bacteria > Chloroflexota > Anaerolineae > Promineifilales > Promineifilaceae > JACKCC01. Next base: position 1,249 of record JBNKZT010000649.1, read on the forward strand.
GTAATTATTCTTGTAACCGTTCCCCCCCCGTGGTTGAGCCTGTCGAAACCGTGCCCCCTTCGACAAGCTCAGGGGGCGGGAAGTGAATGATTACGTATTTTTAGGGATTGGCCTAAGGCCACCTTCCACTACAGTTTATGCGCTGCGACGATCTCTCTTATACAACAACTTTGATAACGAGCAAGATTTTCAAAGTGAATCGGTTGGATTTACATGGCAAGCTGGTATAATCGGCCTTATTAAAAGGGTTGTGAGCTAAACGGTTTTCTTGAAGAATCGGGTTCACAAAAAGTAAGGAAAGCATGATAAATTTTCATATGGAGGAAAAGAAATGCTTGCAAAACGCTCATATTTAGTAGTTTTATTACTCCTGCTCTTGGCTATGGTTATGGTCGCCTGTGGTGGCGGTGATGTTGAACCGGCAGCAGAAGGGACTGGCGAAGAAGCTGCTGAAGGCAGTGGTGAAGAAGCCGCCGCTCCGGCAGCAGAAGTAGAAGAAGATTGCGCCAGTGAAGACACTTTCTGTGTTGGTTTAGTCACGGATGTTGGTGAAGTTGATGACAAATCATTTAACCAATCTGCCTGGGAAGGGGTTAAATTAGCCGAGACTGAATTAGGTGCAAAAGTTGATTTCATCGAAACCAAAGATGCCAAAGATTATGGCGCTAACATCGCTTTGTTCGCTGAAAATGGCTACGATATTATCGTCACCGTTGGTTTTGCCATGGGTGAAGCAACTGGCATTGCCGCTACCGAATACCCTGACATCGACTTCATCGGTGTTGACCAATTCCAGGCCTGGCCGTTTGACGACGACGCGTCCAACGATTTTGCCAATGTTGTCGGCCTGATCTT
>JBNKZT010000650.1:0-2098 GCA_050301775.1 Promineifilaceae bacterium (SeqCode)
GGTGCGTTAGCGTATATCGACGCTGTCCACTACACGCCGCATGGTTTAGTCGATGTTCAAGCCATTGACTGCGATTTCCTGGTCTGTAGTGTTTACAAATTCTTCGGCCCACATACCGGCGTGCTGTACGGCAAATACCAGCACATGGAATCGTTAACGGCCTACAAGGTGCGCCCGGCATCCAATCACGCACCGGGCAAATGGGAGACGGGCACGCAAAGTTTTGAGAGCCTGGCCGGCGTGACGGCTGCTGTCGAATACCTGGCATCGATCGGCGAGGGCGAGACGCGGCGGGCACGGTTGGTGCAGGCGATGGAACGGACCAAGTCTTATGAGATGATGTTGAGTCAACGTTTTTTGGTGGGGGCAACGGCCGTTCCCGGACTCAAAGTCTATGGCATCACTGATATCGAACGATTGGCCGAACGGACGCCGACTTTTGCCGTCAGTCCGGCCGGATTTACCCCCGAACAAGTCGCGGCTTATCTGGGCGAACAGGGCATCTTTGTCTGGGATGGCCATTACTATGCCATTGCTGTGATGGAACGGCTAGGGTTGCTGGATAAGGGCGGCCTGGTGCGCATCGGATTTGCCCATTACAACACCGTTGGCGAGGTCGATCGGCTGCTGGCGGCATTGGCTCAACTGGCCAACAGCCGTGCTGTCTAAAGGCCTGCCGTTGCGTTCTTGTAGATTATTATTTTCTAATGTAGGAGGGTCGGGTGGTTGACATTGCCTGCGGCCTATGCCATAATGCAGCCATCATTTACATTGATTAGCAACGAAAGTTGCATCGCTATCTTTAAACGGAAAGGAGGTGGTGCTTATGGATAGTAGTTTATCTAAACGCACCGTAGCGCCTCCTTCTCGGATGAGTTAGGTAAGCGCTACGGTGCAACAAAGGCCCTGTTCTCGGACAGGGCTTTTGGTTTTAAGACACAGGCGGGGATTAGGAGATTGAGGGATTCAAAAAATCCCCTAATCTCCTAATCCCCGCTATTCCAATAAAGGGTTGAAGATTCAATGAAGCAAATTCCTGTCATTATTTTGGGGGCCGGAGGAGTAGGCCAGGCCTTGTTACGACAAATTGTGAACGGCCGTTCCCGTGCCGCCAAACGTAATCAAATCCAATTTAACGTCGTGGCTGTGGCCGACCGGCGCAGCCTGGTTTGGGATCCTTTGGGGATGAGCGATATACAAATTTTGGGTATCGTTGAAGCCAAGCAGCTGAGGCTGCCAGCTAATCCTGACCAACCACCGCTGCCCCATTTACCCGGGGAACGGCCGTCCAATCTGGACATCATCGATTTTGCTTTGGCTGCTGAACTGGAAAACGTAATCCTAGTTGATGTCACGGCCGAATCGGGCATGGAATCCGTTTACGATCGGGCGCTGGAAATGGGGTATGGCGTGGCTATGGCCAATAAAAAAGCATTGGCCGGCCCCTGGTCAACGGCCCACAAATATTTCAACCATTTGCAGGTGCGTCACGAATCCACCGTGGGCGGTGGCCAGCCAGTCATTGCTACGCTGCGTACATTGCTCGACACTAACGATCCCATTTACCGGATTGAGGGCCAATTGAGCGGCACGCTGGGCTTTATTTGCGGCCAATTGGATCGCGGCACGCCTTTCTCACAAACTGTAGCTGAGGCCAAAGCCAAAGGTTTCACCGAACCCGATCCGCGTGAAGATTTAGGCGGCCAGGACGTGATGCGCAAGGTGATGATTTTGGGACGGATGGCCGGTTGGCCGCTGGAAGCTGATGACATCATCGTCGAATCGCTTTATCCGACTGAAATGGCCGATTTGTCTGTGCCTAAGTTTATGAAGCGTGTGGTCGAGTTGGACGAAGCCGTAGGGGAGCGGGTCGCTGCTGCTGCGGCTGAGGGCCAAGTTTTGCGTTACGTTGCTGAACTGGAAGAAGGACGGGGCACAGTCGGTCTCAAAGCAATTCCTGCAACCAGTCCGTTAGCCAATCTCAAATATATCAGCTTTCGTACGGGTCGTTATGATTATGATGACGAGCCGCTGCTCATTGGCGGCAAGGGGGCCGGCGTGGAAATGACCGCGGCCGGTGTTCTGGGGGACATGATCG
>JBNKZT010000651.1:0-2087 GCA_050301775.1 Promineifilaceae bacterium (SeqCode)
CCGCAACATGCGGCCCGAAAAAGATGCTTTCAGTATGAAGGGTAGCTGGTCACAGCACATCCGCGAAGAGGAGGAAATCGGTCTCCACAAAGTTGCTGATGGCGATTTCCATAATTTTATGGATGGGGAACGGCCGTATTCCGCGTATAATGCAATCAAGATGATGAAAGAATTATGGTCCCGCCGTCCCAGTGCCCTGCTGTTTTTGGTCATTAGCTACTGCCTATGGGCCGCGGTAACACTGCGCTGGATCACCGAATTTATTGAACAGCGCCATCCGTTGACCTGGCTGGTGAGCGGTATGTTGCTGCTGTTTGCCGTGCTTATAGGTTTGGAACCGCTGCTGACCGGCCATTCGTCGCTGCGTGCCCATCTTTACCTGACCTTTCAGACCGGCCTGATTTTTGTCGCTTCGCTTTTTCACTACGAACTCGATTTTTTCGCCTTGCTTTATGTCCCGTTGTGCGGTCAGGCGATGTTTTTGTTTCCCCGACGGACCGGTCTGATCTGGCTGGGTATTTTGATTGGGGTAACGGCCGTCGGTCAATACATCCAGTTTGGCGGATTTGATGCCATCTCTTTCATCCTACTCTATGCGGCTGGGTTGGTGTTTGTGTCCGCTTTTACCCTGATGACCCTCCAGGCCGACCGGGCACGGCAGCAGAGCGATCAGCTTTTGGCTGAGTTGCAGGCGGCGCACAGCCAACTTCAAGCCCAGGCCGGCCAGGCCGAGGAACTGGCCATTGCCAAAGAGCGCAATCGCCTGGCCCGCGATCTGCACGACTCGGTGGCCCAAACGTTGTACGGCCTGACCCTGCAAGCCGAAGCGGCCGGCCGTCAACTGGACGGAGGAAAGGTGACGGCCGTTCAATCCAAACTGGCTGAGATGCAAGAAAGCGCCCAACAAACGCTGCTGGAAACGCGGCTGCTCATCTACGAACTGCGCCCACCCATTTTGGAAAGTGAAGGTTTAATTGTCGCCCTAAAATCTCGGCTGGACGCTGTTGAATCGCGCAGTGGCCTGGTGGTGCAGCAATCTTTTCCGGAAAGCGTCCATTTATTGCCTAAAGTGGAAACCGGCCTGTATCGCATTGCTCAGGAGGCGCTGAATAATGTCATCAAGCACGCCCAAGCAGGGGAGGTGAAGGTGGCGGTGGTGGTGGGGAACGGCCGTGTCACCCTGCAAATCAACGACGACGGCGTAGGTTTTGATCCGGACGCCGGTTTGGGCGGCATGGGGCTGGCCGGAATGCGCGAGCGGGCCGAACAAATCGGCGGCACGCTCCATCTGGAAAGTGAACCAGGAGGGGGAACCCGTATTTGCGTGGAGGTGGCAATATGAGCGAGCCGATTCGTGTTTTTGTAGCCGACGATCATCCCATCGTGCGCCGGGGCATCCGCGATTTGCTGGATACGGAAGCTGGCATCACCGTTGTCGGCGAGGCAGCTAATGGCCAGAATGCGGTGGCCGAGGTGGTTCGCTTGCAGCCAGATTTGGTGTTGATGGACCTGGTCATGCCGCATCTGGATGGGATTGAAGCTACACGCCAGATCAAGGCCCAACAACCCCAGGTACAGATTTTGGTGCTTACCAGCTTTGCCACTGACGACAAGGTGTTCCCGGCCATCAAAGCTGGCGCACTAGGCTATTTGATCAAAGACACCGGGCCAGATGCCTTGATCGACGCCATCTGCCGGGTTCATCGCGGCGAAGTGACGCTGCATCCGGCCATCGCCCAAAAGCTGCTGACGGAAATCGCCCAGCCAACTCGACAGCCGCCGTCGCCGGACCCTTTGACGGAACGGGAGGTTGAGGTGTTAAAGCTGGTGGCCCGTGGCTTAGGTAATCAGGAAATCGCTGAGGAATTGGTGATTGGCGTCACGACGGTTTACAGCCACGTCTCTAACATCTTGTCCAAACTTCATCTGGCCACCCGAACACAGGCGGCGTTGTATGCGCTGCGGGAAGGACTGGCCTCGCTTTATGACTCAGGCACGACTTCGGAAGGGGCGTCTGCGGCGGGATCGGATTCGTGAACCGTCTCAGGCTCTGGCTCCAATAATTCGGGCCAGGGTGGAATGCCTAA
>JBNKZT010000652.1:0-2072 GCA_050301775.1 Promineifilaceae bacterium (SeqCode)
GTACGGCGATAAATTGGGCATCTTCACTGTCAACGGCCGCACCCGCTAATTCCGCCGTCCGCAGCGCTTCAGCTTTACGCAGCAATGCCGTCAAACGGGCTGCCAGCTCGGCCGTTTCAAATGGTTTGCTCAGGTAATCGTCGGCGCCGGCTTCAAAGGCGCCCACGCGATCTTCCAAATCCGATTCACTGGTAAGAACCAATATGGGTAGATGCGCAAATCCAGGTTCCCGGCGCAGCCGCCGCGTAACCTCAAAGCCATCCATACCCGGCATCATCTTGTCGGTTACAACCGCATCGGGTTTTTCTGCCTTAACAAGACGCAGCCCTTCCAGGCCGTCAGTTGCAAGAATGACATCATACCCCAAAGCAGATAAACTTTTGGAGACAATCGTGCGGATTATACGATCATCATCAATTACAAGAATTCTGGCCATGTGGCTGCTCCTGATGCACATCTCCTGATGCACATCTCCTGATGCAGTCAACTCAGCTTTCTTCACAAGTTTCTTTGCCGGCATGAACCCAATTGGCCACGCTTTGTGTTCCAACGCATAATTTTCTGGCGATGACACGGTAACTATGACCGGCTTCATGCAGCTTAATGGCCTCGAGCCGAACTTCCGACGAGTACCCATTAGGTTTAGGGGCTGGGGTGTAAATGCGGTCACACCATTTGCAAAGGAATCGTTGACTGCCGGATGGATTGAATCCCGACTTGACTTGTTTTGATTTTGCTTGGCAATATGGACATTTATTCATAGCCCTATTTTAGGTTTCGTTCTGAGTTTAGACACTCCCGCAAAAGTACCACTAGCCAGATGGGAGCCTGTTTGTGGGGCATCCATTGGTACTATATTTCGCTGGATTTGTTTATTGGGCGGGTGGAGTGGAGGATCAGGCAGTGACTAAAATGGCGGCGGCAATGGCGTTGCCGATGACCGTTTCTTGGCCATCAATTTCAATCGTTAGCGGGCCATCAAAAGGAGCAATGTTGAGGATTTTGACCGTTTTACCGAGGGTGAGACCCAGTTCGGCCAGGTAACGCAGCATTTCACTGTTGGCATCATCCTGAATGCGGGCGATTTGGGTGGCTTTGCCAACAGCCGTTTCAATTAATGGCACCATTGGAATCGTTTCAATTAAGCCATCCACGTCCGGAATTGGATCGCCATGAGGGTCAAACTTCGGGTTGCCTAAAATAGTGGCGATGCGCTCTTCCAGCTTCTCGCTAATGACGTGTTCCAGAATATCGGCCTGTTCGTGGACTTCATCCCAGCCGAATCCCAGAGCCTCGTTGAGGTACAATTCCAGCAGCCGGTGATGGCGAATGACTTCCAGAGCTATTTTTTCCCCCCCTTCTGTCAAGGTAACGCCGTAATGCTTTTCATAATGCACCAGATTCAATTTTGCCAGCCGCTGTAACATACTTGTGACCGAACCCGGTTTGACATCGCGGGCTTCCGCAATGCGCGAGGTGCTGACCGGCGTTTCCACCTCGGCCAATGAGAATATCGTTTTCAAATAATCTTCAATTGCCTGATGGTTCAAGCCATTGCGTTGGGCGGATGAACCCGTTTCCAGAGCATCGATTTTGGGCATAATTTATTCCGGTTGTTACGAATCAAGCTATCAAAAAGCTAACATAACAGGAATTGCTTGTCAATATTTTCTCTGTCTTTCTGTCTTTTAATTAGTCGGGCGGGGTAAACGGCCGTTTACCAGCTCCAGAATTTTGGCAATGATCTCATCCGGTGTAAGGCGGCTGGTGTCGATAATGACGGCATCGTCAGCCGGGCGCAGTGGTGAATGACGGCGATTGCTGTCAAACTGGTCGCGGCGCTGCACGTCGGCCAGAATCGATTCGTAGCTGTTGCTGTGACCCTGAGCGTTGCGGTCGCGCAGGCGGCGGCGGGCACGTTCTTCGGCCGAAGCGGTGATGTAAAGCTTAAGCGGTGCATCGGGCATGACGACGGTACCGATGTCGCGGCCGACCATGACGACATTGCCGCGCAGACCAAATCGACGCTGCCGCCGTACCATTTCCTGACGTACCCCGGCATAGCTGGAGAC
>JBNKZT010000653.1:0-2040 GCA_050301775.1 Promineifilaceae bacterium (SeqCode)
CCAACGCGGTGCCTGCCGCTAGAAAGAGGAAGATGGCCAGGATAACGGCCGTTACCTTTGGCTGTGTCAATACCACGGCGCTGAACAGGGCCAGCAAGACAAAACCGCCATTTTGTAGCCAGATGTTGCGGAATCGTCGCGGCCATTGCCGGTCCAGTCCCCAGCCTCGTCGCTGACGATTCGGACTCAGGAGGTTGCCCTGTTGCAGCCATTCCCCGGCCAGGGGGATGGGGCACACGGCGCACCAGCCGCGACCCAGAAAGGGAACTGCCACCAGAATCAGCAGCGCCCACCAGGCGATCCAGACGAAGACGATGCTCAGGTTGCGGCTGCCCACCGGCGTGCCCAACAATCCGGCTAGAATGGCGATGATAAATCCAGCCAGGGCGATGGCTCGCAAAATAAACTGCGGCCAGCGGTTGACCAGCAAGGGTTTAACGACTGGAATGCGCGTCAGATCCATGCGACTCATTGGCGCAGTCTCCACAATCCCAGCAGCGCCGCCATTATTGACAGAGCAATGCCTCGCCAGAGCAAGGTATTGGGCCCTACCTTGAGTTTGCCAATCATAAAAGGGTGTAAAGCGCCGCAGGTGACGGAGCAGCGAAAACGGAAGGTACCGGTTTTATCGGCGGTGAAGGTTAACGTCGCCGTTTGGCCGGGATCGGCCGTCATCTGTAAGTCATAACCGTCCAGATATAAGCCATGAACGACGTCCGAGCTAGTTAGCTTAATCGTTACCTGGTCGCCAGGGTTCACCTCGATAACGGCCGGGCTGAAAGCAAAACTGCTGGCTGTCAGGCGCAAGGTGCGGTTCGTAGGCACGGCCGTTCCTGTTGGCAGCGGCGTAAACACAATGGCCAGGGCCAATAACCCCAAAACGAGCCAGGAACCTTGTTTGATGGTGAGGCGATGGCGGAGGGGAACAACCGTTTCTGCATTCATCTCGTTTACCGTTAACTGCTGACCGTTTACTGTTCCAGAGGAGTCGGCGGCCCAAACCGGGAATAGCTGTTGTCCACGTAAGTGAAAATCTCATCCACCGACTTGCCCTCATCCAACAGTCGCATCGTATCCTGGGCGATGTCCACACAAATCGAACAACCCAAGGCATGCGTCTCAAAAGTCAGCGTACCATCAGCTGCCTCATCAGCCACGTAACAACTGTAATCCGACGTGTGTCCCATGCCGCCGCAGCCGCAGTAGCAGGGAATTTGCTGCAAGACATCCGGGTTAGCCACGGCAAATCGGTACGCTTCATGGACGCGAACCGGCGCGTTTTGCACCATCTCCGGCATCTCGGCCAAAGGCGCCAGAGCAAAACTATGTTCCGCTTCGTGATTGGCGCTACCACCACAACCGGCTAACGATGAAGTGGCCAGCAGTAAAATCAAAATAAGTAGGAAAGGTCGTTTTAAATGTTTCATCGTGTATTAACGCTCTGTTAGCTATTCCTTATGGTCGCCTGAATCCAGATTTCGGACTGCGATTGGCGCGGATCGTTGTTCTCAATGATCAGGCCACGCCGCACCGTTTGCCCGACCGCATCCTCGTGGAACCCGGCGTCAAATGTCAGGGTGACTTCGGCTACCTTGCCCGGCGGGATGACGCTGGCGGAAATTTCGGCCGTCGTACAGCCGCAGGTGGTGTAAGCCCGGCTGATGGTCAGCGGCGCTGTCCCATCGTTGCGGATGATAAACTTGCGTTCCACAACATCCTTGGAGCCAATGCTGCCGAAGTTGTAAGCTTTTTCGGGAATCAAGATGGCCGGCTGGTCCTGGTCACGAGGCAGGAAGGGAATGGCCGGCCCTTCGCCCATTTCATGGACGGCGTGAATCGGTTGGTCATAAACCACGTCAGCCTCAGTGTAGGCCAACGCTGCCTGGTCAACTTGCTGGCCGGCCACATAGGCATAAATGCCCCAGCCAACCAACAGCAACCCCACTACCAAAACGGCCAGGGTAATCACTTTCCGCTGCCGTTCTTTGCGCCGGAATTCCTCCCGGCGTACTTTTCGACTGAGTGTGGCTGTTCTACTCA
>JBNKZT010000654.1:0-2040 GCA_050301775.1 Promineifilaceae bacterium (SeqCode)
TTATCACCGTCATCGGTAATCAGCAGGCTGCCGATGCCGTGGGCATTCATCTGCCGGATGGCTTTGGCCAGGGAAGTGGCGGCGTCGATCTCGATGGGAATATGAGGACTGAGATCGGTGATGGTGGTGTCGGTGAGCAGGTCTTGAACGGCCGTTGTCACCGCCGCCGATTTGTCCATGTCATCCACGTACTCATCATCCAGTTCGGATGAGACATTGCCTTTGACGTGGATGTCCACCACATCTTTTTCTGTCACCGTCCACACATCGGCGCTGCGGTAGAGGGCATTCAAGTCACCTTTGCCTTTCGTCGCCTGGGCCGTCTCGATTTGTTCCATCAGGCCTTGAGTGTAAGTTGGCTTTTCCTCTTCATACAGCACACCCATGAAAGCCGGGAAGTCAGGATACTCAATGCTGCTCAGGGTGTAAGCCAACTGTTTTGAATATTTGTCGTGCACAATCAGATCATCTTCCGTAACACCATTGCCCAGTTGAACCACTTCCGGACGGAAACCGTTGAGACGGATGCCCTTATCCCGATTTTTGCCAAAGACCATTGGCTGGCCGTGTTCCAGGTAGATGATATGGTCGTCCCGTTCGCGGCGGTCTTCCAATGGCCCCCATTCGTTCGGGTTAAAAATAACACAGTTTTGATATACCTCAACGAAGGAAGTACCGATGTGGGTTGCTGCTTTGGCAAAGGTTTCCCCTAGATGCGTTGTGTGGGCATCCAACGAACGGGAGACGAAGGTCGCGCCTGCGGAAAGAGCCAGGGAGATGGGGTTGACCGGCTGTTCAATGGTCCCCATCGGCGATGATTTGGTCTTAAAACCAGTGCGGGACGTAGGGGAATACTGCCCCTTGGTCAGACCATAAATCCGGTTATTGAATAAGATAACGTTCAGGTTGATATTACGGCGCATGGCGTGGATGAAATGGTTGCCGCCGATGGACAGACCATCGCCGTCGCCGGTGATGACCCAGACGCTTAAATTGGGATTGGTGATGGCTAAACCGCTGGCGATGGTGGGGGCACGGCCGTGTATGCTGTGAATGCCGTAGGTATCCATGTAATACGGGAACCGGCTGGAACAGCCAATACCTGAAATGAAGACGATATCCTCTTTTTTGTAGCCAATGTCAGGCAGTGTCTTCTGAATTTGGGCCAGGATGGAATAGTCGCCACAGCCCGGGCACCAGCGTACCGTCTGGTCAGAAACAAAATCTTTTCGGGTCAGTTGTAAGGGAATAGCTGTTGTAGTCATAATTTTCTCCAAAAGCGAGAGGTTTGGGCGAGAGCAAGAGGAATCCCTCTAGCTCTATCCTCTATCTCTAGCTTAAAACCTCCTCAATCTTGGCCCGAACTTCGCCGATTTTGAACGGCTGGCCCTGAACCTTGGTATAGGAAATAATGTCGGTGAGGAATTTACCGCGGAGCAGAAAGGCCAACTGCCCACCATTCAACTCGGCGACCATGATTCGTTTGTAGCGCTTTAGCATATCGCCAAAATTACGCGGGAATGGATTGAGGTAACGGACGTGAGCGTGGGCGACGGATTTACCCTGGCCGCGTACCTGGGCAACGGCCGTTCGCACCGCACCATACGTGCCACCCCAGCTAATCACCAGCAGATCGCCCTTTTGAGTTCCGTAAACCTCTTGTTCTGGGATGACGTTGGCCAGGCGGGCGACTTTTTCGGCTCGTTCGTGTGTCATTTGCTCGTTATGGGCCGGGAAGTAGGAGACGTTACCCGTGTCCGGCGCTTTGGCCAGGCCGCCCAACCGGTGTTCCAGTCCTTGCGTGCCGGGGATGGCCCAGGGACGGGCCAGCGTTTCCGGGTCGCGTTTGTACGGCAGGAATGGGCCTTCGCCGTTGGTGCGCGGCGCCGGGTGGTTGACTTCGATGGCCGGAATCTCGTCGGCGTCGGGGATGAGCCAGGGTTCGGAGCTGTTGGCCAGGAAACCGTCGGATAAAATGGCGACCGGCGACATGGAGTGCATGGCCAGGCGGCACGCTTCGTAGGCAATGTCGAAGCAGTC
>JBNKZT010000655.1:0-2039 GCA_050301775.1 Promineifilaceae bacterium (SeqCode)
CAAAAAGCAAGTGGTGATTGGCGTCATTGCCGATGGGGAGGGCCGTCCTGTGTGGTGCGATGTGTTTCAAGGCAATACCTCGGATCAGACGACGGTACGGGATCAACTTCTGACGCTGCGCGATCAGCTCCAGGTGCAGGAATTTATTTTTGTCGGCGACCGGGGCATGGTGACCTCCGCTCGCATTGACGAACTCGACCAGGAGGGCTGGTGGGAGCGCTTTTCGTATATCACCGCGTTAAAGCGGCGAGAACTGCTCCAGGTGGCTCAAGACGACCAGCACCCGCTCCAGCCGGACCTGGTTGACCATCACCACCTGGTGGAGGTCATGCATAAGGGCGTGCGCTATGTCGTGTGTTACAATCCGCACCGGCACGCTGAGGATGCGGCAACTCGGGAGCGGCTGTTGGCGTTGACGGAAGAAAAACTGGAGGGCATCGCCACCAGTGTGAAACAGGGGAGATTGAAGCGCAAAGAGGCGATTGCCAGGCGAGTACACCGCTGGATTAACCGCTGGGGGGTGGAGCGATTCTTTGAGGTCAGCTATGATAAAGGCTCCGTTTCCTCGTCCCGAAAGACCGCTGAGATCGACCGATACGCCAAGCTTGATGGCTGTTATGTGATCCGATCAAATGTCCACGTAAGCCGGTTGTCCCCTGCACAACTTCAACAGCAGTATAAAGACTTGAAATATGTCGAACACGTGTTTCGGACGATGAAAACCACCGACATTGAGGTTCGTCCGATTCGGGTGTGGACGGAACAGCATGTGCGCGGCTATATCTTTGGGTGTTTTCTCGCGTATCGGGTCATCTGGGAGATTCGGCAGCGGTTAGCTCCCGTGCTTGAGCGTCACGAGAAGAACCACACGAATGAGGTGGGCAGCCTTCAAGAAGTCTGGCGAAAGCTGGGGACCATTTCGGCAGGCATCTTTTCTCTGAATGGCACTCGACAGGTTGACCTGTCAACGCTCTCAGCGAGGCACAAGCAGCTCTTTACGTTGCTCAAGATCCCGGTAATTACCTCAGCCAACATCCGAGGAAACATATAGGGGGGTGGAGAGAGTGTAGCTAGAAAAATTCTGTTAGGCCCCTATCTACGGGCATGGTCATTTTTTTATTGCGAAACTTGCGTTACAATAAATTGTGTGAAATTTTAACTTGACAATTAGTTATAGTATATACCCGTTTATTGGAATGAAAGCACATGATGGCGAAAGCAAGTGAATAGCATAGTCATGCTGCCGTTGTATTTCCACGAGCAGCAAGTTGGGATCATCATTACCGCAAGGTTCGCCCATGGGATTGGGTTGATGAAACACCATTCGGAGGTCAATGACGATCTGACGTTGGTAGTGCTGTAACAATGCTGAAAATCATGCCATGTTGCGGAAGCTTACAGGAGCGCCAACCTTCCGTGCGGTTCTTACACTAAAGATTGGCACTCCTGCTATCCTTAAAATTCTTCGACCACCGGCATATTTTCTAACCAGGCAATCATATTCAGCACAAGATAATTCCAGTTCTGGAATCCGCGATTTAGAATGAGTTCGCCATTCTCCGGCTGATAGTATTCGTGTAGCGCCCCGAAGCGTTCGAAATCGCGGCCAAAGAGGCGGATAGTTTTGATCGCCAGATCCCGCGCGGCGTCATCGAGGCCGTAGCGCACAAAGCCGCGAAAAGTCAAATAATTGGCGATCCCCCAGATCGGCCCTAACCAGGACGAGGGATTCCCGGTGCCTCGCACATTATACATCGGTTCCATTCTGGAGAGCGTCCGTACGCCGTAGGGCGCGCCAAAGGTTTGCGGATTCTCATAATGTTCATGGACCACGCGTTCGGCCTGCTCCGGGGTGGCAATGCCAGCCCAGAGCGCCATAAACCCTGACCACACGCCAATTCGCTGGATCAGGCAGGGCCAATCGCGCGGCATGCCGAAATGCAGTTCCGGCTGCGTGTATGTGGGAACCGGTTCAAGATTGAGATCCACGCTGTAGAAGAAGCCTAGCCACTCATCCCAGCAATACGTCAGGATTGCAG
>JBNKZT010000656.1:0-2038 GCA_050301775.1 Promineifilaceae bacterium (SeqCode)
AAAGTGGTTGGCCGGTGGATTGTGGCAGGCTGAACAATCCTGGTTGCCGATGAAGCTATGGTCGTAAGTCACGTCCTTCCAGGAGCTGATGTTGTGACAAATAGCGCATTCAGTACCATTTGCCCCATCGTGGTCATCGTCCTCAGCATGACAGGCAATACAACGGGCATCCGTTCCTCGATAGTCGCCTGTTGTATGGCAGGTTTCACAGTCGATGTTGGCATGGCCGCCCTGCAAAGGAAAGAAGTTGTGATTCACGCGCCCTTGTAAAAAGGGCACGTTGCGGAAATTGGCCAGCAGGGTGAAGCCTGATTCTTCTTCGGATGCTGGTTTAGATGGGTTGGCAAAATTAGACCGCAGCGCCAACAGGTTCTTCCAATCTTCAGGACTGCTGTTAATGTTGCTGGCGATTTGTTGTAAAGATTGGAATTTGGTGAGGAGGGTGGCAACGGCCGTGTCCATGGGATCTGCTTGAATGATATCTAACCCATCCATCAAAGCCAGCGCCCGATCCGTCATGATCAGCAGCCGGGCATCCCATCCGGCTCGCTCATCTTCTGGCAGTTCGTTAAGCGCCGCCAGCACCTGATCGAGCGCTGCATCCACGTAATAGAGAGCGTGTAATTCTCGCTCTGTTCCTTGCAGCGCTTCTAAATTGTCCAGGCGGCGTTCCAGAATCGTTAGCAAGATAGCCACCCGCTGTACCGGGTCTTTGTTAAATGCCAAGCTCCAGGTTTGTTCTGACCAAATCTGGGCAGTAAACAGCCAGTCGCCCGGTAGAAACGGGTCTCGGGCAGCGATTGTGTACGTTGCTGCACTGCCTACAACTCCAAGAAATATGATAACGGCTAATGTAATTAAAAGTATTCTTCGCCACGGCATATTTCACCTCTCCTGTTTTTGTTGACTTAACCCGCATCAAACTCAGGACGGGTAGATGTCCTAAACTTCAAGCCTGTATGTATCAGGAATCACTCGACAAAAATGTTTTTGGGATTCGGGTAAGACCTGGCCTGATTCTGGTTCATACTGGTCCAGAATTGCTGCAAACTCCTTTTTAAGGCCGGGCCGCCAACGGATAAATCGGGGTGTATTTCGCGGAAATTAATCCTGTTTTCAATGATATAACGCAAGGGATCGGCCGTGCTTTGTTCACCGACCACCAGCGCACCGACTAACAAATCACCATCCAGCACCAGGCGCAGGGTGTTCTCACCATCTTCGGCCCAGGCGCTGGCATAGTGGCGCGGGCGGGAAAACCAAACTTCTGAGGAACCACGTGACAGAAACTGATGAACTTCTGGCCCATCATCACTGTCGTCGGGACGCGGGTTGATCTGGCCCATCGTGGCAATATGCAGCCCGTAAAGCAGACAGGCATTAAACGGGCTTCCTTTTTCATAGGGCTGCTGCTGACCACACATATTCAGGGCGGCCGCATGACCTTCTGCTACCGCGCTAGGCCAGAGAATATCGAGCACATGCTTGTTTGCCCAGGGATCGTACACTTGAGCGCAGTCACCGGCGGCATAGACGTTGCGTACGCTGCTTTGCATGAATTCGTCAACCAGAATGGCCCGGTCGATCTTGATGGGTGTGTTTTTAACAAGATCAAGCAGGGGTTTCACGCCAATCGCTATGCCGACGAGATCACATTTGAATTCGCCGCCGCTCGCCAGGCGGACAGCCCGGACACGACCTTTTCTATCCCCCAATATTTCCACGGCTTCAGTGTTGTAATGGATGTTGACATGATGTTCGCGCATCCGTTTTTCCAGCAGTTTGGCTTCGGTGTCGTTGAATACCTTGCCCCACAGCCGGTCGCGGCGCAGGAAATAATGGGTATCCACGCCATGATGGGCCAGGCCTTCGGTCATTTCCAGCGCCGTGATGCCGCCGCCTACGACGACAGCCCGCCGCCGCCGGTTTGCCTGTTTCATTAGGGATAATGTGCCTTCGAGCGTATCGAGGTAAACGACTCCTTTCAGATCCGCGTTGGGATAGGGTGGGGGAACAGCTCTGGCTCCGGTAGCAATTA
>JBNKZT010000657.1:0-2025 GCA_050301775.1 Promineifilaceae bacterium (SeqCode)
TCATATTTGGCTCCGACATCCACACCTCGTGTAGGATCATCCATAATCAGAACCTTAGGTTTGGACATAAGCCACTTAGAAATAACTACTTTTTGCTGGTTACCGCCGGAAAGCGAGGTACAAGGCACCTGCAGATTAGGTGCCTTGATCGCCAAACTTTTGGCTTGTTTCATACTGGCATCCAATTCCGCATCTTTATCCAGGCGGAAAAATCCAGCAAATTGGTTTAAATTGGGCAAGGAAATATTTTCCAAAATCGATTGGATAAGAACTAATCCTTGACCTTTGCGGTCCTCTGGAACCAGGCTAATGCCATGTTCAATCGCATCACGGGCGCTGTTAATTTTAGTCTCTTTATTTTCTAAACGGATTTGCCCTTCGGTAACTTTGCCATATTCGCCAAATATTGTTGTTACCAATTCGGTTCTGCCAGAACCCATTAGCCCAGCAATACCCAAAATTTCGCCCCGGCGCAGGTCAAGGGAGGCTCCGTTCACAACTTTGCGGCTGGGATTATTGGGATCAACCGCATGAAGATCGTTTACCTCAAACATGATTTCGCCTGGCTGGCGATTGCCCTTGGGGAAACGCTCTTTCATCTGACGGCCAACCATGTAGTTAACTAACATTTCTTCTGTTAATTCACGGGTTGGTTTAGTAATAACTTTTTCACCATCACGCAGCACGCTAACATTGTCGGTTATGCGGAAAAATTCATTCAGCTTATGCGTTATGTAAATGCAAGTAACGCCATGTTCCTTCAATATCTTCAGGATTTCCATTAACTTGTCGATTTCGGCTTCGGTTAAGGCGCTGGTTGGCTCATCTAAAATGAGCACCTGGGCGTCCTCGGAAAGCGCCTTGGCGATTTCGACCATTTGCATTTTACCCACACCCAGCATCTGAATGACAGAGCGAGCGGAAACGTCGAGATTATAACGCCGTAGAATTTCTCTGGTGTCGGCGTAAACTTTGTTCCAGTTAATAGCTCCCCTTTCAATTGGCTCTTTCCCCAGGTAAACGTTTTCACCAACGGTCATGCTGGGAACCAGGGTTAACTCTTGATGAACGATGGCGATGCCCAACTCGCTGGCCTGACGAATAGCACTGTGTTCAAGTTTTAACTCCTGGCCATTGAAAACAATATTGCCACTGTAGGTGCCATAAGGATACACGCCAGATAGAATTTTCATTAAAGTTGATTTGCCGGCCCCGTTCTCGCCACAAAGACCATGAATCTCACCGCGTTTTATTTGGATGGACACATTACTCAGTGCGGTAACGCCAGGAAATTCTTTTGTAACGTTTTGTATATCAAGGATGATATCGTCGCTCACTAAACTCTCCTCCAGTGTGTGGTCGGTTGTTCCATCTGATGGTTAATTTGGGTTTAACCACGCTTTCTCATCTATTCCCGAATTTCCCCAGATTGTTTGATTATCATAGCCTTGTTGGCGTTTGGGGTGATTTTCTGGGGGCAGGTTATGAATTAAGATAATTTTATACGATTACCACATTTTTACACAAACCCGGCTCCCTGCAATGAAGAAGGGAGCCGGGTGATTTAGTTAGATGATGCTGAAGTTACGGCCGTTCTGGACGGTCACCTTCAGGAATGTCACGATAGACATCATCGTAGCTCTGGAACTCGCTGGCAACAACCAGGTCGTAGGCGTTATCAACATTCACTTGCTGCACCGGCAGGAAGTAACATTCAACTTCGCCTGCTTTGGAGGGGTCGTTGGTCAGTTCAGCCATCGTGTAGCTTTGCAGGCCTTCCACCGCTTCACCCTTGATGAGCTGGTCCATGATGTTCACGGCCAACGGAGAGAGGTCACGGATGTCCTTGAGGATAGAAACCGTCAGTTCGCCTTTGATGATGCTGTTGACGCCATCAGCCGTGGCATCCTGGCCAGAGATCGGCACCACACCGGCCAGACCCTGGGCTTTCATCGCCTGCAACGCGCCGAGAGCCGTACCATCATTGGAAGCGACGACGGCGTCGATGTCATTACCGGCGGCGAC
>JBNKZT010000658.1:0-2022 GCA_050301775.1 Promineifilaceae bacterium (SeqCode)
TACACCACCGCCGACATTGCCGACTATCTGGACGGCTATCTGGCCCGCATCACCAACCACTCCACCAAATTAGGAGCACGGCTGGATATGGAATTTGACGGTTTGGGAATGCTGGTCGTCAGCTTGCTGGCCGTCTGGTATGGGCAGCTTCCAATCTGGTATCTGAGCCTGGGATTGGCCCGCTACTTGTTCGTTTTTGGCTTGTGGTGGCGCGGGAAACGTAGTTTACCGGTTCATGCCATTCCGTCCAGCGTCCATCGGCGCATCTTTGCCGGGTTTCAGATGGGTTTTATGAGTGCCGTTTTGTGGCCCATCCTACCTGCTTCCGGTGTAACGGTTGCGGGTACGATTTTTGCGGGAGCCACGGCCGTTTCCTTTCTGCGTGATTGGCTGGTGGCGATTGGCCAGATCGATCCACAAACAGCCAGTTACCAACGCGCCCGCCACCATATTGTTCGACTGACCACATACTGGCTGCCGCCGCCTTGGCGATTGGGGCTGGTGGGAGGAACGGCCGTTATTCTGACCCATTTAGCACCCATCTGGCAGCCCACCGCCTGGGTTGATTTATTTATGAGCTGGCATCTACCTGAGCCGAGTTTGTGGGCGATGGGTTGGGTGCTGGTTTTGCTGGTAGCGGGTACGGCCGTTGCCCTGGGCGTGATGGGGCGGCTGTTTTCCCTCCTGCTCGTCTTCCCCATTGGCTTTGACGTGATTACGCGCGGGCTAACAATGAGTAATGGTGTCGCGCTGGCTTGTGTAATCGCCTTGATGCTGTTGGGAACCGGCCCACTTTCCCTGTGGCGACCGGAAGAGCGGTTCATGGTCCGTCGTGCCGGAGAATAACAATGTTTTTGATGGGCCACGGCTAAACACGGATTTTGAATTTAAGAGTCAATCTGTGTTTAGCCGTGTGAATCAGTGTCCTTTTTCAAGGATTAGTTGGCAGGAGTTCAAAGGCGGTGCAATGGGACGGCCGTATCAATTGAAAGTGCCGCCGGTCCAGGGTTAAAATTCGCTCGACGTGCAGCCGCTCGGCGATTGCCACCAGAGTCGCATCCACAAAGTCAAGCCGGCTGTCCTGATACTGGTCTAAAATGGCCGCCGCTCGCGCCAAATCCGGCGTATCCGGAGCGGCCAGCGTCCAGATGGACTGCGTAATTTGATGAACAAACTGGCGCATGACATGATGGCCCAGGCGGCTGTCCAGCAAATAAGCGATTTCTGGCAAAACGGTCAGCGGTATGATGAGGCGGCCTGTTACCGTGCGCGCCGTTTCCGCACAGGCAGCGTGATGGCGGTCGTTGCTGTTCATTAAGGCAAACAAAAAACTGGTATCAACCAACAGACTCATCATTCACGCTCCAGCCTTGTATTGGGTCAACCGCTTCGGCAAGCATCGCCTCATCACCGCCATCGGCTACATCCGTCGGCTCCGGGCTGTGCCCCAGGCCAATCAGGTCGAGCAGTGGATTGGGCGGCGGGTTTTGGGCATGTTGATCGGTTACGTAGGCGGCCAGCGCTTCCCGGATAATGCTGGAAGCGGACTGCTCTTTTTGCTGGGCGATTTGTTGTATTTCGTGGAGAAGTTTTTCCTCCACCATGATGGTTGTTCGTTTCATCGCACACCTTACAGATATGGTTATGTATATGATAGCATAACTTTTTGATTTCTCATAAAAAGGCAATTCACAGATTTTATGATTCAAAAACGGCCGTTTCTTCACCTCTTACCCTGGATTTTAGGTTTGGGCCTGCTGGCCTGGATCGTTAATACCATTCCGCTGAATGAGACCTGGGCGGCGCTTAGCCACCTGCGCGGCTGGCAAATCGGCGTTCTGATCCTGGCCAATGTGGTTGTGCTGCTGACGTTGAACGGCCGTTGGTGGCTGCTGCTGCGCGGTCTGGGTTACACACTGCCCTATCTGACCCTGACCGGCCACCGGCTGGCGGCGTTTGGCGTCAGTTACTTTACACCCGGCCCGCAGTTTGGCGGCGAACCGGTGCAGGTCATTTTAGTGG
>JBNKZT010000659.1:0-1999 GCA_050301775.1 Promineifilaceae bacterium (SeqCode)
AGCCGGACGCCCTTGTGGATTTTACTGAGCGTGATCGTGGGTTTTATGCTGCCGGTTTGCAGTTGTGCCGTCCTCCTGTTTACTTCTGTGGCCAGCATTGGTTTGCTGGGCGGCAGCAGCGTTGCCAGCAGTGGCAGCGGTGATGCCGTGGCCATTGTTCGGGTTGAAGGGGTTATCACCAGCAGCGACAGCACCGAATTTGCCGGATCGACCACCAGCGGGGTCGTGATTGCCGATTTGGATGCGGCGGCCCAAGATAATGCCGTCAAAGCCATCGTTTTACGCGTGGACAGCCCTGGCGGAACGGTCACCGGGGCCAGCCAGATTTATGAAGTTATCCGCGACTACGAAAAACCGGTTGTCGTCAGCATGGCCGGATTGGCTGCTTCTGGCGGCTACCAGATTAGCGCCCCGGCTGACTACATCTTTGCCCGGCCAGACACTTTCACTGGGAGCATTGGCGTCATTATGACCTTATACAATGCTAAAGAATTGATAGATGATATTGGCGTTGATGTCGTTTTATTCACCAGCGGTCCCAACAAGTCAATGGGCAGCACCTGGGAAGATATTACCCCAGAACAGCAGCAAATTTTTGAGGAACTGATCGACGAATCGTATGAGATGTTTGTCGAAATTGTGGCTGACGGCCGGGGAATGGACATAGAAACGGTGCGGCAATTGGCAGACGGCCGTGTCTACAGCGGCCGTCAGGCAGTTGAGAATGGACTGGTCGATGAACTGGGCAATCTCGAGGCTGCCATTGCCAAAGCCGCCGAATTGGGCGGGATCAGCGGCGATCCCCGTATCGTGGAATACGAACATCTCACGGGTTTAAGCCAGCTTTTATTGGGAGTCAGCAGCCTGGCCTCGCAATCAGAAGCAGATCGCATCGTAACCCTCATGGGCGAATTTATGACTCCCTCACTTGAGTATCGTTATGTTGGCCCGCAATAAAGATATAAGAAAGCGGGCCGGGAGCCAAAACCAGCCAGCGCATCACACGTCTCACCTTGTACGATTTGCGTTTTTTGCGTTTTTGCTCCTGATTGGGTTGAGCCGCTCGGTCCCATCTTCCACAGCCCAGGGCCAGACCAGACTGGTGCTGGCTTTTTACTATGCCTGGTTCAACACAGACTCGTTTGGGCCGGGGCGCACACCGTTTCAACCCATTCAAACCTACAATTCTTGGGACACGGCCACGATTCAGCGGCACGTGAACGAGGCCCAATCGGCCGGGATTGACGGCTTTGTCCAAAGTTGGTACGGGCCACAGACCGAAAACAATCAAACGGAAACCAATTTTCAGGCGCTGCTGAACATCGCCAATGCTTCCGGCTTTAAGGCGGCCGTTGATTTTGAAGTCGGCAGCCCCTTTATGACCACTAACGACGCCCGGATTAACGCCCTGCGAACGCTGTTACAAACCCACGTCAATCATCCAGCCTATCTGCGGGTGGATGGAAAACCGGTCATTTTCTTTTGGGCCAACTGGCTGCTGACGGCCGATGAATGGGTGACGATTCGCAGCACGGTTGACCCGGATCGGAATTCGATCTGGATTGCCGAGGGGGGCAATACGGCTTACTTAAATGCATTTGATGGCCTGCATTTGTATAACACAGCCTGGTCAGATAATCCGGCGGGCACGGCCGTTACCTGGGCCGCCAACACCCGCGCCGCATCGGCCACTTACGGTGGTTACAAATACTGGGTTGCCACCGCCATGCCCGGCTGGAACGACAGCCTGCTGGGTCGCGGCGACGCCTCTTTTGTCCGGGATCGGGCCGATGGCGCTTATTACCAGGCCAGCTTCGGCGGCGCTGCCTCCAGTTCGCCGGACATGCTAATCATCACTTCCTACAACGAGTGGCCGGAAGGCAGCATGATCGAACCCAGCGTCGAATTTGGCAATTACTATTTACAGCTAACAGCCCAAATGAGCACAGCCTACAAATCGGGCAGCCTGGCCGCGCCGCCAGCGCCCACGGCCGTACCG
>JBNKZT010000660.1:0-2014 GCA_050301775.1 Promineifilaceae bacterium (SeqCode)
AGGCACGTATAACAAAGTCCACTTATTCCAGTTGATGGATGAGCATCATTATTTGACGCCGGGCAACGGCCGTTGCCTGGTGCAGGCACCCTGGGGCGAAAGCGGGTTAGCCATTTGTTACGATTTGCGTTTCCCGGAACTGTTCCGGGCCTATGCACTGGACGGGGCGAAAATTGTTTTTTTACCATCGGAATGGCCCTATCCCCGCCTGGCTCATTGGCAAACGCTGCTGCGGGCCAGGGCGATTGAAAACCAGATGTATATCGTGGCCTGTAATCGTGTGGGTACGACTGAGGGCACGACGTTCTTTGGTCATTCGTGTATCATCGATCCCTGGGGGGAGACTGTCGTTGAGGCTGGTGACACGCCGACTCTTTTGACTGTAGCAATCGATTTGGAAAAAGTGAGCGAAATACGCGCTCGAATTCCCGTATTTTCCGACCGAAATCCGGCTGTCTATGTAAGGTAATAATCAAGCTGTATCAGTTATTCTGATAAATAGTTCAAATGGAGATTGGGCCATTTTCTTTGCTGATCTCTGTTATTACGTGATCAGAAATGTTCCAATCTTGAACTGAAGGCGTTATGAGAAGTGATTGTCACTCATTTCGTTTACTTTGTTTATGACGTTGCAGGAGTAAACACTTGGCAATTCCTTTAGGAAAAGGTACATCACTGTCCCAAAATCAGATCACCTTGCCGGAATCATTATCTGAATGGCGGGAGCGGGTTTTGAATGGCATCCTGCGGGTGACGTTTGTGGTTTGGGCTGTGGCGCTGCTGGCTGGCGTATACAGTGTTGTGCAGTCTCAGGCGTTGCAGGAACGGCCGTTACCAACCTTAATCCTTGTAGGCAGTTACCTGTTGGCGGCAGTCGTGATGGGCATCATTACCTTCCGCAGAGAATTCAGCTTCAAATTGCGGTCCAGTATTATTTTGGCTACGGTTTATGCGTTAGGGGCTGTTGGGATTATGCGGGCTGGGATTGCCGGTGACGGCCGTCTCTTTTTGTTCACGTTCATCGCCATGACGGCCATTTTCTATGATTTGCGCCGCAGTTTGTTTGCCCTGGCCCTGAGTGTGCTCACCATAGCCGTGGCTGGCTGGTTTTGGTCAGCCGGAATCCTGGTTGTTTCCTCTGACGCGATGCCACAGTCGACTGCGCCTTTGATCTGGATTACCAGTGGTATTGTCTTCCTGCTGCTCAGCGTAGCCATGCTGCTGACCGTTTCCTTTTTAATTCATAGCCTAGATCGCAGCATCCGTGATTCGCGCCAAGAACGTAACTTCATCTCGACCGTCTTGGAAACGTCGGGGGCCATGGTCGTGTTGTTTGAGCTTGACGGCCGTATCGTGCGCTTCAATCGGACTTGTGAGCAGGTGACCGGCTACAGCTTTGAAGAAGTAAAAGAAAAACCGGTCTGGGATTTATTTTTGACGGCGGGGGGTGTGGAACTGACTAAAACTGTTTTTCAGCAGGTGCAAGAAGGGGATGAGGTCAGCGTATATGAATGCCATTGGCTGACGAAAGGGGGCAAACGCCGTTTGATAGCCTGGTCAACTAAAGCCCTGCGCGATCAGGCGGGGGAAATCGAGTATATCGTCAGCACCGGCATTGATGTTACTGTTCATCAAGAGGCGGAAGCGGAACGAGAACGGCTGCTGGCGGCGGAACACGAACAGCGTCTCTTGGCTGAGACGTTGACCGAGATTACCCTGGCGCTTACTTCGCAAACCAGCCCAACGGCCGTTCTCGATGAAATCCTAAGGCGCGCCCGGCGAGTGGTTCCTTTCAAAACGGCCAACATTCTCCTGGTGGAAGGGGATATGCTGCGTTCGGCTCGCTGGCAGGGGTATGAAAAATTTGGCGGTGAGGAAGCGATTGCCAATTTTTTGCAGCCACTTTATGCCGTGCCATTGGAAGAACGGATCGTGAAGGCCCGGCAGCCCCTGGTTATTCAGGATACGAGGCGGGAACCATTGTGGATGGCGTTGGAAGGGTTGGGCTGGGTCC
>JBNKZT010000661.1:0-2008 GCA_050301775.1 Promineifilaceae bacterium (SeqCode)
TCCATCCAGGTTGATCGTAATCGTGACGTCGGTTTCGCCCGTTCGACGGTGAATCGTTGCAGTTCGTCCCATTATCTAAATCCTTCTAATCGTGTGCCTGTTAAGCGACAGTCCTGCCTGACTACAAGTAAAATGCCCAACGACAACAGCTTGGGGTCGACTTTCGCCCAATCCCGACGTCTGGCGCAATAAAGTGGTCAATTCTGCCACCTTATCGGAATCCGCCAGGTAGCGGGCGGCGGTGATATGCGCTCCCCAGGGCATTCGCAAATCAAGATTATGCTTTTTGCCTGCGTTTCGCAACGCCTCGCCCACCTGCCAAAAAGCGTCATTGGGCTGACCGGCGGCGATGACTGCATCTTCTTTGAATAACCATTGGTCAAACCAGATGCGCACCGTCTGCAAAAGCGAATCGTCCATCTCCAAACAAGCTGCGGTCAATGATTGTAACGTCTGCTCATTCAGTTGAAACGCAGCCGCCGACTGTAATTGGTAGACGGTGATCGTCGTGTGGGCGTTGCTCTCATCAAAACGCATGACAGGCACGATTTCGTTGATTTGACCATTCACCTGGGCCAATTGAGCCATCAGCGCATCGGCATGGAGCCAGGCCACGATGTAGCCCGCCGCCGGTTCGGCGACGAGCGGCGAAGCCTGTACCGCTGGCAGGGCTTCCATCGCTGTTTGGAACTGCCGGTAAATCTGGTTTTGTCTGGCTTGATAGGTGTCGATGCTCATGCCAATTCCTGTAACGCACTGACTAATTTGTCCGTATCTTCTGAGCGGCCGGCGCTGATGCGGATGCAGTTGTCCAGGCCCGGTTTATTGAAGTAGCGGACCAGGACACCGTGCTGCTCTAAGTCCAGCTTCAATTGTCGCGCATCCCGGCCCAAAACGCGAAAAAGGACGAAGTTGGACTGGCTGGGATAGGCTTGCAGCCAGTCGAATTGGGCCAGTTCAGCCACCATCCGTTCCCGTTCTTGGACGATGAGGGCGACTTTTTCGTGCAGCCAATCGCGGTCTTGCAGCGCGGCCAGGGCGGCCAGCGAAGCGGCGACGTTGATGTTGTAGGGCTGTTTGATTTTCCACATGTGCGGCAGCAGCCACTCCGGGAACGCGCCGTAGCCCACCCGCAGTCCAGCCAGTCCGGCTAGCTTGCTAAACGTCCGCAAAACCGCCAGATTATCATACTCCATGACCCAGTTGAGACGAGAGGAATTCACCGCAGAGGCGCGGAGGGGCGCGGAGGTTTTTGTCATTTTTTGCTCTGCGCCCTCTGCGTCTCTGCGGTTAGAAATCCCCACAAAATCAACGTATGCTTCATCCAACACGACCAGGACAGGCAGAGCCAGCAGGCGGCGCAGGTCGTCGTCGTTGATGAGGCTGCCATCGGGGTTGTTGGGCGAGCAGAGGATGAGAACTTTGGCGTTGTGGCGGGTAACGGCCGTTTCCACCCCAGCCACATCCAAACTAAAATCATCATTCCGGGGCACGGCGACGTACTGGCCAGCGTTAACGGCCGTACTAAACGGATACATGCCAAACGACGGCGGACAATCCACGACCACGTCCCCTGGCGAAAGCACAACGCGTAAAACCAGGTCAATCAACTCGTCGGCCCCGGCCCCGGCCATGAGACGCGCTTTGGGGACACCAGTGTAGGCGCTAAGCGCCTCTCGCAGTTGGCTGGATTCGGGATCGGGGTAGATGTGGTAGAAACAGCCGTTACCCAGCGCAGCCAACACCTTCGGCGACGGCCCGTACGGATTCTCATTGGCATCCAGCTTCACAATGGCTTCCGGCTCCCGCCCCAGCCGCGCCGACAACACCTCAAACGGCACAATCGGCGTATATGGTTCCATCTCAGCAATGTCTGGTCGGATGAAGTTGATCATGGTTTCTCCTGAATTTAACCGCAGAGACGCGGAGCGCAGAGATTTTAGAGATTGAGGGCAATGCGTTTGATGCCTTTTTTCAAGAGAGTGGAGTGGAAGTTGAGCAGTAGACC
>JBNKZT010000662.1:0-1995 GCA_050301775.1 Promineifilaceae bacterium (SeqCode)
AGCCAGTTTGAGGAGTTGTACTGCGAATTATTTGAGGGCACCACCACGTTGGATGCACTGCGACTTTTACAAGGCTTTGACAACAAGACCGTAGAAGGCGACCGCGCACTGTGGCGCTTGAGCCGCGCCGCCCGAACCACACCCGAGGTGCGGGCGATTCTTTCCGAGTACACAGCGAGCGACGTGATCTCCGCTCTGGAAAAATCCGCTGCGAGCCGGCAGTTCCTGGCCGATCTGCGCGTTTGGCTGGATGATTATGGTCAGCGGCTCAATTCTGTTTTTGCGTTGGGAGAGCCAAGCTGGATCGAATATCCGACACCCGCAATCGAATATTTGCAGGCGTACCTCGCACAGTCCGAACCTCGGCCCGAAATGGAACCAGCTACGCTGGTCGCCGAGCGCGAGAAAGCGGTGGCCGAGGCACGCGCCAAACTTACCGGTTATCCACAGCCCATCGTCACCCGCTTTGAAACGTTGTTGGAGGCGGCCCAGATCGCCACCATCGTCCATGAGGACCACAACTTCTGGATTGACCAGCGCCTGTTTTATCACGTCCGGCGGCTCATCCTGGAATTTGGACAGCGGTTTGCCCAGATTGGAACCCTGGCAGCGGTAAACGATGTATTCTACCTCACGCCGGATGAACTACAGAACAAGCGAGACATTCCAATGCAGGGCCTGGTACAGGAGCGCAGGGCCGAGGTGGAGCGCTTTAGCCGCGTGACCCCGCCGCCGATGTTGGGCACGCCGCCCGCTTTTGAGATGAGCGATGGCGGCCCTATGATCCGCGCTTTGTTCAAGGGTGAGTTGACCCCCCAAAACGCCAACAACGGTGATGCGAACAAGGTAAAAGGCTTGCCCGGTTCAGCCGGGGTGGTGCGTGGCACAGCCAGGGTGATTCATTCTCTGGCAGAGGCAGGTAAACTACAGCCGGGGGACATACTGGTAACCGAATCGACGGAGCCGCCGTGGACGCCTTTGTTCGCCACAGCCGCGGCTATTGTCACCGACACCGGTGGGGTGCTGTCGCACAGCGCCGTTGTCGCCCGCGAGTATCGCATCCCGGCGGTGGTTGGCACGGGCTATGCGACGAGCACATTCCACAATGGGCAATGGTTAGAAGTGGATGGAGATGCCGGTACGGCACGTGTGATTGTTGAGGAGACTGACCATGAATCTGCTCTGGTTGGGTGACCCCAAATCGTTCGATGCGGCCCTGGTGGGAGGCAAGGCGGCCAATCTCAGCCGCCTTGCCAGAATGCACCAGCGTGTGCCGGATGGTTTTTGCATTCCCTGGACGGTGATGGAGCAGGCGCATCCGCGTGAGCTGCGCGACGAAATTGCCCAGGCTGTCGCCGGCTTGATGGCCTGTCATAGCCTGCCCGAACTCGTCGTGGCGGTGCGCTCCTCCGCAGTGGATGAGGATGGGAGCGCCGCATCCTTCGCAGGGCAACACGAGACCTTTCTCAACATTGTGGGCGTGGATTCAATTATGCAAGCGGTAACACGTTGCTGGGAATCCGCTCGTTCTGAGCGGGCGCTGGAATATCGCCGTAAGCAAGGGCTTTCAGGAGAGCGCTTGCAGTTGGCTGTGCTCGTCCAACAGTTGGTCGCGGCGGATGTCTCCGCAGTGGTCTTCAGTGCCAATCCAATCACCGGCAGTCATGATGAAATCATGATCAACGCCAGTTGGGGATTAGGGGAAAGCATCGTCGGTGGGACGGTCACGCCGGATACGTTTATCGTGCGCAAGTCGGATTTGACAATTACCCAGCGGATTATTGCTGACAAACACCGGATGACCGTCTCGGCTCCGGGTGGCACGCGCGAGGTAGATGTACCGCACTTCCTGCGGAAGGAAGCCGCCTTGAACGATGAGCGCGTTGTTGAACTGGCAAAGCTTGCCCGAACATTGGAAGTCACGATGGACCATCCGGTTGATGTCGAAAGTGCGTATGCACGTGGCGAGGTGTATTTGTTGCAGTGCCGGCCGAT
>JBNKZT010000663.1:0-1963 GCA_050301775.1 Promineifilaceae bacterium (SeqCode)
TGGCAGAACGGCCGTCTATCGTTGAACCAATGCAGAAAGAGATGAGTAGATTGGTAACGGCCGTTTCCCAACAAAAAGCGCAAGTCACGGCTGGCAGCCAGATCGAACTTGATGACAACATGACCCGCCGCCTGCGGGCTCTGGGCTACATTGACTAAAATTCGTGTAATTCGGTTATTCGTCTAATTCGTGATAAAAAAGCAACGATCCTAACATGCTAAAGAGAGAGGAAAAAGTAAGATGTTTGATGCAATCAATATTGACCGGGTAGCGTTTCGCATTCCCCTACCCGGATTTTTTCAGAACTGGTTCCCCAGCCTTGGCGAGAATTTGCCAATCTATTGGTACGGTATCATCATCGTCATTGGCATTGCTCTGGGAGCCTGGTGGGCAGCCCGCGAGCTGCAAAAGCGGCAGCTGGGCGTCAAGGCCATTGACGAATTTTACAACGGACTGATTCTGGTTGTCTTTGCCGGTTATCTGTTTGCCCGCATCACCTATGTCATTTTGGATGTTATTGATGGTGCATCTTATAGTTCGCTGGGGCAGGTGCTGAACTTCCGTGCCGGCGGTGTCAATATCTTGGGTGGTTTTGTTGGTGCGGCCATGGTGGGGTGGTTTTACGTCACCTGGCGGCGGCTCAAGTTTTGGCATTATGCCGATGTGGCCGGTCCCGCGCTGCTGCTGGCCCAGGCTATTGGCCGCTGGGGCAACTTCATCAACCAGGAGCTGTATGGCCCGCCAACGGGCACCAACTGGGGCATTCTCATCGAGCCGCAGTTCCGCATTGCCCAATACGCCGATCTGTCGGTCTATCCGGCGGATACCACGCGTTTTCATCCCACCTTTTTGTATGAGTCAATTGCCCTGTTTGTGGGCTTTTTGTTGTTGACGTGGCTAAACGGCCGTTTCCGTGACAAATGGGAACCGGGCACCCTGTTTGGTTTCTTCCTCGTCTGGTGGGGTGGTAATCGCACCTGGATCGAATTCTTCCGGCCCGATCAACCTACCATCGGCAACTCCTTCCTGACCTATTCCATGCTGGCCGCATTTGTGATTGCCCTGGTCGGTGTCTGGCTGGTGCTCAAGAAAATGGATCGACTGCCTGAGGCAGTGGGCAGCAAGCGCAAGCGCCCCATCAAACCCAAACCACGCCGCAATTAGCAAAAGGAAGTTGAAACTCCGCCCTCCCACGGCGACGCATTTCAGACAATTTGTACGTTAGCAGCCGAGTTTGTTAAAAGAGCCATCCGACCAGATTCGATGGCCCAATTTAGCAAGCTCGGTTTTTGTTTATAAATTCGTAAATTTGTGTATGAAAATATTTTAGAGTTTGCAACGCAGTTGTCATTTTGAGCGCAGCGAAAAATCCCTCTAAACATATCAAGGTAGTAGCTTTGGATACGGCTATATTTTCTAGCTGTTCCGCGGGGATGCTTCACTTCGTTCAGCATGACAGGTAAGGTTGCCCATGAAACAGAGGAGCAAAAAAAGATGGAAATTGGTGAAAAAATAGGCGCTTTGGCGCTGACATTTGACGATGTCTTGTTGACCCCTGGTTATTCCGAAGTCTTACCGGCCAACGTGGATTTAAAAACCCGCCTGGCCGGTAATTTGTATCTCAACATCCCGTTGATTTCGGCGGCGATGGATACGGTGACGGAGGCGCAGTTGGCCATTGGTCTGGCCCGGTTGGGCGGTGTTGGCGTTATCCACCGCAATTTATCCCCGGAAGAGCAGGCCGAAGAGGTGGACAAAGTCAAGCGGTCCGAGGCGGGCATGATTGTGGACCCCGTGACACTGCGCGCCGACAACACCCTGGCCGATGCCGAAGAACTGATGGGCCGTTACCATATTTCCGGTATCCCCATCACCTCGCCGGAAGACAAAGGCAAATTGATTGGCATTCTCACCAACCGCGATGTGCGCTTTGCCAGCAATTGGGACGAACCCATTTCAGCAT
>JBNKZT010000664.1:0-1951 GCA_050301775.1 Promineifilaceae bacterium (SeqCode)
TAACCAGATAACTGTCGCGGGCAGCAGATGGCCCGATGTGATAGGCCTCGTGGGCATAACGCACATGGGGCGCATTACGGTCGGCATCGGAGTAGACAGCTACGGTCTCAATCCCCAACTCATGCGCCGCTCGCAAAATGCGCATGGCTATCTCGCCCCGGTTGGCGATAAGCAACTTGTCAAATTTTTGGGTTAATAGTCCATCTGTTCTCATTTTCGGTAATCGGTAATCGGTAATCGGTAATCAGTGGTTCAATCTGATTACCGATTACTGATTACGGCTAAAGTGGAATATTGCCGTGTTTTTTCGGCGGATTATTGTCCCGTTTGTTTTGCAGCATGTTAAGGGCATTGATGAGACGGGGCCGGGTCTGGCTGGGTTCGATGACATCGTCGATGTAGCCACGCCGGGCAGCGGCGTAAGGATTAGCGAAGTTATCCTTATACTCAGTTACCAGCTCCTCGCGGCGTTTATCTGGGTCATCGGCTTCGGCCAGTTCGCGGCGGAAAATGATGTTGACCGCACCATCCGGCCCCATGACAGCGATTTCGGCTGTAGGCCAGGCCAGGTTCAGGTCGGAACGGATGTGTTTGCTGTTCATGACGCAGTAAGCGCCACCGTACGCTTTGCGGGTGACGACGGTAATCTTGGGCACAGTCGCTTCGCAAAAGGCGTAGAGCAGCTTGGCCCCGTTGCGGATGATGCCGCCGTATTCCTGATCCACACCAGGCAGGAAGCCGGGCACGTCTTCAAAAACGATGAGCGGGATGTTGAAGGCGTCGCAGAAGCGGACAAAGCGACCTGCTTTTTCACTGGCCTTGATGTCCAATACGCCGGCCAGGACCATCGGCTGATTGGCGACGATGCCCACACTGTAACCGCCCAATCGGGCAAAACCGATGACGATGTTCGCCGCATAATCTTCCTGAATCTCATAAAAAACGCTATCGTCAACGATGAGATGGATGGCGTCTTTGATATCGTAGGGCTTGTTGGGATTATCGGGAACGAGGGTGTCCAACACGGCTTCGGTACGCAAATTGTCGTCTTTACCGGGCTTAAAGGGCGGGTCTTCCATGTTGTTGGAAGGCAGGTACTCTATCATCTCGCGGATGAGGTAGAGGACGTCGGCTTCGGAATCGGCGGCCATATGAGCCACGCCACTGACTTCGGTGTGAGTTTTTGCGCCACCTAACTGCTCGAAGGTCACATCTTCGCCGGTAACGGTTTTGACGACGTCAGGACCAGTGATGAACATGTGGCTGCTTTCTTTGACCATGAAGATGAAGTCGGTCAGGGCCGGAGAGTAGACCGCGCCACCGGCGCACGGCCCCATGATGGCGCTGATTTGGGGTACGACGCCGGAGGCCAGAGTGTTGCGCAAGAAAATATCGGCGTAGCCCCCCAGGCTAACGACGCCTTCCTGAATGCGCGCCCCGCCGGAATCGTTAAGACCAATGACCGGCGCGCCGTTGCGCAGAGCCATATCCATGATTTTAACGATCTTTTCAGCGTGAACTTCGCCCAGACTGCCACCAAAGACGGTGAAATCCTGGCTAAAAACGTAGACGAGACGGCCGTTAATCGTCCCCCAGCCCGTCACCACACTATCACCCAGGATGCGCTGCGTTTGCATGTTGAAATTGCGTTCACGATGAACAGCAAAGGGATCAAGTTCACGGAAGGACCCTTTGTCCAATAACAATTCAATACGCTCATGAGCCGTCATTTTGCCTTTGGTCCGCTGTCTTTCCACCCGTTCTGGTCCACCACCCATTTGGGATTCGGCCCGCATCTGGCGTAGTTTTTCGATTTTGGGGTTCATAGGTTAGTATTCTCTCCCTTTCTCAAGGTTGGAAATCGGTTTTCGATTTGTGCATACTTGTCGAATGTTATTTTCTGAAATAGGCGGCAACGGCCGTTCTATTCAACGCCCAATAGCTAAACACA
>JBNKZT010000665.1:0-1947 GCA_050301775.1 Promineifilaceae bacterium (SeqCode)
CTGGGCGAGTGGGCGCTGGCCGGTGTGAATAATCCCCAACCAGTCCCGGTATCTGCGACCAGTCGCCGCCGCACCTTCCCCGGAACAGATTTCACTGTTCAGGATGAATTTTTGTCGTTTTATGAAGCCTATCAGGGTGATTTGCTGCTTGGCCCGCCGATTTCACCGCAGATGGATGAGGGGGATTTGCGGGTGCAGTATTTTGTCAACGGCCGTTTAGAATGGCATCCTGAACTCGATGTGGATCAGCGTGTCCAGGTTGGCCCGTTGGGTAGCGATCATTTTTGGGCTGTTGGCGCACAAATGTACATGAAGCTGATAGCAGGCCCGGTTTCCTTTGCCGGAATTGAGCGGGTGGATGTGTATACGGCCGTTGAAAAGGCCGTCTTGTACAGCGATGATGAACAAACCCTGTACGTCACCGTTTTTACGCCGGGGCTGCGGCCGGTTGACGGCATCGCCGCCGATGTGACGATTACGTTTGGTGAGACAACGGCCGTGCTCGATTTAGGCACGACCGACGGGCAAGGGCGTATTGTTGTTCCCCTGAATGACCTGACCATCCCGCCCGGGCAGACGGTGGCGTTGTTGACATCGGTTTATGCTTCTGATGGCCGCACCATCGGCCAAAGTACGCTGACGTTTAAGACGTGGTGGTAGAACGTGTAAGGTGTCAGGTGTCATGTATGACCCACCACGCATCACGCTAAACCCTCATATTTTCGACCCCAACTAAATAGCTCGTTTTATGTTAATCAACCGATTGGTTGATGGCCGGATGGCATCTGGTTGATTCGGTAATCGGTCGTTTGATACGGCCGTTTCCATCCACCGGTTGGTTACTTCCTCCGTTCAAATTGTTATCCTGTAGTCAAGATTAGTGATAAAGGAGACACCACGAGCTGCGCACACCAACAAATGAAAGAAAATAACCCTCAAATTTCTTTCCCTCTGCGTTCTCTGCGTCTCTGCGGTTTATTTGCATTGGAGAACAAAAATGAACGACAACATTTCCGAATTGAAGGAAACTGAAAAATATAGTGAAGCCAATGGGAACAACACGGTTTTTGCCGTCGTTTTGATTCTGGTCGGCGTCGCCGTGATGGTCAGCAATTTGACCGACTATTCATTTGAAAATTGGTGGGCGCTGTTTATGCTCATCCCGGCGGGCGCGATTTTAATGAATGTGTGGCACGATTATAAAGAAAACGGCCGTCTCTCCCGCAAAAGCAGCGGCGCTGTCATCCCCGGCGTGATTATCTTGACGATGGTAGCTATCTTCCTCTTCAACCTGAGCTGGGCCATCTTCTGGCCGATCTCAATCATCGCCGTTGGTCTTTCCATCCTGCTGGGCAGCCGTTCATAAACGAAATAAGGCTACAACGGATTACAAAATAAACGGATAAGATTCCTCTTCATCCGTTCATTCCTCTATCCGTTGTAGTCTTAAGGAAAAAATCATGACAACTGTAATAGGAGTTACCCATTTACGTAAAAGTTATGGCTCGACGGTAGCCGTGGACGACATTTCCCTGACCGTGCAGGAAGGCGAAATCTTTGGCATCGTCGGCCCCAATGGTGCGGGGAAGACAACGGCCGTTGAGTCAATCATGGGGCTGCGTAAACCCGATGGTGGCACGATACGCGTCCTGGACATGGACCCGCAAACCGAAGCCGATGACCTGCGCCAGCGCCTGGGCATCCAGCTGCAGGAAGCCAGTTTGCCCGATTATCTCAAAGTGTGGGAAGCACTCGACCTGTTTACCTCATTTTACAAGCGGACTGTTCCCTGGGAGCCGCTGTTGGAACAATGGGGACTGGCCGACAAACGCAATTCGCGCTTCAAGAATTTGTCCGGCGGCCAGAAGCAGCGGCTCTTTATTGCTCTGGCGCTGCTGAACGACCCGGAAGTCGTTTTTTTAGATGAGTTGACGACCGGCCTGGACC
>JBNKZT010000666.1:0-1927 GCA_050301775.1 Promineifilaceae bacterium (SeqCode)
GGAAGACGCCATCCGTAAAGCCATCTCCCTGGGCGGCGACACAGACACGATGGGCTGCATTGCCAGCGGGATTGCCTATGCTTTTTACGGTGAAATCCCGCCGGAAATTGTCACTGAAGTGCGGTGGCGCTTGCCGGACGAATTTTTGTCCATCATTGATGCTTTCCAGGCGACGTTTGGCCCATGAACCACCTCTATCACTTCAGCGACGATCCCCATATTACCTGCTTTGAGCCACGCCCCTCACCTAATCCCAGTGTGAAAGTGGATGGCAACGTCGTGTTTGCCGTCAGCGAACATACAATGGTCAACTTTTTGCTGCCGCGCGAGTGCCCACGCGTCACCTTTTACGCCCTGCCGGAGAGCAAGCCAGAGGATGTGGCCCGGCTGTTGAACGGCAGCCGGCATGTGATAGCGATTGAGTCGGTGTGGCTGGAGAGGGTGATGCACGGCCGTATCCACTATTACACCCTCCCCGCCGGCCCCTTCACCCTTTGGGACGAAGGGGCCGGTTACTACATCTCCCGCCGACCGGTCACGCCCCTGGCCAGGCGCACCATCGACAACATGCTCCTGGAACTGGCCAATCACGATGTCGAGATCCGCATTGTGCCTTCTCTCTGGCCTTTGTGGGATGCGGTGGTAGACTCATCGCTACAATTTTCAATGATTCGGATGAGAAATGCACAACCACGTAGCAACAACGGATGAAGAAATAAACGGATAAATAGGAAAAATCCGTTCCTTTCCCAATCCGTTGTTGTCTCCATATTGAAAATATTATGACCACACCCGAACAACAATACCCCTATCCCCGCCGCCGTATATCCCGGTTTTTGCTCACCCGATTGGCAAGGGTTGTTCTGCATACCCTATCCAATTTTCGGGTTATTGGCCGCGAAAATCTGCCAAAAAACGGACCGCTGCTGCTGGTGGGCAACCACTTTCATTTTGGTGATCCGGTCATTGCCGTGGCTATCGCCCGCTGGCCGATGGAGTTTTTAGGCGGTTTCCAATTTGTCGATGGGCCAACCTGGCTGCATTGGATTCCCAGCACCTGGGGCTTTTACAAAGTGCGGCGGGGGAATGCTTCCAAAGATGCGTTAAGGGCGGGAACTGCCGTACTCAAACAAAACGGCGTCTTGGGCATCTTCCCCGAAGGCGGCTCCTGGGCCAACGTCCTGCGCCCACCCCGGCCCGGTACCGCTTACCTGGCCGTGCGCTCCGGCGCGCCCATCATTCCCATCGGCATTGACGGCCTGATCAACCTTTTCCCTTACCTGCATCAACACAAACGAGCCACCGTCACCGTGCGCATTGGCAAACCGTTTGGCCCTTTTCAGGCCAATGGACGTGGACGCGAACGGCGCGAACAGCTCGACGCCATCAGCGATGAAATTATGCTGCAAATCGCCAATCTCATTCCGCCGGAACGACACGGCGTTTACTCAAACGATCCAGCGCTGCGGGCCGCAGCCCAAGAAGTATCAGCCTGGCCCTATGACACGGCCGATAACGCAGAAGGAACTATATGAACCAAAATCACTTATGGTGGCAGACCGGCGCCATCTACCAGATTTACCCCCGGTCTTTTCAGGACAGCAACAGCGATGGCATCGGCGATTTAGCCGGTATCAGCCAGCGACTCGATTATTTGCACAGTCTCAATATCGAGGCCGTCTGGCTGTCGCCGATTTACCCCTCGCCGATGCACGATTTTGGCTACGACGTGGCTGACTACACCGGCATCAATCCATTGTTTGGCACAATGGACGACTTCGACCGACTGCTCGCCGAAGTTCACAGACGCGGCATGAAGCTGATTGTTGATCTAGTGCCCAACCACACCTCCGATGAGCATGAATGGTTTATCGAAAGCCGCAGCAGCCGCGACAACCCGAAGCGAGACTGGTACATCTGGCGTGAT
>JBNKZT010000667.1:0-1904 GCA_050301775.1 Promineifilaceae bacterium (SeqCode)
GTGTCAATCCGTGTCCCATCATTTAATGCAATGCGTATAACGGCCGAATCAACATCGGGGCGCGGCCAGAATGCGCCGGCTTTGATGGTGTCAACGATTTGGACCTGGCCGTAATATTGGACACTCACAGCTAATAGACTCATGTGGGGCGGCACGGCCGTTACCCGTTCCGCAACCTCTTTTTGCACCGTCATAACCATCACCGATGGGCGGGGGTGGGATGACAACAAATGACGCAAGATTGCTCCGGTGATGTAATAGGGCACGTTGGCGACGACTTTGTAGGGTTTATCGAACCAATTAGCCGGGTTTTGCGCTAAAATGTCGCCGTGAATGAGGGTGATATTGTCGTAGGCTTGTAGTTGGTTATGCAGGATAGGGATGAAGCGGTTGTCGAGTTCTACGGCCGTTACCGATGACGCTGTTTCGGCTAAAACGCTGGTCAAAGACCCCAATCCCGGCCCGATTTCTAAAACATGGTCAACGGCCGTGACCTCCGCCGCGGCCACAATGCGGGTCAAAATATGTTCATCAAATAGAAAATTCTGTCCCAGGCTTTTTTTCGGCTCCAGGCCGTGAAACTGCAAGAGTTGTTTGGGGTGCATTTATAGAGATTGGTGATTGGAGATTAGTGTGGTTTCTAATCTCCAGTCTCTAGTTTCCTAAGGTAATACCGATGGTAATAAGTAATTAATATCTTCCGGCGCAGGCACGGGTGTTAAATAGTAAACGTCGCGGTAGCCCCACCACGATTCAAAATTGTCTTCATCAAAGCCTAAATCGATCCAGCGGCCGCGCACGCCGCCGCCGGTGTCACCGGCAATGGCTACGCCGTATCCTTCCAGGTAGACCTCCGATTTCCAGGGCACGATATTGCGGTCAACGGCCACCACCCCTTTGCCGGCCGGCAGACCGCTGGCAGTGATGCCATAACGCGGATTATTAGGCGATTTACCGGAACTGGCCGCCGTGTAAGATGTAACCCGCATCCGTACCACGCGCCAATATTCACGCGGTCCCTGTTCTGTTTGGATGACGCCGATGTTGATCCGTGTGCCATAGCCGATGACGGCATTGATCGGCTCGCGAGCCGTCCATTCGCCATCGACTGTCTGGCTGACCTCGACGCCGTTTTCGTAGCGGACGCGAATGCGCTGGCGCAAAATGCCGGGCACGCCAGCGCTGATGACGGCCTGCGTATCTAAATCAAGCTCGTCGCTGGCCTGGTATAAGGTTTGGTAGGGGATGGGTTGGTCTTCCAACCGGAAATCTTCGGTGACGCGAATGACGCGGATGACGTCGTTCGGCCGCAAGATTGTTTCTGGGCCGGGCTGCGTGTAGTCGTAGCCGACCAGCCCGATACCGGCTTCGGCCAGGACGTCGAGGGCGCTGCTCTGGGCGCTGCGAGTTTGGATGATACGGCCGTCTACCTGAATCGTTAGCGGTACCGAATGCTGGACCTGGATGGTCATCCCCGGCTCCAGCCAGCTTCCCAGCGGCGGAGTCACGCTGTCGGCCGCGTAAATGGTGATGCCGGCTTCAGCCAGCGCCGCGCCGACAGTTTGCGCCGCCGTTCGTACCATATTTTGCTGGCCACCTTCAGCGATTGTAATCGTCAAAAAACGGCCGATTTCTACTTTGTCGGGCAGCGGTGTTTCATCCAATTGATTAAATAGAATCTGGCGGCCATCGGCGAAAATTTGGTCAGTGCGTCCGGCCGTTAATCCGGCTTCCTGCAGGAATGTGCCGAGGGTAGGCTGTAGGCTCCATACTGTTTTTGTGCCTGCTTCAGTGACGAGTGTTACTGGTCTGGCTCGTTGAATTTGGATAGATTGGTTGGGTACGGCCGTTTCCCCCAAATCAGGTAGTACCACATCCTCCGGCCGTAAATTGATGTTCGCCTC
>JBNKZT010000668.1:0-1894 GCA_050301775.1 Promineifilaceae bacterium (SeqCode)
GCAAGACACCCGCCGTCTTAAACCCCATCCCGCTCCGGTACAACTTGCCGCCCAACGACTGGGCGTGCCTGTAGAAAATTGTTTGATGGTTGGCGATACGGCCGTTGACATCAAATCCGCCCGCCGCGCCGGGGCCTGGAGCATCGGCGTCCTCTGTGGCTTTGGCGAACTCGGAGAGTTGGAACGCGTCGGCGCCCATTTGACTCTCAACAGTACGGCCGATTTACTGGATTATCTTTCTTGAAAGCCGCGTTACAACAGCATGGCCCATCCACAAAATACCCCAACGATTTTGGACGACAACATGACCAGCGGATTGGGCCAAATTCAAATTCATCACCCGCCTGGAACCTTTATTTTGACTCCGGCCAGCCACATGGCCATACGAACAATAGGCCAATACCAACATCTATTAAGCGGAAAGGGAATTGATTGGGGCAGTGGAACCGGATGCCTGGCCATCGCCGCTGCCAAAATCGAAGCCGTGCAGCAGGTCATCGGGTTGGAGATTTCTGAAGCCAACATCATTGCTGCTCGTTTAAATGCGCGTCACAATGACGTTGCCGGGAAGGTGGACTTTTTATTGGCCGACTCCTACCGGCCCTATTCGGAACCAGACCGCCGTCTCCTGGAAACCTTTGCCGGGCAGACGGATTTTATTGTGGCTAATCCGCCATCAAGCGAAGGCGATGATGGCTTTGAATATCGGCGGCTCGTTCTTCAGGGGGCACGGCCGTATCTGGCAAAAGGCGGCCTGGTTTTCCTCAACATTTCAATCCAGTACGGCCAGGTGAGAATTGAGCGCCTGAGCCAACAAATTCCCGAATTCGTCTATGGCGGCGTCTTGGCCAGCAGCGATTGGCAGCCTTTTGATTTGCAGCGTCCCGATCTGTTTCACTGCCTGGAGCTTTACGTGGAAGAAGAGCGGCGCAGCGGGCTGAAGTATGATTTTTTGAATCCAGTCACCAGGGATGCGACCAACCACCTGGATGCTCAAGAAGCAATGACCTGTTTTCAGCAAACGGGGTTAAGCCCCCTGACCAAATGGCAAACGCACTTGTTTCGGTACAGCGGGCTGGGACCTGGAACTTTGGCGTTTTGTACGGACTTGGGGAATTGAAAGAATTGGAAGGGGCCGGCGCGTATCTTATTTTGGATAGTTAGTTTACGGCTCTAATCGTTTGGATGATACCCCAGCCGTGGGAACTCGTTTCTTCAATGCGAAATCCGGCAGCCTGAACGGACACGGCCGTTTCCCGGTTCAAGTGGCACTCATGCTGCAAGGCAAACCAGGCCGGATGCAGCCAATCAGTCAGGCGCTGGGTGACGGGGTTGAGGCCGCGCACGTGTTCCAGGAGGAGGAAACGGCCGTTCACCCGCAGCACTCGTTTAATTTCCGCCAGCGCCGCCATCGGGTCGGGAATGGAGCAAAACACCAACGTGCCGACGACCGTATCGAACTGGTTATCGGGGAAAGGGAGTTGCTGGGCATCGGCCGCGCCAATGTGGATGGGGTGACGGCCGTTCACTGCCTGAACACGTTTCACGGTTCCCACTAAACGAGCCGGGTTGATGTCAACGGCCGTAATCCGCCCCACTTCTCCATCATAAAACGGCAAATTAGTCCCCGTCCCCACACCAATTTCCAACACCTCGCCGCGCACCTCTTGCAGCAGCACCCGCCGCAGCCGCCCCAAGCCATAATTCTCCAGCAGCCACATCCCCCGG
Organism: Promineifilaceae bacterium (SeqCode); assembly: GCA_050301775.1. Lineage (GTDB taxonomy): Bacteria > Chloroflexota > Anaerolineae > Promineifilales > Promineifilaceae > JACKCC01. The sequence goes on from JBNKZT010000668.1 coordinate 1,729, forward strand.
TCATACCGTTTCACCTCATCCATAAATTCTCCGTGCCCTCTGCGCCTCTGCGGTTTTCCCTTATTTCATCATCGGCACTTTGACGCCGCGCTCTTTGGCCACATCAATGGCTCGCTGGTAACCGGCATCCACGTGGCGCACGACGCCCATACCGGGGTCAACGGTC
>JBNKZT010000669.1:0-1893 GCA_050301775.1 Promineifilaceae bacterium (SeqCode)
GGTTCTGGGCGGACGCAGTGAGGCGCATGCCGATGAACTGGTCAGGCGTATTGGTTTGGGATTGGGTGTGGTTTTTTTTGCTGCGGCCGTATTTTTCCTGCTAAAAACGGCTTGGCTCCTTGGCGGGGTACTCGTCATCTTAGGTCTGCTAGTGCTTGGCGCGGCGCTCAAAATCATCCGGTGATGTCAGGGTGCAGTGCCGGTCCCTTTCTTCGGATTACGGCCGTTTTCGAAAAGGGCAACAGCGGATGGGAGTAAGAAACGGATGGAGCGGGGAGGGGGGATGATTAATGGTTGATGGTTGATGGTTAATTGTTAATGAGGAACGGCCGTTTTCCTTTCCCGTCCGAGGTTTCTTCTGTCTGTGGGAGAGATCAGGAGGGAAAAACGGCCGTTTCACGTTACAATTTATCGGCTTGTGCAAGGCGTCAGCGGTCGGAAACCGGGGAAGAAGCACGACACGGTGAGACACCGGCCGCAGCCGCCAGGAGTATTACCCATACCCAGGCCAGCCCAACCCAATGCGGCTGCGTTCGATTTCGACGCTGGTAATTTCCACTTCGATCACGTCACCGACGCCGAGCTGCACGTCGCGGGGGACGCGGCTGCGGTGCAGCAGGCCGTCTTGCTTCACCCCAATATCTACAAATGCGCCGAAATCAATGACGTTGCGCACGGTGCCGTTGAGGATCATCCCCGGCTTTAAATCTTCCATTGACAACACATCGCTGCGTAACAGGGGCAGCGGTAAATCTTCGCGGGGGTCGCGCCCCGGCCGCACTAACTGCTCAAAGATGTCTGATAGGGTGGGCACGCCGGTACCCAGTTCGGCGGCAAGCTCGGCTAACGGCCGTTTTCTCCTCAACTCTTTTAGAACCCCCTCCCGTTCACCAGGAGGGGCTTGGGGAGGGATTTGTGCTTGCTTGAGAACGGCCGTTGCAATCTTATAGCTTTCCGGGTGAATCGCACTGGCATCCAGCGGGTTGTCTCCATCCCGAATGCGCAAGAAGCCTGCCGACTGTTCAAACGCTTTGGCACCGAGGCCGGAGATATTGAGCAGGGATTTGCGGTTGGGGAAACGGCCGTTTTCATTCCGATACGCCACAATTCGCTCCGCCAGCTTGGGTCCGATGCCCGCTACGTAGGTGAGCAATGCCGGTGATGCCGTGTTTACATCAACGCCCACCTGATTCACCACCGATTCCACCACGCCGTTGAGCGAATCCGACAGCGCCTTCTGGTTCACGTCATGCTGATACATGCCCACGCCAATCGACTTCGGGTCAATCTTCACCAGCTCTGCCAGCGGGTCCTGTGCCCGGCGACCAATCGAAACAGCACCGCGAATGGTTACATCCAGGTCGGGCATTTCGGCACGGGCCAATTTGCTGGCGCTGTAGACGCTGGCACCCGCTTCATTGACTATCAGGTAGTGTACCTCGTCCAACTCACGAGTCAGGTCGGCCACAAGCTGTTCTGTTTCGCGGGAGGCAGTGCCGTTGCCGATAGCAATCAGTGACACTTTGTACTTTTGAATTAGCAGTGCCAATGTTTTGAGGGATTGTTCGCGCTGTTTTTTGGGCTGGTGCGGGTAGATGGCAGCGTGGTCCAGCACTTTGCCGGTCGGGTCAATTACCGCAATTTTACAGCCGGTGCGATAAGCCGGATCAATGGCCAGCACGGTATGTCCGGCCAGCGGCGGCTGGCTGAGTAAGCCGCGCATATTATCGGCAAACACCTTGATCGCGTGTTCCTCAGCTTTTTCGGTGAGGGTGCGGCGCACGTCTCGCTCAATGGCAGGCACCAGCAGCCGTTTGGCGGCATCTTCCATCGCTAACTGCAACTGTTCGGCCAGCGGTGAACGGCGGTCAGGACGGTATTGGGTGCGCACAG
>JBNKZT010000670.1:0-1887 GCA_050301775.1 Promineifilaceae bacterium (SeqCode)
AGCCCCGCCAAACTGAGCAGATTTTGCCACAACGGGACCGGCCCCAAAGCCAACCGCGTCGTCATCGCGCTGGGAGCGCTCAGGGGGAATAGGCTCATCGTCAACGTAAACCAATGATTCGGCTCCGAAGCAAACAAATCGCCAAACATCATCGTGGGCAGCAGCGGGATGATGAGTATCCACATCATCTGTCCCCCTTCGCGGGCCGAATTCGCCATCGCGCCGACGGCCGCCATCACCGAAGCATAAAGCAAATACCCCAAAATCAGGTACAACACCGCCCAAATAATAAAGCCGGGTTCAAACGTGAACTCAGGCACGTTCAACATCTCCGCCCCGCGTTCCAGAATTAACGCGCCGCCGCCTACCCAAATGGTGACCTGAATGACGACGACCACGCTGATCGCCAAAATTTTGCCTACCAGCAGTTGGCGCGGCGGCAGACTGAGGAGCAAAATCTCTACCGTGCGGTTCTCCTTTTCGGCAACGACGCTTCGCATGAGGTAGCTGCTGCCGATGAGCAGGAGGAAGTAGAAGATGTAGGGGGTCACTTTGGCGACGATTTCGGCCAAAACGCGGTTGTTACCGCTGGTTTCTGGCAGCGGGTTGAGCTGATGCCAATCAACATAGGTGGATGGGACTGGGTTTCGCAGAAGAATCAAGAATTGTTCGTTTTCTACCAAATTCATGTCGATGAGGTGCTGCAAAACCCATTCGTTGCGGCTGTCAAAGGAGACGCCCATGCCCGTTCCGCTTTCGCGGATCATAAAGTTTTTGTCGTATATGTTGATTTCGCCGGCGGCCACATAATCGGCGGGAATGTGAACATATTGCTCGATTTCGTCCATTTCCAGCGCGGCGCGGGCGCTGACGGTGTCGTCAAAGCGCACAAACAGATCGGGCGGGAAGGTGTCGGGCCATGTTTGGATGATGTTGGCTTCGTCTACCAGCCCGATGCCGGGTAAATCTTCGGGGGCGTTGACGGCGCGTGCTTCTTCGGCCGTTGCTTGCACCGTTTCGGAACTGCGATTGTCTACGACGCTGGCGTAGACGTTCATCCCCATGAGCAGGGTGGGCAGGAGCAGGGTCAATATCCAGAATACCGGCTTGCTTAAAATAGCCACCGCATCATGTTTCATCACTAACCATATTGTTCTCATGGTAAATCCTTCGGTAGGTCAATTTTGCAAAATTGACCTACGTAACTCCTTCAAATTCAATCGTTGTCCGTATCTCAACATACCGGCGCGAAAGATTTTTACGGCCGTCCACAGCATCAATCCCGCCGTCGTCACCAAAATCAGCCAACTGGCCCCAATCTGCCACAGCGGAACCGTCCCCACACCCCAGCGGAGCGAGATGGTCAGAAACGCCGTCGTCGGGAAAAGGGAGAGGAAAATCACTAACGGCGACCCCGAATTCTCAAAAATCAGGACGACCGAAAAGAGCGGTAAGACAAACAACAGATTCAATATGCCCGCAACCTGCTGCCCTTGTTCCAAATCGGGAAATACGCCACCGACGGCGATCATAATCGCCGCAATGAGTGCGTAGGCGGGGAGGAAAAAGAGCGCCATCACGCCGATGTAATCCCAGGGAATGATGAGTTGTTGCAAAGTGGGGATGTAGGGGGTGGCGATGAGTAATCCCACAACCAAAATCAGGATGTGGGCCGTTAACTGCGTCAGCGTGGCGGCGAGCAAGCCAATTGCTTTGCCGCCGATGAGCTGACCGGGAGAAACGGCCGTTAACATCATTTCCAGCATCCGGTTTTCCTTCTCGTCAGCCACAATTTCAATCATGTAACCAGAGGCCATCATTGTGGAAGTAAAGAAGATGATGCTGGCAATGAACGGCAAAACCATGTTAATCTCGCCGTCCTCACTA
>JBNKZT010000671.1:0-1885 GCA_050301775.1 Promineifilaceae bacterium (SeqCode)
ACAGCGGCAAAACGAAGATAACGCCGATCATTGCCGATACCCGTTTCCCGGATCGGGTGCAGTTGATTGTCAAACAGACCAAACCGACGATCGTTTTCCATGCGGCGGCGCATAAGCATGTGCCGATGATGGAGATGAATCCGGCCGAAGCGATCACCAACAATGTGCTGGGTACGCAAAATTTACTCGATGCCGCATTGGCCAATAATGTAGCCCATTTTGTGATGATTTCGACAGATAAGGCGGTGAATCCCAGCAGCGTGATGGGGGCCAGTAAACGGGTGGCGGAACTGCTGGTGCATCGGGCGGCGCGGGAGAGTGGACGGCCGTATGTGACCGTCCGCTTTGGCAATGTTCTGGGTAGCCGGGGCAGTGTGATTTTGACATTCAAAAAGCAGATTGCTAGTGGCGGACCGGTGACGATCACCCATCCGGATATCAAGCGTTTTTTCATGACCATTCCGGAAGCGGTGCAGCTTGTTTTACAAGCGGCCGTTTTGGGCAAGGGGGGCGAGGTTTTTGTCCTCGATATGGGTGAGCCGGTTAAAATTATGGATTTGGCTCATGATTTAATTGAACTTTCTGGCTTGCAAGTCGGGCGGGATATTGCCATTGAAGTTACCGGGCTGCGGCCGGGCGAGAAGTTGTTTGAAGAGTTGTTTGTGCCCGGTGAAAATTATGAGCGTACCCGGCATGAAAAGATATTTATTGCCGGCAATGCCAGCAGTTTTGTAACGGATGGATTGGATGGCGGGATTAATGCTTTGACGGCCGCGGCCGACCGGAATGATCGGCAGGCGATTTTGCGCTGCCTGAAAAATCTGGTGCCAGAGTTTGATCATGACAGTGGTCAGAATGGCCAGAGAGAAGCAGAGTCTATAAAGTCCCGACAGACATTGTTAGAGGGTAATGGGACGGCGCGCGTGGTCCAGGCTGGTCGCGTATAGCGGATTATACAGGAATGAAATTGGCAGGGTTTGTTGCGCTTGGGCCGTGGCCGGATTTGGCGACGGCCCGTTTGTTTTTAGCGTCGTTGGTCGGTTTGGAGCCAACGGCAAAATTGGATTTGCCTGATGTGGGTAGTGCGGAAGTCGGCCAATGGCTGGTGGGGCAAGGATTAGGTCCGTTGGCATTTGCGCGCTGCCGGCACACATTCCCTGAATTGGCAGCGTATTTGGAGACGGATAGTTTTACGGCCGTTGCCCAAAGCAGCCTGAATGCGGACAGTCTATCTCAAATCGAGGCGGCGTTCAACGAGGCTGATTTGCCGCTGGTCTTGTTAAAAGGGGCGGCTCTGGCCCGGACGGTTTATGGTGACATGGCTTTCCGAACCATGTCGGATATGGATATCTGGGTGCCGGACGCTGATATGGCGCGAGCGGCGTCGCTGATGAAACAGTTGGGGTTCCGGGCGCATGGCGGCCGAACGGATCGTTCGCTGGCGCTGCAAATGCTGTCGCAGGGTGAAATCCAGTTTTACGGTGAGCATTGGGGGATGGTAGAACTGCATTGGTCGCCGTTTCCCGGCTGGTGGCTGGCGCGGACGGCCGCGGTGGATGAAACGGCCGTATGGCAGCGCATTGAACCCATTGTTCCCGGCGAAAGAACCTACCAGTTAGCGGCAGAGGATATGGTGATTCAGGTTGCGGTGCATTTGGCTGTCAATAGTCAGTTTAGCATTGCGGCTGTACGTGGTTTGCTGGACATCGCCTTGACCGCTAAATCGCGGCCGGTGGATTGGACTGTTGTGGCGCAGCGGGCACGAGCCTGGCGGGTGGGAACGGCCGTTTGGCAGGCATTAACGCTGCTGGATCAGCTTATCGGTACACTCGGTTTGGCCAAGACTTTGCAAACGTTAAGGCCGTCACGGCTGCGTCGTTGGCTG
>JBNKZT010000672.1:0-1869 GCA_050301775.1 Promineifilaceae bacterium (SeqCode)
GGGGTAGTCGTACCAACCGGCGCCGGCTTTTTCACCGTAACGGCCGTTCTCAAATATCTTACCAAACAGCGCCGCCGCCGCCATCCGGTTACCGTACTGGCTGGCCAGGTATTGGCCGACGTGATAGCAAACGTCGTTGCCCACCATATCCATCAAAGTGAACGGCCCCATCGGCCAGCCAAAGCCCTCTCGGCCCAACGCCCGGTCAATTTCAATCACTGTCGCCGTTCCTTCTTGCAAGGCCAGCACTGCCTCATTGAGGTAAACCATCAGCAGACGATTGACCAGGAAACCGGGGCACTCCTTCACAATCACCGGAATCTTGCGCAGTTCTTGAGTGAACTGCTCCACCGTATCCACCGTCTCCTGGTCGGTTAACGGGCTGCGGACGACTTCCACCAGCTTCATGATGTGCGCCGGACTAAAGAAGTGCATCCCGGCCACTTTTTCAGGACGACCGATCGCTGCGGCCATTTCTTCGATAGACAACGCCGAGGTATTAGAGACGAAAATGGCGTCAGGATGACAAACTTCATCCAGTTCAGCGAAAACCTTTCTTTTGATGGCCATATTCTCTGGCACGGCCTCGATGACAATATCTACTTCGTCAAAACCACCATAAGTTAGCGTGTACTCCACCAGATCCAACTTCTCGCGTACTTGCTCGGCAGACATCTTTCCTTTGTCCACCCGCCGCCGATAGATTTTCTCAACCGTTTTCCTGGCTAAATCCAACTGCTTTTGGTCAATATCCTTAATTACCACCGGCAGGCCAGCGTAAGTGATAACCTGGGCGATCTCTGCACCCATGAAGCCACCGCCAACCACCGCCGCTTTGAAGATGTACATATCAACTTTCTCCTGTCTACCATATTGGCAGCGGCAGCGCTGCCCCCGGATTGTCTAATCTCACAAAGTAGAGCCACTGGTCCAGGTATTGTTGACGGGCGGCATTGTTGGCCTGGCCTAACGTGGCTCCCACGAAATAGTCGCCGCTCTCCGGTTCGATGGCCACCACGCCATTCTTGCCTTCCAGCTTCCCTCTGATTTTTTCAAAGGCATCGACACCCCTGGCAACAAATGCTTGCCGCGCTTCCTTGTCCTGCCAAATCGCTATGTCAGCCATAAATCACCCCTTACATCAGATTGGTTCAATCACCAAGATTGAACCAATCTTGGGCTACTTACGTTCAATAATCAGCGCCCCACCCATGCCGCCGCCCACACAGGCAGTGGCAATACCAAACGGCACATCTCGTTTTTCCATTTCGTGCAGCAGCGTGACAGTAATGCGCGTGCCGGTGCAGCCGACTGGGTGGCCCAAAGCTATCGCGCCTCCGTTGACGTTCACCTTGTCCCAATCCCAGCCCTGGTCAGCCAATTCCATCCCCACGGCCAGGGATTGGGCGGCAAAAGCTTCGTTTAATTCGATTAAGTCAATGTCGGTTAGTTTGAGATTGGCACGGGCTAGGGCTTGCGGCACGGCGTAGGCTGGTCCTAAACCCATGATTTCTGGAGGAACGGCCGTATACGCATAACCACGAATCATCGCCCTGGCCTTCAACCCCAATTTGTCCGCCTTCTGTTTAGTCATCACCACCACCGCCGCCGCACCATCCGAAATAGGACAGGTATTGGCCGGAGTCACCGTCCCTCCTTTCTTGAAGACAGTCGGGTACAGAGCCGCTTTTTGCAGGCTGAGACCGGGGTTGATGCACTCGTCATTCACGATGAACTCGTGCGCTACCTCTTCACCGGCCACCTTCTTGGCCACGCGTACCGGCACAATCTCGTCCCGAAAACGCTCCATGCGCGTCGCCCGGAACGCCTTTTTATGCGAATTGATGGCGAAGCGATCCTGCTCTTCCC
>JBNKZT010000673.1:0-1843 GCA_050301775.1 Promineifilaceae bacterium (SeqCode)
TCTAATGCATTTTACAAATGAAAACAAAAAATGATTAATTTAACAATGTTAGATTCAAGGGCTACGAGCCTTTTTAAGCCGAGATCTGCGTGAGCGAGTACGATTGTCAAGATGTTTGACGATTAACTCAGCCGCTTCGTATGGCGATAGCTGAGGCAGCGGCAGGACAGCTCGTAGCAAGGTGCGCACATTAACAATCGATAAATTAGGCAAAACATCTGTTCCGTATTCAGCCAACAAAGCCGGGTCACGGGGATGGTTTTCTGCCCAGTCGAGTAAGGTTTCAGTAATGAACCCACTGGCCATAATCGTTAAAGCCAAATGGTGGGTCCAAGCGGGATATTTCTGGGCTTGAAATTCATCCCAACCCAGTTCGGATTTTGCATCCTGGTTAGCTCGTTCGATGAAATAGCGATGTGATTTACGTTCGGCCATCGTCCGTAGGTCTATGTCAGGAGTAGCATTGCTCAAAGAATAGGTGACATCCCCTTTATCCCGCCGAATCAGTAGCCATTCCTGACGACAAGTACCATCTTCTCGCACAGTCCATACACGTTGTCGCCCAAATTGGGCAGTTAGGTGGCCCCTTTCATTGGGGCGTATCGTGATTTCGGTAAAAGGAAGTTCATCGCCAACTCTTTTGGGCGTCGTTTTGCTGCCGATAACGGTTATCTGGATATTCTTGCGCTTTTGTTCTTTGATAATTTGTGGCTTTTCCAGGTAAAGCGTGGTGTTGTCGGGAATATCAGCATAATATTCAACTTGGAGTTGATCCAACTCATCACGCAACCACCCGCTCCGGCCATACAAACTGTCACAATCGAAAGCGACAAAGGGTATCCCATTGGCTATTACGCGCTCGACCATGACCAAAACCAATTCGATTTTAGTTTGAAATTCTCGGTCATTGGGAATTGCCAATTGTTTGCGCCGTTGGGCATATGCCTGGCTGAACCATTTCTCAGGGAGATACAGTTCACCATCTATCCATGTGCGATACCCATCTTTGACCAGGGCGAGAAATACACCCACTTGACTCATTTCGACTTTGCCCAATCGACCATTATGTTGCCGACTACTACCCGCACTATTTGCACCCGCTTTCTCTTCGGCACTTTCATCGGCAATGAGAACACTCCCTTGTTGATAATGCGCCAATTGACTAATATCTTGTTGTAAGACGGCGATCAAATCCTCTCCTGACCAGGGTGAATCAGTGATGAACTGTTGTAAATTCTGCTCCGGTATTCCCGCCACGCGAGCAATACCGTTGATATGTCGGTTGCTTTCCATTCGTAACAGACCACTCAAGTAATGATAGCCGTATTCGCTGGTGTCTCGCGTTTTGGTTTTCATCCAATAACGATAACGTTCATGGTATTCTCCAAGTCGTTCGCCTAATCTATTGATCGCCTCTTCATGCAGGCCCCATTGGGCTAACCGTGAAGTTTTTTCGTTTTCATTTCCATATTTTACTGACAATGGCTCTCAGAAGCCTAATCTAACATTGTCAAAGTAGTTACTTAAAAATCAAGTTGTGTCCGTCTAATTCTATTTTTCAATCGGTTTTGGGAAAGAATATTTATGTCAACAAATGAAACAGATGTTTTAATTGTAGGTGCAGGTATTGCCGGTTTAATGGCTGCAACTGCACTGGTGCAGGCCGGGCTGTCAGTTATTGTGGTGGACAAAGGGCGCGGCGTTGGCGGACGCATGGCCACACGGCGCATCGGTCCGGGTCAAGCCGATCATGGTGCCCAATTTTTTACGGTGCGGCATGAACAATTCGGCCGTTTTGTGCAAGAATGGCAAGCGCAGGGATTGATTCGGCAATGGTCTACCG
>JBNKZT010000674.1:0-1820 GCA_050301775.1 Promineifilaceae bacterium (SeqCode)
GGAGTTTCAGTGCGAAACACTAGCCCATAAGTCCTAATTTGCCTAATTACCAGTTACTTTTAATTTCAATCCCCTACTTATGAAACAGGATGCGACACACATCCTGGCTTTCGCTGCTATTGGGGTGGCAGAGCCATTTCATATTCAAGGTCCATCAGGACAACACATAGCGAAGGATATTACAATGAACAAACATCAACACACCCATTGCCCCGATAGATCACCTTCAAAACCCACTGTCAGTGTGGTTATCCCAACGCTTAATGAAGCTAAAAATCTGCCCCACGTCTTGCCGCGCATACCGGCCTGGGTAGACGAAATCGTATTGGTTGATGGACACTCAACCGACAACACGATTGCCGTTGCCCAGACGCTATGCCCGGACATTCGCGTCGTGTTGCAGGAGGGCCGGGGCAAAGGAGCCGCCTTACGCACCGCTTTTGCTGCTGCCAAAGGCGACATTATCGTCATGATTGACGCTGATGGCTCCATGGCTCCCGAAGAAATCTCTGCCTTTGTTTCTCCCCTATTGGTCGGCGCCGATTACGTCAAAGGCTCGCGGTTCCTGAGCGGCGGCGGCACGGTGGATATGGAATATTACCGCCAACTGGGTAACTGGGTCTTGCTGATATTCGTGCGCTGGTTGTTCGGCGGTCGTTACAGTGATTTGTGCTATGGCTACAACGCTTTTTGGCGACATACACTGCCCGCGCTGTCTCTGGACGTTGATGGCTTTGAGATCGAAACGTTGATGAACGTGCGCGCCCTGCAAGCCGGTCTCAAGGTAATCGAAGTGCCTAGTTTTGAAGCCCGGCGCATTCATGGCACAAGCAACCTGCAAACCATTCCCGATGGCTGGCGCGTGCTGAAAACCATTTGGAAAGAACGATTTGCCCCCCGTCTGGGACGCGCCCACTCAAAGCACAACCAGACCGATTATGCCCCGCAGTCAATTTAACCTGTAGCAGAAATACACCTTATGATGGCTACTAACCAAAACATTTCGGTTGTTATTTGTGCGTATACGGAAGACAGATGGGAAGCTCTGGTCACGGCCGTTGCCTCCATCCAGCAGCAAAGCCACCCACCACTGGAAACGATCGTCGTCATCGACCACAACCCGGATTTGTTGCAGCGCGTCCAGGCCCACATCCCCGGCGTTACGGCCGTTGCCAACCGGGAGGCGCGCGGCCTGTCGGGGGCGCGCAACAGCGGCATCGCCGTCGCCCAGGGGGCGATTATCGCCTTCATGGATGAAGACGCCGCCGCTGACCCGGACTGGCTGGCCCGGCTCCAGGCCCACTACGCTTCCCCCGGCGTCATGGGCGTGGGCGGCGCGATTGAACCCCAGTGGGAACACGGCCGTCCCGCCTGGTTCCCGGTTGAGTTTGATTGGGTCGTGGGCTGCACTTACCGGGGAATGCCGGAAACGGCCGTTCCCGTCCGCAATCTCATCGGCTGCAACATGTCCTTGCGCCGGGAGGTATTCAAGGACGCGGGCGGCTTCCGCAGCGGCATCGGCCGTATCGGCACGCGGCCGGTGGGCTGCGAAGAAACGGAATTGTGCATTCGCGCCAGCCAGCAGCGGCAGCAGCACTTCCTGTACGATCCCCAGGCTCGCGTCCGCCATCAGGTTCCGGCCGGCCGGGCGACGTGGCGTTACTTTTTCTCCCGCTGCTACGCGGAAGGATTGTCCAAAGCTCAGGTCTCGCAGCATGTGGGCACAGCCGACGGATTGGCCACCGAACGCACGTACACGCTGCGCACCCTGCCCCAGGGTGTCGGGCGCGGCCTGGCCGATGCGTTAGGGCGGCGCGACA
>JBNKZT010000675.1:0-1779 GCA_050301775.1 Promineifilaceae bacterium (SeqCode)
CTCAGATGTCGCCAGGAAGGATGTCACCGCCGAGGGCATTTCGTTCAGACTGGTTAACATCCCACCGACTGCCTCCTGAAAGAGCGGATTGTCCGGCTGACGGGAGGCAATCTCATTGTGCAGCAGCGCCGTCGTTTCGACTTGCAGCGTCTCCATCGTTTGCAGATCGGCCGTTTGTTGATTGCGTCGATGGATGAGTTCGTCCCCCAATTCGCTGGCGTTTTGTTGGGCCAGTTTTAACTCGGCTACCCAGGCCTGCTCTTGCTCGCCCGAGGCCAGCGATTCAAACACGCCAATTTCCTGGCCGAATTCGTCCAATCGGTTGGTAAATTGGTTGGCAAAGCCAGCCTCCCCTTCAATTTGATAGCGGTACAGTGCCGCTTCGGCGTCGCGCAGCAGCGCCTGCATTTGCAAAGCGGTCGTTTGCTGCTGGATGGCCACGTCCTGGATGGTTTGCAGGGATTGGGAAAAGGTCCGGGCCAGCAGCAGCAAGGCCGATAGGTTGACCAGCAAGGCAAGGCTCAGCAGGGCTATCAGCAAGAGAAGTTTGGTTCTTAAGTGCATGCTAACAATCAGGTGGCTGCCATGTCGAATGTTGTTCTTTCCATTCGCTCACGGCCGTTTCCATCTTCTGCACCGCGTCCAACCAGGCTTCGTGCGGGTCTCGGCCGCCTAGGGTGATTTCCTGGAGCATGGTGTCCACGATACCGGGGGAGTTGAACACAGTGGACGACCAGGGAGGGATGACGTCGGAGCGTTGGAAACGGCCGTTCCTTAACGATCCCATATTCATCGTGGGGTGATTAGTGTTGGGAACCCAACTATAAAAAGCGGCCAGCCAGTCCCGATGTTGACTGACGTAAGGCAAATCCGAGGTCAGGCTCTTTTCGCGCACGGATTGGAGAGGCGGGATCATGTGGCCGGGCACGGTCATGTCGTAACGTAGCAGCCGGTCGCCGCTGACCAGCCACTGTAAAAAGGCTTTAGCCTCGGCCTGATGGCGCGTCCCGGCAGCGACGGCAAAGCGGCTCCATACGCCCAGCGTCACCGGCTCCGGCCCCCAGGGCGGGAAAACGACGACGGATTTATCGGCCAGTTCCGGTGCTTTGTCAACGATGTTGACGCCCAGCCGTCCGGCATACATCACCATCGCCACTCGCCCGCGCAGGTAGGCATCGATTTGTTCACTGTAGCCCCAGGTAGTGGAGCCAGGCGGCGTGTATTGTGACAGTTCGACCCATTTTTGTACGGCCGTAAACGCCTCCGGCTGGCCGAAAACCATATTCCCTTTACAATCAAAATAGTCGCCGCCATTTTGCCACAAAAAGGTCGAAAAATAATTAATGGCCGCATTATTTTGCCCATTGGGCAGGGCGATGCCATAAACCTCCCCCTGTGTTAGCGTTTTGGCCGCTTGCAAGACCTCATCGTAGGTGGTGGGCAGCGGCAGCCCGGCCTGGGCAAACAAATCGGTGCGCACCCATAGACTGTAAACGCTGGTCGCGTATGGAATGGCATAAACCTGACCATCGTAGACAAAAAGACTGCCGTCAACGTAATCATCTGCGCCGATGGCGGCTACCGCGTCGTCCAGCGGCAGCAAATAACCGGCTTCAGCCCAATCGGTCATAAAGGTTGGCTCGATTTCAAAGATGCCCAGGTCGGCCCCGGAAGCCAGCGCCGTCAGCAGCCGCCGCCCGCGTGAGGATGGGGAAGCGATGATGATGTCTATTTCCACGTCGGGATGCAGCCGCTGGTATTCAGTAACCAGTTCTCTTA
>JBNKZT010000676.1:0-1769 GCA_050301775.1 Promineifilaceae bacterium (SeqCode)
TATTAAAAAGCCAAAGAGGATGAGCAGAACGGCCGTTCCCCCAATCATCATCGCTTTGCCACGCGGCGTTTGCCAGGAACGTTGGGCACGGGTAATTAACGAGACTGGTTCCATGGTTGTCTCAGCTGGCTGCGCTTTTTCAGGGAGTGGGGCTGGCGGGGTCGGTATAGATGGGATGGTTTCTTGCTGCGCTGTGCGGCGAACGGCCGTTTCTAACACTTGCGCCATCGCGCCGGCCGATTGAAAACGGTCTGCCGGTTCCTTTGCCAGTGCCCGGAGAATGACCCGCTCCACCTGTTCCGGTAACGTCGGCTTAAGCGTGTGCGGCAGCGGCAGGGGATCGGTGATGTGCTTGAGCAGAACAGCCAGCGGCGTTTCTGCTTCATAGGGAACTTGACCCGTTGCCATCTCAAACAGAACCACGCCTAATGAGTAAATGTCCGAGCGGTGGTCTACTTTCGCCCCTTTGCCCTGTTCCGGCGACATGTAAGCCGGTGTGCCGACGCTGACGCCGGAAGAGGTGAACTTTTTCGAGCTTTCCATCATGCGCGCCAGGCCAAAATCGGTGAGATAGGTGTTGCCCTGGTCGTCAATGAGAACATTGCTCGGTTTTACGTCGCGGTGAATGATGCCCTTTTGATGGGCATAATCCAACGCGCTGCCAATCTGGCCGATGATGCGGCTGATTTCATCCAATGGCAGTTGTCCATTGGACATGTATTCTTTGAGCGTGCCCGCTTTCACATAACGCATGGCGATGTATGTCGTGCCTTCAAATTCACCGTAATCGAACACGGGCAAGATATGGGCATGTTCCAATTTGGCTATGGCGCGCGCTTCTTGTTGGAAGCGTTGGACAAACTGATCATCTTTTGCTAAATAGTGGGGCAATATTTTGATGGCCACGTCCCGATCCATCCCTGGTTGGTACGCTTTGTAGATGGTTGCCATCCCGCCTACGCCAATCTGCTCTAAAATCCGATATGATCCTAAACTTTTACCGATAAGCTCACTCATGATGGCCTCCTTCAGGAGAATAATGCCAATACTATGATTATCTTAACTTGCTGGTATCACAGAAAAAGCGCTGATTTGTAACGACTTTGTAAACATTTTTGGTTCTTTGAGGAATTGTCTGGGTGGGGTGTTCGTATCGGGAATTGGAATTCCCAAATCCTTACCCCATAAAAACTCAAAGAGCCACAATTTTATTCTGTCGTCGCTAAAGGCAGCAGGAAGGTGAAGATTGTGCCCTTGTTGGGTTGGCTGTAAACGTGTACGGCCGTGTCATGCTGCTCCAAAATCCGGCGGACAATCGTCAGACCCAGGCCAGTTCCAGGAGTCGCTGCTGTGTGGCTGCCACGAAACAGCGGCTCAAAAACATGCGCTAACGCATCCGGGGCGATGCCAGGGCCGGTATCACTGATTTTTGTGCGTATCCCATCGACTTTTTGCTCCAAATGAATTGTTACTGTGCTGCCGGGGGCGTATTTGATGGCATTGTCCAGCAAGTTGAGAAAAACTTGGCGGATGCGATCGGGATCGGCCTGGACGCGGGGCAGGCGGTTGGCCGTTTGCAGCACCAGAGACACATCTTGCGCCTGGGCTGTGTCGAAAAGGGTAGAGATGGCTTCTTCGGTGACTAATCGCAAATTGGTTGGCCGCAGGTGCGGCGGCGAAAAATCGAGGCGTGAGAGATGGAGCAAATCTTCTACCAGCCGGGCCAGCCGCTCCACCTCAGCGCTGACGAAGCTGAGGGAGCGCCGCCA
>JBNKZT010000677.1:0-1747 GCA_050301775.1 Promineifilaceae bacterium (SeqCode)
CTTCGAGCGCTGCGCCGACAACTACTGGGACATCGACGGCGACATCAACGACGCCAACACCAACGGCTGCGAGTACTTCTGCACCTACCAGAGCGAGGTGGACGTCCCGAGCCCCGACGCCGATCCCTCCCCCGACGCCAACTGCGACGATCCCTACATCACCCGCCAGGCGGCCGAATTAGGCCACGACGCCACTGCCATCTTTGAATTTGTGCGCGGCATGGGCTATGAAAGCTACCTGGGCAGTCTGCGCGGCGCACGGGGTACACTGTGGAGCACAGCTGGTAACGGCTACGATCAGGCCAGTTTGCTCATCGCCCTGCTGCGCGCCAGCGGCATTCCTGCCGCCTACCGCCAGGGCACCCTCTCACAAACGGACGCCCAAACGCTCGTTGCCAGCATGTTCCCGACGGTAAATGCACCCAGTGGTTTGGTACCGGTTGGGGCGGAAACGGCCGTTCCCACCAACGACCTTTCCCTCATCACCGAAGCCCAGGACCACGCCTGGGTAGAAGCCTACCTGCCCGGCAGCGGCTGGACCAGCCTGGATCCATCCTTCGCCACCGCCCAACCCGGTGACACCTTCACCACCGCCAGCGGCGGCCAGTTGGCCGAACTCCCCGACAGCGTTCGCCATCACGTCACCGCCAGCCTGGAAGTCGAAAAATATCAGGCATTCCCTGTCGGCGGAACCAATCTGTATACTATTTCGCCATTAACCACCACCTTCACCACCGTAGAATTAGTGGGTGAACCCCTCGTTTTTGCCCACCTCGTTGAGAGTGACCTGGCCGGCGGACTGGCTTACACCACAGCCCAGCACACCTACACCCCTTACTTCGTCGTCGGTACTTCGGAAACACTCATCGAAGGAGAAGCATTTGATGAGTTATTGTCCAATTTCCCCTTTGGCCAGGATTTTGTGGTTGCCGAATGGCTAGATTTCACCGTCACCGATCCCAACGGAAACAGCAGCCAGTATCGGCGCGAACTGTTCGATGACATTGGCTACGACGTCCGCACCGGTGGCGGTCTGGTAGGCGAATTGGCCCGCGATGAAACCGCCCGCGTTAGCATGATGTCCTCCTGGACAACGCTGGTGGCTTCTTACGCCGTGCCGGAAGATGCGATCAACGACACTTACCAGGAAATGACGCGCCTCAGTTTGGAAGGAATCGAAACCCGCGAGGCAACGGCCGATCTGGTTGACACGCCCAATCCATCACCGGAACAAGATGCCCTGGCTCAGGAAGCAGTCGTTACCTACGGCCAGCTCGCCCGGCTCAGTCAGCGGCTGCATCTGCTCAAATTTGCCGCCTCATCCGACCAGGCACACGAATATTTAAGCGACATCATGCTGGTAAAGGCGTATCCCGATTCACCGCGTCTGTTTACCGTTGGCTGGGAACGCAATGAACTGGAAGAAACCGACAACGTCTCTTTTGATTTGCTGCACAACCGGGTGCGCACTATCGCCTATCCCGGCCAGACCGATACAGGTTTGGATGGCTTCCTCTTCTGGCGCGGCCTGTTGGACATGGCCATCGAATATGAAATTTTGCAGGAAGCAGCACCCGAACCGTTAATCAGTGTTGGCGCAGTGCTGGATGCGGCCATCGCCAACGACATCCCCATCGAACGCATCACTTTTGGCCAACTCGATGATCTGGCGAATATGCCCATTTCCAGCCAGGCCAAAGCCCGTATCACCACCGCACTGATGGAAAACAACGATCAATACATCCTG
>JBNKZT010000678.1:0-1737 GCA_050301775.1 Promineifilaceae bacterium (SeqCode)
AGCCGATTTGGTGAGGCCGATGACGGCGTGTTTGCCGGCACTGTAAACGGGCATCGAGTGTGTACCTACCAACCCGGCAGCAGACGCGGTGTTGACGATGACGCCGCCGCCCTGGGCAATCATTTGGGGAATCTGGTGTTTCATGCACAGCCAGACGCCTTTCACGTTGACGGCCATGATGCGGTCGAAGTCGGCTTCGGTGACGTCGGCGGTGCGTACAGCTTCCCCTTCGATACCTGCGTTGTTAAAGGCGATGTCTAAACGGCCGTATTTCTCCACCACCTCTTGCATCAACCGCGCTACCTGTTGCGCCTGTGAGACATCGGTATGAATGAAGATGGCCTCTTTGTTATTTGTTGTGATGGAAACGGCCGTTTCTTCTCCGCCCACCACATCAATATCGGCAATCACCACCCGTGCCCCTTCCTCAGCAAAAGCAAGCGCCGTTGCACGTCCAATTCCTGAACCGCCTCCTGTAATAAGTACGACTTTATCTTCAAATCGGTTGGTCATAGCGCCTCTTGTATCTTTCAGTAGTTGTAAAATTACTAAGGTGACAGTCACTTATTTCAGAGGCAGCCGTCACAGCGAAATGCGTTTTAAGTGACTGTCACCTCTGGGGCTTAGTGGTCATATTCTGCCTAAATCTGCGGTTTAATGACCTTTGAACCAATCTGTTCCATTTGCACACACAAATCATGATACATCATCTCATCTTGATAAACGCCGATAATCGCTCCGCCAGACCCGGCGAATTTGGCGCTTGCGCCACAAGCCCGCGCTGCATCTACCATCTGTACCTGCCACGAGGGCAAACGATAAAGTCGGCGGCGAGTGTCAAAATTCTCATTTATTAGCGTCCCTAATTGTTCGACGTCCCCCATGAGGAGTGCTTCGCGTCCCTGTTCAGCCAGCGAAGCAAAATGCTGCATTGCCGATACAATCTCCTTCTCGCCGCGATTGTACCGGCTGCGGATGTCATTGTGGAAGACTTCGGTCGGCTCACTCAGAGCAGTGTTGTAAGCGACGTAGATATTGGGCAAAAGTGCCGGAGACATCGGTTCGTAATGATAATGGGCCAGTCCACCGGAGAGCTGTTCTTGTGATTGGGCAAAGTCCATGTAGACCATGCCCTCATAACATTGGATGACGCGGTCTTGCAAACCGCCCGCGATGCCCAACTCTTCTTCCACTGACAAGATGAGGGTTGGTTGGGCCGGTAAGGGAATTTCTACGTCATAAAATGCCATCAGGGCGCGGAGGGTGGTGGTGATGATGGCGCTGGAACCGGCCAGACCTACCTGTTGGGGTATGTTGGTTTCATAACGGATAGAAAAATTCTGGTCATGTAGTTCTAATCCCTGTGCCTGACAATAGTTTACGAAACGTTTGATGGTCGCTTTAATGAGACGGATACCGCCATAATAACCGTGTAGCTGCACATCTTTTGCCAAATCGTGGATGGAATGGAAGTGGGCGCGATCCCGTTCGGCGAGAACAATTTCTACTGAATCCCATTCGTAGAGGACGACAGTTGCCCAAAAATTACGGAGAATGATGGAAATTGTTTTGCCATGATAACCGTCGGACGGGTTGCCGAGAAGTCCGGCGCGAGCGTAGCTTTTTTTACGAACGATCAGCATCGAGCAATGCCTCCAAATGTTGACGCAGATTGGCACCATATTTTTTGTCGGTCAGGGCAAATTCGACAAAGGCGCGGAAGTAGGAGCCAAAGTT
>JBNKZT010000679.1:0-1736 GCA_050301775.1 Promineifilaceae bacterium (SeqCode)
CGCAGTTGTGTGACGTTCTGGCCCATCTGCATAATCAAAAACCGCAGTCTATCGTTTTCCGCGACCTCAAGCCGTCCAATATTATGTTGGACCAATACGCCCGCATCCGCATCATTGACTTTGGCATCGCCAAACTGTTTGAGACAGACCGAAAGGGAACAATGATTGGGACGGAAGGTTATTCGCCGCCGGAACAGTATCGCGGTCAGGCCACTCCGGCCGGCGATATTTATGCGTTGGGGGCTACGTTTCACCATCTGTTGACCCGGCAAGACCCACGCCTGGAACCGCCGTTCACCTTTGCCGAACGACCGATTCATGCTGTGAATCCTAATGTTACCCCAGCATTTGAAGCGGTGATCATGCGCTGTCTCTCTTATGATCCCAAGGACCGCTACAAAGACGCTTCGGAACTGCTGGAGGCATTGGCCGTGGTAGCTCAAGCAAGCGAACCGGCGGCAGGGGTAACAGCCGTATCGCCCCAAGTTATCCCTCACGCGATGGACGGCAAGGCCACCCCCGCCCAGGCAGAAGTGCCCTCTGGCCCCATCAGCAGTGACCGCATCCAACCCATCTGGACGTTTAAGTGTGAGGATGAAATTCGATCCAAAGCGGCCGTTAGCGGAGACATGGTTTTGGTCGGCTCATACGATAACAATTTATACGCGCTGACGCGAGACAAAGGGGAATTTATCTGGAAGTTCCCGGCTAAGGACGGGTTCGGCTCCTCTCCCCACGTTTTTCAGGACATGGTGCTGATTGGATCGGTGGATAAGCATTTGTATTCATTGATTTTGAAAAACGGCCGTGTCAATTGGTCATTTCAGACCCAGGCCCCCATCTACTCCTCTCCGGTGGAACGCTTTGACCACATCTTCTTTGGCTCCGACGATGGCCACCTATACGCCTTGAGTTCTCAAGGACGTCTGGTTTGGAAAGCCAATGCCTACAGTCCGGTTCGTTCAACTCCGTTTGTTGACGATGAACGCATCTATTTTGGCACAGAAATTGGTTACGTTTATTGCCTTGAACTTTCCAGTGGCAAGGTGAAATGGCAAACCCAGGCTAAACGAGCTGTAACCTCCTCCCCAACCGTGATGGAAGACATTGTCTTCTTCGGCGCAATGGATTCGACGATTTATGCCCTGGACGCTGGCTCCGGTTATACTATCTGGCGCTCCCGGACCCGGCGACCCATCATCTCTTCGCCGGTCGTTAAGGACGACCTGGTCATCATCGGTTCGTCCGATGGCAACCTATACGCCGTTGATTTAGGCTCAGGCCGTCAGATATGGACCTTCGAAACAGGAGGGCAGGTGACTTCATCCCCGGCGATCTGGGAGGATTCCGTCTACGTTGGGTCAACCGATGGTCATATATATTGTTTGAGCGCCAAACGAGGCGAACTCCGCTGGCAATTCAAGACGCAAGGTCCCGTTATTTCACCGCCGACCATCGTGGATGGCGTCGTTTACGTCGGTTCAACCGATCATTTGATCTATGCCCTGCCCGTTTAGGGTAATTTTGCTTTCTTGAACGTTATCGTTTAGCAGAACCATTTTATAAAGTTGGAAAATATCAATGGATGAACCCACTCCCACGACTGAACAGGACGATTTTGAAAATGAGATCGCCAATTCCGGTAACATGATGAATGATGATTATGCTGATTTGACGAACATGGAATCCGGCGCAGCCGAGGGTGAGGAACTTATGGGCATCATTGAAATACCCCA
>JBNKZT010000680.1:0-1722 GCA_050301775.1 Promineifilaceae bacterium (SeqCode)
TATCAGGAATCGATCAAACAACATTTGACCCCCGGCAAAACGATCATGTTCGGTCACGGGTTTAACATACGCTACGGTCAAATTGTACCGCCGGCAGGTGTTGATGTGAGCATGATCGCCCCCAAAGCGCCCGGTCATCGCGTGCGCGAGGTCTTTGTAGATGGCGTCGGTACGCCCGGACTGGTTGCTGTGCATCAAGATGCCAGCGGCCACGCAAAAGAGTTTGCGCTGGCTTATGCCAAAGGCATTGGCTGCACCCGCGCCGGTGTGATTGAGACCACTTTTACCGAAGAGACAGAAACCGACCTTTTCGGTGAACAAGCAGTTTTATGTGGCGGCGTCAGTGCCCTGGTGCAGGCAGGCTTCAACACATTAGTCGAAGCCGGTTACCAGCCGGAAATCGCCTACTTTGAATGTCTGCATGAGTTGAAGCTGATTGTAGATTTGATGTATCAGGGTGGCTTGAGCTATATGCGCTACAGCATTAGCGATACGGCCGAACATGGTGATTACACTGCCGGGGCCAAGATAATCACCGATGAAACGCGAAAAGCGATGAAGCAAATTCTGACAGACATTCAGTCCGGGGCATATGCTGAGGGCTGGATTGATGAAAATGTAAACGGCCGTCCCTGGTTTAACGACAAACGCGCAAGCGAACGGGACAGCCAACTAGAACAGGTCGGAAAAGAGCTGCGGGGCATGATGCCGTGGCTAAACGCAAAAGAGATTGAGTAAACCGTATTCCGTAAGCCGTAAACCGTAAACCGTAATTGGTATACGGAATACGGAACACGGCTTACGAAATACGATTAACCGAAAAAACGGAGTGACAAAATGGACGAGTCTGGTGTCGTCAACAGTGAGGAAACTGTCATTATTTTTGATACCACCCTGCGGGATGGTGAACAATCGCCAGGGGCAACCCTGAATGTAGAAGAGAAGCTGGAAATCGCACGGCAGCTTTCGCGTCTTGGAGTAGATGTTTGTGAAGCCGGCTTTCCGATTGCTTCTCAAGGTGACTTTGATGCAGTGCGTCGCATCGCTGAAGAAATCGGACCGCTTACCGAAGGCCGCAAAAGCGGTCAACCCATGACCATCGCGGGTCTGGCACGCGCCGGCAAAGGGGATATTCAACGGGCATATGATGCTGTCAAAGTTGCACCAAACCATCGTATTCATACCTTCCTGGCAACCAGCGACATTCACCTCAAGCACAAGCTGAAGATGGACCGCGAAGAATGCATCGATCAGGTGATCGAATCAGTTACATTTGCCAGCAGTCTCTGTGGCGATGTGGAATTTTCGCCGGAAGATGCAGGCCGTTCTGATCCTGACTTCCTGGTGCAGGTGCTTGGTGAGGCAATTAAAGCAGGCGCAACGACATTGAACATTCCCGATACGGTTGGGTACACGACACCAGAAGAGTACGGATGGCTGATCAGTTATCTCATTAAAAACACACCTGGTTCCGACAAGGTCGTTTGGTCCACCCATTGTCACAATGATTTGGGGATGGCCACGGCCAACACATTGGCCGGCGTTAAAAATGGCGCACGGCAAGTCGAAGTCACTATCAATGGGATTGGCGAACGGGCAGGCAACACCTCACTGGAAGAAGTGGTGATGGCGATTCAAACACGCCCCAATTTCTACAACTTCTCGACCAACATTGACTCGACGCAAATTACACGCACCAGCCGCATGGTCAGCGCCTACACC
>JBNKZT010000681.1:0-1696 GCA_050301775.1 Promineifilaceae bacterium (SeqCode)
CGTCATTTATTACAGAGCCAAACATATTCGATTTCCATAACAGCCATTTGAGGTGCAGCGCAACGGCAAAAGGATGAGAATAATGGCTAGTACATCAAATTACTAAATTTGCGGGGTAATGTTCTTTGAAAACACGCCGAGCATCTGCCACAGTAAAAGACCAATGAATCTTACGTTCAACATCGTTGCTGTATTGTTCCCAAGCCAGCAGCTGCATCTGCAAAGCCCATTCATCGGGCAGGCGACGTTGTAGACATTGGCGGCTCAGGATGCTTAGTTCGATTTCAGCCATGTTAAGCCAGGAACCATGCGCCGGGGTGAAGTGAATGCACAGTCGGTTCCATATCCGGTCAGCTTCTGCTTTGCCAAAGAATTCGACCAATGAGTGATAATGATGCGTGTTCAAGTTATCCATAACCAGGTCAATGCTGTCAGCCTCAGGATAAAGAACATCGACCAGATAGCGCATGCACTGAGCAAACTGCTCCTTCTGCCGCTGTTTGGTGACCAGCACGCCGCGTTTGCCCGCTTTGGGCTCGACAAACAGGAAGAGATTGCGTGTCCCATTCCGTTTGTACTCATAATCCTGCCGCGCTGCCCGACCTGGTTTGATGGACAGCGCCTGACAAATATGGGCCAGCAACTGCACCGATTTCTCGTCGAAGCACACCAGCGGTCGCCTGGGATTGTAAGGTTGTTGGTACAGCCTCAGAATTGCTTCCATCCGCTGCAGGAAGATCGCTGTTATCTTGGGGATGCACCAACTGCGGACTTGCCATGGCTTGAGCTTCCTTTTTTTAAAGCGAGTCGTACAGTTGAGGGTGAAATCGCAGCGACGACTCCATCGGCGACCAACCGCTTGGCCAACAACTCCAGAGTCCATCGTCCCTGGCCGTCAGGCGGCTCACTGCAAGCCAGTGCTGTCAGGTATGCTTCCTGGCCTTCGTCTAGCTTTTCTACTTGGCCTGGTATCGACTTGCCTTCCAGCGCTGCTTGCACCCCTTCCTGCCAGAAACAGGCGCGGGTCCGTTCAATGGTATCTTCACTGGTGTACAGCAGTTCAGCGATTTCTTTATCTGTTTTGCCTTCGTCGCTTTTGAGCAAGATGTGGGCACGCCGAATCACGGCGGCTTTGTTTTTACCTTTACTGACAAGAGCCAATAGATGGCTTCGTTCTTTGGGTGTGAGATTCACTTCATATTTCTTTGGCATCCTACCAGCTTACTCGCACCCCGCTTTTTTACAAATTTCTTGTACTAGTTCTCATTGGGTAAACCACCAGAGTGATTTTGACAGTGTGCTGTATTGGCAAGATGGTTATGGGGTCTTTTCATTTGGTAAAAAAGCATTGCCACGCGTAGTAAAGTATGTGTTGAATCAGCGGGAACATCATACCAAAAACGATTTGTGGCTTGCGCTTGAGAGAATTGAAGAGGTGGATGTAGGAGTGTGAAACTTCTTGTTTGCCAAGATCGCCGAGCCGTAAACGGCCCGGCTATTTATGAAAGCCCAAAGGGGCTTCCACAACTAGCCAGGGGCTTCAGCCCCTGGCGATCAAAGCAACGCGTGAACCGCATCCACCACGCTAAAATCCAACTCCCCATCTTTCATATCCACAGAAACGTGATCGCCATCGTGAATTTCGCCCTGAATGAGCTTAAGCGCCAACGGATCAACAATTTGCCGTTGGATGACT
>JBNKZT010000682.1:0-1688 GCA_050301775.1 Promineifilaceae bacterium (SeqCode)
AATTCCTGCGGGGAGCGGCGTTTTTTAGGTTTGGTCGGCCTGGGTTTTGGGGGGATTTGTTTTTGAATCGTAGGTTTTCGCGGTGTTTCTGGTTCTGGCCCAAAAAGCGCCAGCCATTCAGAGACTTCACTATCGCTGATTTTGGGGTCGTCTGTTTCGGATGGCGGGGTTGGTGGAGCAAACCGGTTCTGTTTGTCTTGGCCCATTTTTTCGGCAAAAGCTTCAGAGCGCAAGTGGCGCAAACGGCGTTTTTCGGCAGCGGTGATGATTTGCTGGTCGCTGGTGACGAGGGTGTATTCGGGCGGGTTTGGGATTTTGCGGATATGTTTGATGATCAAGGAGTCGGCCGTTGTCCCTTCCGGGGCAAAGACGACTTTAATGTCGCTGGTAGAAAGGCGCTGTTCGATGCCACCTGGCAGGCCCCCATCGAAATAGACGGTTACTTTGCGTTTGGGGCTGGCGGCGGCCCAGCTTTTTAGACGCAAAATAAGTTCGACCTCATCATTGGGATCATTGAGGTCGATATCGGGGATTTTGGCGATGAGGTTGTGGCCGTCAATAATGTAATGCATGATGATTAAAGATTGAAGATTAAGGATTGAAACGTGATCAATCTTTAATCCTTAATCTTCGATCTTCTCCAATTTGGCAAAGCTGGCTGCCAATCTTTTAATGCCGGTGCCGGGGAAGGCGACGGTAACTTCTTCGTCATTCCCCATCAGTTTGCTTTCGATGACGGTCCCTATGCCAAATTTGGCGTGGTGGACTTTTTGGCCGGTTTTGTATTGGGCGGCGGTTGGTTTGGGGCGCGATGGCATGTCCGCCGTTTCTTGTTTCAAATAATTGGGTGTCGGTATCGTTTTAGGCTGGGTGGGTATCGTATTGGCCTTGGACTGTGAGGTTGGTTGAGAGGTCGATCGGGATGTGTTACTCGACCAATCCCAACTGCTGGTCTGTTTTTTAGTCTGCTGACGGCGCTGCTTGGTACTTAGGCCATCAACCAACTCCATTGGCAGGTCGCCCAGGAAGCGAGAGGGTACGCAAACTTCCGGTTCGCCCCAGACAGCACGGCGGAAAGCGTGCGAGAGGTAAAGCTGGTCCTCGGCGCGGGTGATGCCTACGTAGAAGAGGCGGCGCTCCTCAGCCATCGATTCGACATCATCAAAGGAGCGGCTGTGCGGCAGGATGCCATCTTCCAAACCGGTGATGAAGACGATTGGATACTCCAGCCCTTTGGCAGCGTGCAAAGTGAGCAAAGTTGTGGCGTTGACCGTTTCATCAATATTGTCGGCATCGGCAACCAGGGCGACCTGCTCCAGAAATTCGCTCAAGTTGACGGAATTGTCTTCGGCGGCGACGCTGCGCAGTTCCATGACGTTGGCCCAGCGCTCTTCACCTTCCTCGGTGCCATCGTCGATGTATTCGCGGTAGCCGGTCTGTTCCAGGATGGTGTCCATCATCTCGCCGACGCTGATTTGCTCGCGCAGCGTGATCCAGGCGTCAAGCAGGCTGCCGAATTTACTGAGGGCATTGAGGGCACGGCCGTTAAACGGATGCTGTACGTCCGGGTCAATGGCCAGCATGATGTGGCCTTCTACTGGCGTTAATCCCTGGCTTTCAGCCCAGGATTGCAACTGCTCTTTACTTTTAGCGCCAATGCCGCGCGTGGGGACGTTGACGATGCGGCC
>JBNKZT010000683.1:0-1675 GCA_050301775.1 Promineifilaceae bacterium (SeqCode)
ATCCAGCCACCCGCCCATGCTGTCAATCCAGGCTCCGCTGTAAAAATCGACCCATTGGCCGATGGGAAGGTAAACGGGAACGGCCGTGACCCCCGGTTCTGTCACCGTCCGCACCAGCAAATCGGCCCCCAACAGTTTGTGGTCACCCAATTCGCGCGTATGGACGTCGCCCTGGAAGTAGAAGGCCAGCGGCGGCATGACCGGCTCCCCGGCCAGATACGCCCGGTGGGCCAGCGAATAAAGGTAAGGCGACAGGCTGTAACGCAGCCGGATGTTGGCCAAATTGCTGGCCAGATCGCCGATGCGATCCGGGGCTGTTTCTTTGCAATTACACAAATTTTCGGTGTGCGGCCGTACCGGCACATCCAGCAAGGTGCTGTTGGCAAACCAGACCGTGTACAGTTCATCCAGTTCCGCCCCGCTGATATTGCCGCGATGGAAGCCGCCAATGTCGGAGCCAAAATAATCGACACCGGAGAACGACATCTGCATTTGGGCGTTCATGTGCGCAGCCAGACTGTCAAAATTAGAACCGATGTCGGCCGACCACATGGCCACGCCGTAGCGTTGAATGCCGCTGACGCCGGAACGAGAAAGGATTGCCGGACGCTGCGTGACATCGTTTCTTTCATAACCCTGGTCAATGCTTTCGGCCCATTTCAGATTGTACAGGTTGTGATTGGCCGGTTGGTCATGCAAATCTAGATCGAACAGGCCAACGTACCAACTGTTGGGGGCAAACATCTCCGGCTCACCCAGGTCGGTCCAATGGCCCAGGATGCCCATGTCAACGAGCGGCTGGCGGTTTGTGTCGTGCCATAGCGCCGCGCCTTCCTCATTCGTCCAATCCACCATGCCGCCCGTGCCCCACCAGGCGGATGGTAGGATAGCTGGACCGCAGGTTTCGCAGCTTTTGACCAGATAACTCTGGCTGGCCATGCGCCCAAAATTGGAAAGGCCCTGATCGACGTAGGATTCTTCGATGAGGACGAGACCCAACCCTTCTTCAGCCAATTGGGTGATTTTACCAGCCGGATCAGGGAAGTTTTCCAAATCCCAACTGAGGGATCCCATTTGGCTGGGGGACTGTATGCCGCCAAACCACTGCAAATCGAGGACGAAGCCATCTTGCGGGAATCCGTTTTCGTCGAGCGTCTGGCGCTTGTCGTCCAGTTCGGCCCAGTTGTCGTAGCCATATTCTGACACCCACAGGCCAAACAGCGCCTTCGGCGGCACAGGCGGACGGCCGGTCAGTTCCAGGTAGTCGCTGCGCAAATCGGGCAAATCAGGGCCGGTGAGGACATACCAGCGCAGCGGATCAGCGGAAGTAGTCATCGTCCAGGGTGCGCCGGTGAAATCCCATTCCTGTTTGTAAACTATATCCACGAAGAGGGCGTAATTGTCGAACCTATCGCCCAGGGCATACAGCACCGGGAATTGAGCGTTGCCGACTGCCCCGCCGCTGTAGCCTTCCATCTCGTTGCCGACGATGCCGGGGGTGCGCCGACTGCCCACCCAATCGCCGTTCGGTTCGCCGGGGGCGCGGAATTCTTCGCCCAGGCCGTAGACGGCTTGCATGGATTCGGGATCGATTGTGAGAACTTTTTTGCGCTGGTCGAGGTCTTGGGGGCAAACGGCCGTTAACGCCACCTCACGCACCAAATCAATCACTGTG
>JBNKZT010000684.1:0-1666 GCA_050301775.1 Promineifilaceae bacterium (SeqCode)
TACCCTGAACACGATTTCGGGCTTGATTAGTCCACGTAACGGCCGTATCCAATTCGAAGGCCAGGAAATTGGCGGCTTACGTGCCGATCAGGTGACCGCGTTGCGGCTGGTGCAAGTTCCCGAAGGGCGCGACGTGCTGGCTCCGCTTACGGTGGCCGAAAATCTGGCTTTGGGCGCTTACGTCCGCCGCGACCGGGCCGAAATTGCGGCTGATTTGGAACGCATTTATGAGCGTTTCCCCCGGTTGGCCGAGCGGCGGCAGCAGTTGGCGGGCAGTCTCAGCGGCGGTGAGCAGCAGATGCTAGCCATTGGCCGGGCGTTGATGGCCCGCCCCAAATTGCTCATGCTGGATGAACCTTCGATGGGCTTGGCGCCGCTCATCGTTAATGACGTGTTCCGCATTATCCGCGAAATCAACGAGGATGGGACGACGATTTTGCTGGTGGAACAGAATGCTAACAAGGCGCTGCAAGTGGCCGATTATGCCTACGTGTTAGATCGCGGCCAATTGGTGACGGAGGGGGCGGCGGCTGACTTACGTAACGACCCAGCCATTGTGGAAGCGTATTTGGGGGCGTGATTTGGTGGAAACGGCCGTTAAATAACTCCTGAAGACCTAACTGGATAAACCAGAAAAGATTCTGACACGAATTTCACGAATTTCACGAATGAAGAAAAATTAGTGTGATTCGTGAAATTCGTGGCGAAAAATTCTTGTATACCATACAAGAATCTCACTGATAAGGTACTGAATCATCCTGGCAAGATATAGCTCATGGCAAATGATTACCAAAGAATTTCAAGGCATTGCCGCTCATAACAGCGCTGATTTCAGCATCACTTAATCCGTCGTGCGCCAATGCCTCAACCAGATAAGGCATCCCGCTGGCGTCGATAGGCGCGGTAATTGCTCCGTCAAAATCGGTGCCAATGGCTATGTGTTCAATCCCAACCAGATCAACCCCATAGCGAATTGTTTGCACAATGTTAGCTAACGTCTTGCCACCGGCCGCTTCCGGGAAAAAAGCCACGCCAATCAACCCGCCAACTGCCGCCACAGCCCGGGCATGATCGTCGGACAGGTTGCGCGGGCTGGGGTGGACGCCTTGGAACCCGGTGTGGGAAACGATGACCGGCTTTTTAACGATGGCGAGCAGGTCGTCAATCAGGTGTGGCGCAGCGTGGGTTAAGTCGAGGATCATGTTTTGGTTTTGGACATGCTGTACCAGTTCGCGGCCAAATGGTGTCAGGCCGCCTCGCGTTATGCCATGCGCCGAGCCGCCGGCGTCGTTGTCGAAGAAATGGGTCAGACCGATGATGCGGAAACCGACATCATAGAGTTTGTTCAAGTTGTCCAGATTGCCTTCCAGCGCATGAATGCCTTCCAGGGCCAGCAGCCCGCCGACGAGATGGGGTTGATTTTGCCGATCATCCAGTAAATTTTGCAGGTCGGGGGCAGATTGGATGAGGCGGAAACGGCCGTTACCCATCCTCTCCAACTCCTGTACCCTTTCCGCCATGTAAAGCGCCCGCTCCATTAAACTGCCCCAGGTGCGGCGCGGCCAGCCTTGCCCGAAGGCCAGCAGGGACAGCAAGTCAGGCTGGTTGGCCGCATTGTGCTCAAAATTAATGCCTAACGGAATCTTGGTCGCGGCGGCAAAGACTT
>JBNKZT010000685.1:0-1574 GCA_050301775.1 Promineifilaceae bacterium (SeqCode)
CCAATTTCAACCAATCCTGGCCAGGCTACCTCGGCGACAAAATATTCAATGGCCCCCCCGCTCTTGCATGGTCTTCCTGGCGGATGCGGACGGTGTCCTCACCGATCCGCTCTTCTTCTTCGGTCTTCTGACCGACACGACTCTGTAATTATACCTTGTTTGGGGAAGAGAGGGCGGTGTGGAAAACAGCCGTTTACCCCATCAACAGGCCTTTCACCAAATACGGCCGTTTCTCTGTCCCCGATTCCAGTTTGACGACTAACGGCCGTTTCCCCACCCACCAACACCAATAGCAAAAACCCGGACGTAACCACAGCCATTTCTCTCCCACCCTATCCGCATAAAAGACGTAACCAAAATGCAATGTATACTTGACATTATGCAATATATAATTTACAATCTTGCCGTAATTTCAAGAGTTCTCTACAAAATAATGGAGCAAAATCAATGCAACACATGCACCAACCATGCAAAAAAATACCGGCCTTTTTTTTCGCAAAATCATGGGCATTACCCGATTAAGCCATGCGCAAAATTCAAGTTGGCAACAGGGTAAAAGTCGCCCGAATTGAAGCGGACTTGACGCAACAAGAATTGGCTGAAAAAGCCAGCGTTACCCGCCAAACAATAGGGCTAATTGAAAGTGGAAAATACAATCCAACAATTCAATTATGCCTTCTCTTGGCACACATCCTGGGCAAACGCCTGGATGAATTGTTTTGGATAATCGATAGTGAGGAAAAATAAAATGAACTGGGATGAAAGAACACAATTGATTTCAGGCAGAAGCGCAATGATCATTTTAGGATTGACACAAACAGCATTAGGCATCGTTCTGCTAATCCGTCTTTATGTTTTCGATCAACCGGATTCGGAATTACGAGATATTCAGTGGGTGTTGGCCGGTTCCATTGTCGGCTATTTTGCCGTTCGCTCATTTTTAGGCGGCATCATGCCCGTCCCCACCCCCAAACAGGCTTTTTGGGCCTACTTCAGCATGGTTTTGTTCTTGTTTGTCGTATTGAGTTTGTGGTTGGGTTTACCTCAATTGAGCGAGTGGAAGACAACCTTTCTACCCGTTCTTGTGGGTCCGGCAATTATTGTTGGCGGTTATTGGATGATTGCATTCCTGGGCAAACGGCGCGTCGAGCAAGAAATTTCTGAGAAGATTGAATAACTATCTTGAGTTTTGCGATGGGGATGAAAAGATAGGATGAAAAAGCATACAATGGTCATATTCCTGATGAAAAGGAGTGACCTATGCGCTTACCTATCGTTCAATTTCCCCACATTGTCGATAACAATCTATCCCATTTTGCTTCGGTATTTGCTACCGAGGAGCAAAAGAAACATTTTTGTGAATACGTGACCGGGTTGATAGCTGGTGACAAAGCAACTGTCACGGCTATCAACGCCTTGTTCCTTAACAAAAACGACCAGAGCTCGTTAAATAAATTCATCACCCAAGCCAGTTGGGATGAAGCAGCTTTGAATCGTCTACGGGTACAGCTGGAATTAAGTCGCCTGCACCAACGTCCCATCAGTGAACAGGCGGGACGCTTGATTCTGGATGA
>JBNKZT010000686.1:0-1568 GCA_050301775.1 Promineifilaceae bacterium (SeqCode)
CGGTTGGCGGCGGCATCATCCATTGGGGGGCCACCAGCGCCGATATTACTGACAATGTGGACGTGTTGCGTTTGCGCGAAGCGGCCGTTTTGCTGCAAGATCAGCTCAAACAGTTGCTCATCCATCTGGCGGATCGTATTGAGGAAACGGCCGTACTGCCCACCATGGCCCACACCCACATCCAACCCGCCGAACCCACCACCCTCGGCTACCGTTTTGCCGTCTATGCCCAGGATTTGCTGGAAGATTACCAAAATCTCCAATCTCTAATCGCCACTCTCCGAGGCAAGGGCCTCAAAGGTGCCGTTGGCACCCAGGCGGGTTACGATGAGTTGCTGCACGACACCCCGATGGACGCCTTGCAGATGGAAGCAGCAGCGATGGCCGTGTTGGAGCTGCCATACTTCCCTATTGCCACGCAAACTTACACCCGCCAGCAGGATTTGCGGGTGCAGCAGGTGTTGGCCGGGATTGCCGCCTCGCTGCACAAATTTGCCCTCGACTTTCGTGTCTTGCAGTCGCCGCCGTTTGGTGAATGGGCCGAGCCGTTTGGCAAAAAGCAAGTTGGCTCTTCAGCGATGCCCTTCAAGCGGAACCCGATTAACACGGAGAACATCTGCTCGTTGGCACGTTATGTGGCCGGGCTGCCCGCCGTGGCCTGGGACAACGCCAGCCAGGCGATTTTGGAGCGCAGCCTGGACGATTCGGCCAACCGGCGGCTGTTCCAGGCGGAAGGTTTTCTGGCCACGGATGAACTGCTGCGCAGGGCCACGCGCATCGTGGCCGAGATGGTAATCGACGAGGCAGCGATTGCCCGCAATATGGCGATCTACGGTCCGTTTGCTGCCACGGAGCGGGTGCTGATGGCGCTGGTTGCAGCCGGTGCCAGCCGTCAGGACGGCCACGAATGGATTCGAGAAGCGAGCCTACAAGCCTGGGCGACGTTACGTGAGGGGCAGGCCAATCCGCTGGTGGATTTGCTGTTGGCCGATGGGCGAATTGGGAAATTTTTGGCTGCTGAACAAGTGGCTGAGTTGATGCGAGCAGAGGGGCATGTGGGAACGGCCGTAACTCGTGCCCACGCCTTCGCCCAAACTATCAAAGACAGCCTCTAAAATGGGTGAGTTCGCAACTGTCATTACTTCGACAGGCTCGACATATGCTTGAGCACAGCAAAAATTCCCTCTCAAACTGGCAGAATATTAGTCTGCGAATACATCATTTAATATTATTTGCCATGAGTAAAGTCGAAGGGGTCAAAAATAACATGTGAAGCTTATGTATTGTTGAGCATATGCCGCAAAAGCAGTAGGTCTGAACCTTCAAGTGGGAGGGAATGAAATGATCCAGTATGATCTACCGGCAATACGAGAACTTCTCTTAACCAATTTCGATGATTCTGAACTTAGAGATTTATGTTTCCACCTGCATGTTGATTATGAGATCATCTCTGGGAACAATAAAAAAGACAAAGCGCGGGAATTGCTGACTTTCCTCAATCGGCGCGGCCATGTGGCAGAACTTGTTTACTTGTGCCAGCAGGAGCGTCCAAAAATAAACTGGAACAT
>JBNKZT010000687.1:0-1554 GCA_050301775.1 Promineifilaceae bacterium (SeqCode)
GCGAAGACAACCATGACAACGGCCGTTAACACGCCGCCAAACCCATTCACCACCATCTTCAACCGCCATTGCGGGTCAGCCAACAACGTGGTTCCATGTGACGAATGGCCTGTTTCACCCGGCTGAAGCCGCCCCACCTTCAACCAACGCAAGACCATGCCCGACTGCGACAACGTAAAGCTGAGGAAAACACCGATAGCATACAACGGAATCAGGCGTGACGTATTGGCCCGCAAAATAATCAGCAAAAAGATAGCCATCGCCGCCAGGAAAGAAATGCCCCAGGAAAAGACCAGTCGGGAACCACGATAAGCGAGTTGACGTGGTAAAAAGCCATCGGTCGCGGCCAACGCGGCCAATCGCGGGAAATCGGCAAAGCTGGTATTGGCCGCCATAATGAGGATGAGTGTCGTCGCCGCCAACAGCCCTACTTGCCCCCAGCCACGTCCCCACACGGCCCGGCCAAGCTGGGAAATCACCGTCTCTGTTTCCGATGGCGTCGCCCCGATATGATGAGCCAGGAAAGTGATGCTGATAAAAATCGCACCCAAAATGATGCTCATCCAGGTCAAGGTTGTGGCCGCATTATGACTGCGCGGCTCTTCAAAAGCGGGAATACCATTGGAAATGGCTTCCACCCCGGTAAGGGCGGTACAGCCGGAGGAAAAAGCACGCAAAACGAGAAAGGCGGTGAGCGGGGCAACGGCCGTTTCCATCAGCGGCGGCGCATCTGGCAGCACAGTCAATCCGCCCATCGCCCAACGTACAAACCCGACAATCAACGTCAATGCCATACTGCCCAGGAAAATATACGTCGGTACAGCAAAAATCCGCCCCGATTCCTTCACCCCGCGCAAATTGATGACGGCCATCAGGATCACCATCGCAATCGCCAGTTCAATCCGCCAGGCCAACAGCGATGGCGCCGCCGATATAATCTGATCCACGCCAGACGAAATACTTACCGCCACCGTCAGGATGTAATCAGTTAACAGCGCCGCCGCCGCCACTTGTGCGGCCGTTTCACCCAAATTATCGCGAGAGACAATATAAGCACCGCCGCCGCTGGGGTAAGCATGAATCGTCTGCCGGTAAGAGATAGTTAACACCAACAGCAAACCGGCAATCGCCAAAGCAATGGGAATGGAAAGTGAAAAAGCGCCCGCCCCAGCCAAAGCCAAAATAAGCAGAATTTCCTGCGTGGCGTAAGCGGTGGAAGAAAGTGCGTCCGAAGCAAAAACGGCCAGACCAACTTTTTTACTAATGGATTGGTGTGCCGCAGCGGCCGTTTCCAAAGGTGGCCCAATCAAAATTTCCGATAAAGAGCGCGAAGTGCGCGGTAACCGGGACATATTCATTTACCTCAGAATTCTTTCGCTCTGATCACAAAACGCAGCGACATCGCTTCTCACAATGAAAAACGGCCACTGCGCCTTATATCAGATATAAAAAATGAGTCCACCGAAAAAAGTTCAACTTTTTGTCATTAACTGAAAATTTCTTTCGAGACGAAAAGTTGAACTTTTGGGTCTTAAAAGGCTTTTTTCGGAAGAG
>JBNKZT010000688.1:0-1546 GCA_050301775.1 Promineifilaceae bacterium (SeqCode)
TGGCCAATACCGCTGGGGCACAACCCGCAAAAAAGCGATTCTCGGCTGGGAAGCGGCCCAGCGCTACCGGCAGACGCAGCCAGAATTTCTTTCATAGCGAGGATTTGGAGATTTGGGGATACAATTCATGATAATCCCTAACCTGGATAAACCAGAAAAGATTCTGACACGAATGACACGAATTTCACGAATGAAGAAAAAAATTAGTGTAATTCGTGAAATTGGTGTCGAAAAAATTTTGTATACCGTGCATGAATCTCACTGATAAGGTATTAAATCTCCCAATCCTTGCCATCTTCTAAAAAGGTACGACATGAAATTAAAAAACTTTCTATGGATTTTATTATTGGCCGCCATTTGGGGGCCATCATTTTTGTTTATTAAACTGGCTGTGCAAGATATTCCGCCTATCACGCTGGTGATGACTCGCGTGGCTCTGGCCTCGCTGACGCTTTACCTGATTGTGCGCGCCCAGGGGCGCCGGCTGCCGCCGCTGGGTCGTGTGTGGCGTCATTTTGCTTTTATGGGCTTATTTGCTCATGCGCTGCCGTTTGTTCTGTTTAGCTGGGGCGAACTGCACGTGGACAGTGCCCTGGCATCAATTCTCAACGGAACGACGCCGCTATTTACAGTTATCCTGGCCCATTTCCTGGTGGCCGACGACCGGATGACGCCGTTAAAACTAGTCGGTGCGTTGTTGGGTTTTGCCGGCCTGGTAGCGTTGGTTGCCCCATCGCTGCTGTCTGGCGTACAGGCCGAAACGTGGGGGTTGTTGGGGATGGCAGTAGCAGCGGTTTGTTATGCCATTACGATCATTTATTCGCGGCAGCATTTGCGTGGCCTGCCGCCTCTGGTCGCACCAACGGCCCAATTGATGATGGCGGCGCTCTTTTTGCTGCCGATTTCGCTGGTTGTCGATAAGCCGTATACGTTGGCGATGCCTGGTTGGCCGGCGTTGGCTGGATTGCTCGGTTTGTCATTGTTGGGAACGGCCGTGGCCTTTGCCGTCTATTACCACATCCTGGAAAAATTGAGCGCCACCGAACTCTCCATGGTTACCTATCTCATCCCTATTTTCGGTATTGCTCTAGGTGTGATTGTCCTGGGCGAACAGTTGACCTGGAATAGTTACCTGGGTTTTGCCTTCATCCTGCTGGGCGTCATGACCGTCAACGGCGTCTTCCGCTTCCGTTGGCGATTGTTCCGCCGACAAGCAGCAGCCCGGGGATTGGGGGATTAAATCCACAGATTTCGCCGATTTCGCAGATTGTTAGAACGACAAATAAACAAATCTGCGAAACAGTGAAATCTGCGGATAAACATCTAAATCTTCTCGACCGATTCGCGCAGAGCGCGGATGTTGCGCAGCGGCGTTGTTACCATAGCCACACAGCCGGTTCCCAGCAGCAGGTGACGGCCGTTTGTTTGGGCAAGCGCAGTTTTTAACTTGTGCATTTTGAGCGGGAGAAACTGCGCCTGCTTGAGAGGAGTCGTTTTCTTTTTGAAAAGTTATTGAGTCCACCGAAAAAAGTTCAACTTTTGGTCA
>JBNKZT010000689.1:0-1503 GCA_050301775.1 Promineifilaceae bacterium (SeqCode)
CGACCAGCGAAGATTATTTCACAGCAACGGCCGAACCGGAAACATTGATTTTCAGCGGGCAGGCTGTCGGCAGCCACATCGTCGGCAGCATCCGTGACATCATCTGGCGGCCCATGGGCAGCAGCGTCAGCCGGGACGGCCTGGCCATGCTGGACAGCACCGGCGCCCTGCTCACCTACTACCCCAATTTTGCCGACTTGCGGGCAGTACCACTCGGTTTCGCCACCGACTGGCAGTTTCCAATAGCTGTTACCACCTTCGCCGAGCGCCTCTACATTCTCGACCCCGGCGCCCGTCAAATCTGGAAATATTTCCCGGAAGGAGATGGTTTCATCCAGCAGGAAGATGAGCGCACATTGACCTTTAGCGAAAATCCGGAACTGGAAACGGCCGTAGACATTGCCATTTACAGTGAGGATGGGAGTTTGGTGGTTTTATATGGCGACGGCCGTTTACGCTATTACGATACCCGCTCCGGCCGTGTCCAGTGGGATGAGAGCCATCTGCTGCAAAACGGCCTGGGCAGCCCATTCGTAAAACCAACGGCTGTAGAAATGGTCGGACGCGGCCTCAACGCTTCCATATTCGTCGCCGACCCCGGCAGCGGCCGTCTGGTGGAAATCAGCCGCGGTGGTACGGTGCTGGCCCAATACCGTGCCAGCGATGAAAACGGTCTGGAACTGTTCGGCAGCATAAGCGATTTCGCAATTACCAAAGCACCGCTGCGGGTTTTTGTAACTTCAGGCAACGTGTTGTATCTGGCCACACAAGAATAATTCACCCAATGGAAAAACAAACATTAGGCAGCAGCACCCTCAACGTTACCCGAATGGGCCTGGGATTAGCCGCGCTGGGTCGTCCTGGCTACATCAATTTGGGCCACGCCCAGGATTTGCAGCAAAATTATGACATCACAGCGATGGAACACCACGCCCATACCGTGCTCGATGCGGCATGGGCAGCCGGTATTCGCTATTTTGACGCCGCCCGTTCCTACGGCCGTGCCGAAGCTTTCCTCAGTTCCTGGCTGACCACACAAAACTTGCCGCCCGACTCTGTCGCCGTCGGCTCCAAATGGGGCTACACCTACACCGCCGGCTGGCAAATTGAAGCCGAAAAACATGAAGTCAAAGAACATTCGCTGCCGGTTTTGCAGCGCCAAATCGGGGAAAGCCAGGCTTTACTGGGCGACTATTTGAACCTATACCAGATTCATTCAGCCACCCTGGACAGTGGTGTCCTGGAAAACAAAGAAGTTCTGGCGGAACTGGCCCGCTTGCGTGAAAGCGGGTTGTTGATTGGGTTGTCATTGAGTGGTGCAAACCAAGCAGAGACATTGCGACGGGCGATGGCGGTTCGGGTGAACGGCCGTCCCCTCTTCGACGCCGTTCAAGCCACCTGGAACCTGTTGGAGCAATCGGCAGGCGCCGCATTACAAGAAGCACACGAGGCCGGGATGGGTGTGATCGTTAAGGAGGCATTGGCAAACGGCCGTTTAACCCT
>JBNKZT010000690.1:0-1495 GCA_050301775.1 Promineifilaceae bacterium (SeqCode)
AGAGAATAGAGGAGACGCTCGATGACCGCAGCCAGCACTATTTGACCAACATCGCCGACTCGGCCCGGCGTATGGGCGCGTTGATTGACGATCTGCTGGCCTTCTCGCGCATGGGGCGGAATGAAATGTCTAAAACGCCCGTTGACCTGGCCGATCTGGTTCAAGAAATTGTGCAGGGATTTGCGCCGGAGATGCAGGACCGGCCCATCAACTGGCGCATCGCCGACCTGCCCACCGTCAGCGGCGACCAGGCCATGTTGCGCCAGGCGCTGGTCAATCTCATCTCCAATGCCCTGAAATTCACGCGAGGATGCACGCCGGCGGACATTGAAGTTGGTTATCAGACGGGCCAAAAAGAAACCACCATCTTTGTCCGCGATAACGGGGTGGGTTTTGATATGGCCTACGCCGATAAACTCTTTGGCGTTTTTCAGCGGTTACACCCCGCCGAGGAATTTGAAGGCACCGGCATTGGCCTGGCCAATGTGCGCCGCGTTATCACCCGGCATGGCGGTCGCACCTGGGCCGAAGGGGCGGTAGGCCAGGGCGCGACGTTTTATTTTGCGCTGCCGCATTCTACTCAGGGACATAACGATTAAACCCGTTCCCACAGGTGGAGGATAAAAATGGAGGGAAAATATTATGAAAATTCAAATCTACACCAATTCTCCAACAGATCACCTGACTTTCGGAGGGACTCTGCAGGGCATATAGCGCTTAATAACTACCTGTCCATTTTTGTACTGTTGGCAGGCAAACTGGTTGGGCAGATCGCCCTCGCCAACAAGAATAGCAGTTATTCAGAAAAGGATATCACGGCTATAAAACGGCTTAGAGAATTCTGTCCACCCTATCATTTGGAGCGACTATGAACTGGATGCTTGCCAATCACCTCCACGAGCTGTTGCACGTGGCAGCAGCAACGTTGTTCATTACTGTAGGGGTTTCTGCGCTTTTGGAGTACCGTAATCTTCGCTCCCATTTTGTGCTGAGTTACAGCGCCATGTGTCTGTGTTCTGCAGGTTACGCTATGCATGTGGTGATTTCACACAATCTGCCAAAGTTCGGAGAGTTCTGGATTCCGTGGACCACAACCGGGTTGGTCGTAACCTTTTTCGCAACATTCCTATATTTGTTCACTGTGGGACGCTTCCTGGCCATACGCAGCCGCCTGTTTACGGCGCCCCTGATACTGTTGGTCACCATCACTGTGGTGGCTCTCGGAGACTTGTTGTTGTACGCAGTAACTCATCGCTCTTTAATATTCATACCGGTACCGCGCAAAGGAATTGCGCCACACCAGTTAGCGTTGGGAGAGGGGGCCTATTCGCTCCAGATCATTGCAGAGATTCTCCCAATTATCTTCATTATCAGTATTGTGTGGGGTGTGGGCTATCTGCTGGTTCACCTGATCAGGAGCCGGTCGACCGATATTCTCATTTACATTGGGCTATTCATGACGGCGGCTATTATCGTCAATGAGAGATCGGAAGAG
>JBNKZT010000691.1:0-1469 GCA_050301775.1 Promineifilaceae bacterium (SeqCode)
TTGACGGCAGCGGCATTGTTACTGCAACGGCGCTGCTCATTGTGCGCGATGCGACGGGCCAGATTGCCGGTACGGGAATGCCGCAGGCGGTTGATGTGGTGGATGTAAACGGCCGTACCTTCAACTGGTCCGCCGACTACACATTCAGCGGCGCACGGCCTACCGGTCGCTACACCATTGCCCTGACCATTGAAGACAACGTGGGCAATCGTGCGGAACTGGACTACGGCACGATTCGCCTGGACGGACGTGCGCCATCCGCCACCTTCAACCATTGGGAAGTGCCGGGTAACGGCATCACGCAAACGCTCACCTTGTCTGGTGTGGCCGTTGAGCAACCCGATTGGGGCAGTGCGGCTGCCGCGTTCCACTTTGAAGAAAGCAGCGGGGCAACAACTTTCTACGACAGCAGCGGCGAAGATAACCACGCCACCTGCACCAACTGTCCCACGTCAGTCGCCGGTCTGTTTGGCAGCGCCGCCGATTTCGATGGCGTCAACGATGTTTTAACCGCGCCCGCCGCCGACAGCCTGAACGTGGGGCCGGGGTTAACCATAGCCGCCTGGATCAACCCGGATGCCATCACCGGCCCGGCTCGTTTGCTGACGCTGGGCAGCGACAAGGCGATTTTGGGCCTTGACGACAGCAGCCAACTGTACTTCACCGTGACGGTGGACGGCGCGCCGCGCACCATTACCGTTACCAACGCGCTCACGACCGGCGAATGGCAGCATCTCGCCGGGGCTTATGATGGCGAGACGATGCGGCTGTACCGGAATGGCATTGAGCTAGATACGCTGGCCGTCTCCGGCAGCGTAGATGCCTCGTCCGGCCTGGAAATCAACAATGCGTCGCAGCCGTTTGCTGGGCAGATGGATGAGGTGATGGTTTACGGCCGTGCTCTCACCGACGCCGAAATTTATGCGATGGGGCAAAGCGAAGTACGCGGCGTCCAGTCAGTCGAACTGTGGCTGGAAGAAATCTTCTTTGATGGCTCAACGGACAGCGAAAACTGGCAGGCGGCCAACTTTAGCGGCGGTACCTGGACGTTTGCTGTTCCCAACGGTCTGGAAGGTTTTTACGACATCCACCTGCGCAGCAGTGACAATGCGGGTAATACGGCCGTTGAAGGTGTGATTTGGCGTGGTTCAATTGACACAGAAGCACCGCGTATTACCGGATTTAGTGGGGTACATGGTGGTGGTGGAACGGCCGCATACACCGAATATACCTTCAACATTGAAGACATTGTGCTTGATATTCCCGGTTTGATTCAGCCCTGCGCACCCGAAAGCTTGTCGAATGCCCAATACACGTATGCCAACAATCCGCTCAACGGCGAAACGTATCAAACCAGCAGCACGTGCCGTGTCAGCGGCCATCAAACTGGCGACATCGCTATTACAGCGTGCGACTTTGTCGGGCACTGCTCAACAGAAACGATCAATCTGACCAGTTCGCCGGATACC
>JBNKZT010000692.1:0-1373 GCA_050301775.1 Promineifilaceae bacterium (SeqCode)
GTGGCGGTTGCGGCGATTGCAAGGCAGCTTGTACACCTTCTCCAAAATCGGGTAGAACCTTTTGCAATGCGGCGATGACATAGGCCAGGAAGCGGGTGAGATCGTTGTCGTGTTCGTCGAGAGAAAGCCAGCATAATTTCGGATTACGGGTTTCTGAACCTGTGCTGAGAGTGCCGAAGTATTGTGGAGTGGTTGGTTCTGCAATCCGCATTCCGAAATCCGCTACCAGGGTGGTTTTGCCGAAGCCGGCGGGGGCGGAGATGAGAATGAGTTTACCGTCCAATCCAGCGTTGAGTTTTTCGATGAGATGGGGGCGCGGGACGAGGGACAAGCGTAACCGCGGCACATACAATTTCGTTTGCAAAAGATTATCAATCACAGGGACATTATAAACGAAAAAAGCACACGCCAACTCATTTTGAACATT
Source organism: Promineifilaceae bacterium (SeqCode) (assembly GCA_050301775.1). Classification (GTDB taxonomy): domain Bacteria; phylum Chloroflexota; class Anaerolineae; order Promineifilales; family Promineifilaceae; genus JACKCC01. The sequence goes on from JBNKZT010000692.1 coordinate 428, forward strand.
CTTCCGGCAATTGCCCTTGATAATTAACCGAGATCAGGTGAACGCCCAAATCCCGCAGTTTGGCGATCAGACCGTAGAGCGCAGCCTGATCCCTGACCTGGCCGGTCAGGATGGTTTCGCGCTTCTCCGTATGGATAAGTGTGAAACCATCCAGCCATTCGGCCCATGTTTCATCGAGGTGACCTTCAAAACAAATATCTACTTGCGGCATCAGAGTTCTACCCCTCAGGGCGCGATCAGTTTAATTCGGCCTTGCCAAAGAGCTGCTGCTTATCAAAATACGGCTTGAGAATCAGATAGCCACCTAAAACGATGAGAAAGACAGCGCCATCAATCCCTTTCATGCCGGCCAGTTCTAATACACCGCCAATGACAGAAAGGATACCCAGGAAGGTGGTGAATCCACTCATACGCAGTCCATTCAGGTAACGGGCCGCATTCAGCCCCAGCATAATCAAACCAACGCCGATGGGCCACCAGCCGCCGCTGATAATTTCCTCAGGCACAAACATAAACCCGCCAAGCATGATCAGAAAGGCGCCCCAGGCGGCCGTTTCCAGACGCTTGTTCAGTTTCACCTTGTCCGGGTCAACAGCGTTCGCATCCACTTTTTCCCTGGCCACTTTGGATCGGTTTGCTGTGGCCAACAGCACAATGCCTATAATCGCCAGTACAACGGGTGGGACCCAGGGCATATTAACAGCACCGACCTGAAACATCAAATCTTCGGGCGGCAACCGCAGATTAGCTACGGTGAGTGCCCCGGCGATAACCAGACAAACGATTCCCCAAATAAGATTAGACTTGTTCATTTTTGATCTCCTTTCTTTCTGTTAATCACAACATTAAATACAACAACCCCAACCAGGCCGAGCCAACCCATCCAGTCACCAAGCCGGGTATAGATCGTATTTCCCGTTCCCAGTGGAACGTCCGCAACGAGCGC
>JBNKZT010000693.1:0-1360 GCA_050301775.1 Promineifilaceae bacterium (SeqCode)
CGGAACGACTGCTTCGGTTGGCAGCGGCGTTGGCGTGACGACAATCACAGCCTGGGGTGGACGGGTGACGATGCTGGTTACGACGATAGGGGGCGGCGGGTTGGCGGCAATGGTCGCGTCTTTTTTGGGACGCAGCCATTGAAAGAGGCCAAAGATGACGGCCAACAGGAGCAAAACGGCCGTGGCGATGACCCATCCCGGCGGCCGTTTGCGGGTAACGGCCGTTGTCGGCAGATGGGGCGCTGGCTGGGGAATGTTGGGGTAGGTGGGAACGGCTGTTGGCGTGCGTAAACCTTCATCGACGGCGGCGTTCTGCAAAGCGGTCACCAGTTGGGCTGCCGTCTGGAAACGGTATTTCGGCTCCTTTTGCAGGCAAATCTCCACCGTACGGTAGGTGGCCGGAGCCAGGTCGGGCCGGATTTCGATGAGCGGCGGCGGCAGTTCGTGGACGTGCTGGTGGAGCAGAGCCACCGGGCTTTCGGCGGCGAAGGGGGCCTGCCCGGCCAGCAGTTGGTAGAGGATGATGCCCAGGGAGTAGATGTCGGAACGGCCGTCTACCGATTTGCCCAAGGCCTGTTCTGGTGACATGTACTGGGGTGTGCCGACGACGCTGCCGGTTTGCGTCAGCCGGGTCATCTCGGTGCGCACGGCGGCGATGCCCAGGTCGGTCAGTACCGGCGTGCCGTTGGGATGGAGCAAAATGTTGCTCGGTTTCAAGTCGCGGTGGACGATGCCGGCTTCGTGGGCGGCGCTCAGGGCGTCGGCGATCTGGCTGGCGATTTTGAGTGAATCGGCCGTGGTCAACCGCTTGCCCTGCTGGGCCAGTTTTTCCAGCCAATTCTGTAAAGAGCCGCCGCGAATGTACTGCATGGCCAGATACGGCCGTCCCATCGGCGTAAAGCCAGCGCCATAAACCTGGACAATGTTGGGATGATTGAGGCGGGCGGTAGTTTGAGCTTCGCGCTGAAAGCGTGTGGCAAATGATTTGTTTTGGGCCAGGGTGGCCAGCATTACCTTGAGCGCAACTTCACGTTGTAAATGCACATCCTGGGCGATGAAAACTTCGGCCATGCCACCCCGCTCCAACAATGCAGTGATGCGATATTGGTCAACTTGTTGGCCGATTAAGTTTTCGATTTCCATACTGTTTCCCCGATAAAAATGGGCCGCTGGCCTGGCTTAGGCAATGGCCGTTTTTAACTTTTCATATTTTTAGCAGGAAAACGGCCATTGCTTGTGGAATCGTCTTCCTGATTTGAAAAGTAATTTGTGGACGATTCCTTAGGGTTCAATCATAAATAACTTTGGACATTAACAATCGAATATCATCCAGAACAAACATGCGGTCTGAGGATGTAGT
>JBNKZT010000694.1:0-1360 GCA_050301775.1 Promineifilaceae bacterium (SeqCode)
TTGTTGTCTCCCAGCCTCGAATTTAAACCGATTGACCCCATCCACGCCCATATGGCCATCTTCCGAGCCATTGAAAATGGCGTCACCCTCGTGCGCCAGGCGGATAATGGTCTTTCGTTTGTGGCTGATCCATATGGCCGTATCCTGGCCTCGGTTGATTTCTTTACCAGCAGTGATCGAGTCATGGTGGCCCAGGTTCCGGCGCACAGTGGTGTTTTCACCATCTACTCCTACATCGGTGATGCCTTTGCCTGGCTGGCCGTCGCCGGATTCCTGGTTCTGGTGGGCATCGTCGTCGTTCGTGGTCGCCGGGAGAAGCAAGCAACGGCCGTTCGTGATGATGCGCCGATTCCGGCGAAAGCGTAAGTTGTCTCATTGAGGCAGGCCCTAGAAAGTTGGGCCTGCCTCAATTAATCCGGGAGAAATCTCATGCACCAGGTAGAGATTTGGTTAGAAGGACACCTTGATCAACGATGGCTGGACTGGCTGGGTGATTTTACCATTACCTATACAGAGCAAAACGAGTCCATTTTGACAGGGTATGTTCAGGATCAGGCGGATCTCTACGGATTGATAGGTAAATTGCGGGATTTGGGAATCAGACTGATTTCAGTCAATAGTCAAAAACAATCAAAAGGAGGCCACGATGGCCAATAAAATGTCGTTATCAGAAAACAAAACCACGTTGGCGAATACGATACAAAACTTCTCGCTCACGAAGCCAATCCTGATGTGTATCGTCTTGTTTATCATCGCCCAGTTTTTCAGGTCGATAGATACTTTCGTTTTGCGGTTTGATGAACTTCTGGGCGAAATCATTCTCACGAAATCGCTGGGCTTTGGCCTGGTGCTGGTCTGGTTATACATGACGAGGCGCAAAGTCGGGGATATTGGCCTACATGCGCACAATTTGGGTTGGAGTTTATTAATCGGGGCGCTGCCTACGGCCGTTGCCTTTGTGGTCGGATATAGTGTTGAGATTTTTATTGCTTCTCAACAAGGGATGGAACCGACCCTGCAATTAGGCGCGATTGACCCCAAGATGGGGGTTAGCGGCGGTGTCCTCTTTGCCTTGTGGCTGCTTCTGGGCAACGTTGTCAATTCTTTCATGGAAGAAGGATTGTTCCGCGGCGTGATGGGGCGGCTGGCCAGGATCAGGTTCAACTTCTGGCGGACGAACTGGTTCCAGGCATTTATGTTCGGCATCTGGCATCTTCCCTGGGTGATTAAATATTATCAATTGGGCCAGATTGAGACAGGGGGCGAGATTATGATGTCGATCATATTTAATTCCGTGCCCCAGCTTCTCATTGGCCTTGTTTACGGCTATCTCTACTTAAAAACAAATAGTTTATGGGCG
>JBNKZT010000695.1:0-1338 GCA_050301775.1 Promineifilaceae bacterium (SeqCode)
AAAATGCGAAAAACAAATGTCTTTAAAAAGCGGTAAGGGTAATTGAACCACACCTCCGCCCAAACGCAGGCTATTGAACTTTAAAAAAATAAATCGGTAAAAAGAGAAGAGCGTCTCAGGGGTCTGTTATAATAGGGATAGACAGTGAAACTAGAAAAGGAGCAAAACTATCCCCAAAATACGAACCCTAGAATTGACCGAACAAGAAAAAACAGCGCTCATTGAAATGCGAGACCATGCCGCCAAACCCTATCTCAGAGAACGCGCCTCCGCCTTGCTCCAGGTAGCGGAGGGGTCGCCAGGCCATTGGGTTGCCACCAACGGCTTACTCAAAGAACGCGACCCAGACAGCGTCTATAGTTGGATGAACCGCTACGAGGCGGAAGGCATCGATGGCTTGACCATCCGGGATGGGCGTGGCCGCAAACCGGCTTACGAACCCTAAAAGTGAGCAAGAGGCCCAAGAAGAGGTGCAAAAAGTGTTAGCCCAATCACCACGACAACAGGGTCAGTCGGGCCAGCGTTGGACTATCGCCCATCTCCAAGAGACGATCGGCTGGTTGACAGATTGCACCCGGGTCGGGGCCTGGAAGATACTCAAACGGTTGGGTTTCTCCCGCCAGCAAGCGCTCAGTTTCATTCGCAGTCCAGACCCCTTCTTTCGATTGAAGGTGCGGGCTATCACTCAGGCGTTCAGTCAAGCGCTGTGGCATCCAGAGCGGGTCGCCATCCTCTTTGAGGATGAAATGAGCTATGAGCGACAGCCAGAACTCGCCCCGGACTGGAGTTCGGTCGGCCAGCCTCAGCCGCAGGTTCACCGTGCCCCCACCGCCAACCAACTGACCCGCATTGGGGCGGCGATGGACGGTATCACCGGCCGACTCTTCTATCTGCAAACCAACAAGTTTGGGGTCAAGAAGTTACAAGCGCTCTATCGGCTTATTCGTGACCATTATGAACAGCCCACCGTCTTCGTCGTTCAGGACAACTGGTATCAGGTTCATGACCATCCCGCTGTCCTCCAAACAGCGCAGGAACTGGCTATCACGCCTTTGTTTCTGCCAACCTATGCCAGTTGGCTCAATCCTATTGAGAAACTGTGGCGTTGGTTGCGGGCTGACGAGCTCTACAATCACGATTTAGCTCACGACCTGCCGGCTCTGAGAGCCTCTGTCGCTGATTTTCTTGACCAGTTTCTTTGTGGTTCTGATGACCTGCTCCATTACTGCGGTCTGTTACCGAATTAATTTTTAATGTTCAATAACAGGTTTTACTGCTATAGCCGCCGATTTCAATCGGTGGCTAATGGCGACAAGGGTTTTAAATTGAGAATTACTG
>JBNKZT010000696.1:0-1305 GCA_050301775.1 Promineifilaceae bacterium (SeqCode)
TGGCCCGACGATGTGTTCCTGACCGACAAATTCCTCCAGGGTGCGCGGACGCATCCGGTTAGCCAGGGGTGATTCCTGCTCAATTTGGGATTGACGGCCGTGTCTAAACAAGTCCATACCTGGATTGTAGCCGGATGAGGGGTGGGGGCAAATAGAAATGGGACACGGATTTACACAGATGAACACAGATTAAGCGAAGCGACAAAATCCGTGTCAATCTGCGTTTATCCGTGTCCTAAAAATTTAGTGCGTTTGATCAGCCAGCTCCCACCAGATGACTGTCCCGGCGATGCCGATGATGCCAGTTAGGAAGACGATGAGGTAGCTGATTGGGCCAATTGGACTTCCCTGTGAATAGAGCGCCGGAATCGACCAGGGGAAGTATTCGCCGTAGCCGACGATGGCAATGATTTGGGCCAGGAATACGGCCAAAATCATCGCACCCAGCGGCGGCAGGTAGCCATGCCCGGCGCTGGCGAAGAAGGCGATGGGCGTGACCAGGGTGATGGTCAGCAGGGCAGAAATGAGGATGCTGATCGTGCCTTGTTGGAATATGCCGGATGGGGCGGGGGGTAGGCCAACGGCCGTTCCCACACCTAGACCGACGAGGACGATAACGGCCGTTACCACCGCCGACCAGCCCATCACCACGACAAACTTGGCCAGGACAATAACCGGGCGTGAGGTGGGCAGAGCCAATAAGTCTTTAACCGTGTGGTCAGCATACTCGCGGCCAAACACCCAACTGCCAATGAAGCCAAACAGGATGATGCCGCCAATGGCTATGGCCTGGGCCAGCAAATTCAAGAAGGAAGGCCAATCGGCTGCACCGCCCATCAGTTCAGCTTTGGCGCTGATCAAACCGACGCGGCGGGCAAATTCAGGGTCTTTTAAGATGATCATAAAAAAACCGCCCATAAACGGAACCATCAGAAACCCTAGCATCGTCAGCAATGGCATCTTGGAACGACGGAACTTGAGCGTTTCTACCCAGATTGCTTGTGTGAGATTGTTCATCATGCGTTTTCTCCATTCAGACCGACGAGGCGCAGGAAATAGTGTTCCAGGTCTTCTCGTTCGATGACGAGCATCGTCGGTGCCTGGCCGGCCTTGACCAGGCGCGTGGCAATTTCATCCGGTTGTTCGATAGCGGCCGTTTCCTTTATCTCGATTGTGCCGTTGTCCGTCATGGTGGCGGCGAATCCGGCCTGATGCAGCGTGGTGCAGGCCGATTGGTCGTCGCAGGTGCGGATCAACAGCCGCTGCTGACGGTTGCGTTCCAATTCGGCCACGTCGAGTTCCTGA
>JBNKZT010000697.1:0-1292 GCA_050301775.1 Promineifilaceae bacterium (SeqCode)
GTAGCGGTAATCAACATCCCCTTCAACCGCAGCGGCAAAAACCTGGCCCGCGCCATGCCCGACAGCAGCGCCTTGGTCATCCGCGACGGTCTGCTGCTGAAGGGCAGCGGCTCCAAGGTATACGTCCTGGAAGACAACCAGCGGCGTTGGATCAGCTCGCTGGATGCGTTCCAAAGGTTTGGTTATCATTGGCAGCAGGTTCACGAAGTTGAAGATGCGTTTTTGCAGCAGTTTGAGGAGGGGCGCCCCATTCATTTGCTGCTCAAGTGTCCCACCAGCCCGCATGTGTTTGCTCTGGAAAATGGGGCCAAACGCTGGATTAAAGACATCCCCACTTTTGATGCTCAGGGATACGTCTGGGAGGATGTTCAGATCACCAACTGTGATGAATTGAACCGCCTGCCGAATGGCCGACCCATCCCGGAAGACGCCGGGTGGCCACCATCGTAGCTGCTGCTATTCCGCCGGTTGGGCAGCCTGCCAGCGCTGGTAATAATAGTTGAGCAGCGGTACAAATTCGGCCGTTGCCTTCTGGCCGCCAGCGCCCGACGGATGGCTGTCCTTGCGCGTGCCGTAGGCTGAGAAATTGTTATCTTCTGTTTGAATATGCTGCACAGCCCCGTTCCACCAGCGGTGATGATTGCCTTCTTCAAACCAGGCATCATGATTGTCACGATTGCCGTTGCTACTGGTTAGCACGTTGTAGAAATCAAAAACGGCTACATTCTCATAAGGGTAATCCGCCAGCCAGTCGTTGACCAACCAGTTATTGAAGGCGCGGGCATTGGCTGCGTGCTGCGTGTCGGTCTTTTGTGCGCCGTCGTTTTTTACCAGCGGCGGGGCGGTGATGATGATAAACAGCTTGTCCTGCCGTGCAGCAAAGTAATCGAGCAGATCGGTGTAAATGCCTTTGACATTGGCGACGGTCATAAATTCGTCACCAGCCCAGGCATCTTTTGTGCGCAAGGGATTGTCGGCAAATCATCGGGGTTGATGTAAGTTTGAAGCGTTTGAAGTTGTATTGAAGAATTTCAAATATCTGTTGCCCAAGTATCACATACCCTCATCCAATAAATGATTTCCGAAAAATGTGTATGGGGAGGGTGGATTGCAATGAGACAGGCGTTTTCTACATGAAAACGCCTGTCTTCCAGAACAGCGTTTTTCAATTAAGCCAGACTTTCGTAATTAGGGTTGAACATGTGTGATTTTACATGTGTCAAGAGGTTGTCTGGGCGAGGTGTGGTGGCCAGCCCGCGTTTGTAGGCCACTTCAGCAACAGCAACCGCAAT
>JBNKZT010000698.1:0-1272 GCA_050301775.1 Promineifilaceae bacterium (SeqCode)
GGTAAAAAGTGTTGCTAACCACTGACCTACAATTGTTACACAAATATTTAAATTCAAGCCGTGATTTTCCATAAAATTTGCAGATTTTCACGAAGGGAGCCAGTGAGAATTCTTCTTATTTCACCACCTCTATACGAAACATAATAACCGTACATATTTAAGCGTATGTACAGAATACGGGTTTCATGCTATGCTACCAGCATGGCAGAAAATGATAGTCCCAACAACAAACTTGTACCCCAAGATGACGGCCGTTTCGAGGGTGACCATTCAGGAACTACAAATTCCTTGCAACCCCTAAAACCCGTAAGGTGCAAAAACTCCATCCCAATCCAATTGCTCGAAAAATTTAACAATTTGAGAAGTAACAAACGACGAACCTGACCAATTTAATAGAAATAGCAAAAATCATAACAAACATGTTCTCACCCAATCTGGCTCATCTCGATGTGAAAAACAGTTGGAATTGGCATCCGCTCAAACTGAAAATGATCCTGATACCAACCAGGACTGAGAAACAAGAATTCAACTATAAGGGATTTTAGTGCAAGTAAAGCGATGAGTTTGATGGGGCACGATAATAATCGTTGATGATGCCGCCCAATACCTTTTGCTTTTGAATTGACCCTGAAGCAGGTAATAGTGGTTGAGGTATTGGCGTCCGCTGATTAAGCCCCTGATGTGGTCGTGCCTTCTCGTAATAGCCAATGTATTCATTCAAAACACTTTGCAAATGAACCTCATTGATGATAAAGATGTGGTCAAGACATTCTTCGCGAACTGTTCGTACCCAGCGTTCAGCAAAGGCATTGGCATTAGGTGCTCGAACCGGTGTGGGAATGACATGAAAGCCTCCAGATTCGAATACCGTGTCAAACTTGTCTGTGAATTTGCTGTCCCGATCCCGAATCAAGAATCGGAATTCAGCGACATCGTCTTCATCTAAATCCCACATCATCTGTCTGGCTTGTTGAGTCACCCAGACTGAATCTGGGTTTGTGGTAATGCCTGCCAAATGAACCCGTCGTGTACCCAGTTCGATGAAGAAGAAAACATACAGGGTCTTCAGCCAGATAGTTTCGAGGGTAAAGAAATCACAGGCCAGAATCTGTTCCTTGTAATGTGACATCAGATGCCGCCAGCCAATAGAGCCATTACGATTAGGCGTTGGCACAATACCATGGCGGTTGAGGATGTTGCGAATCGTGGTTGGAGATACCTTTGTGCCCAACTTGAGCAATTCTCCTTCAATCTTGCCATATCCCCAACGTG
>JBNKZT010000699.1:0-1235 GCA_050301775.1 Promineifilaceae bacterium (SeqCode)
TCGCCAGTCGCTTGATTGAGCGCCTTGCCCAAAAGCAGCGCATTGGCGTTATCCGTTTTGCGGCCTAACGTTTCCAGAGCGACAGCCAGTGCCAGGAATTCGCCCAACGAATCCCAACGGAGATGCCCTTCTTCCACAAATTGCTGCACATGCTTGGGCGCAGAACCGCCGGCCCCCGTCTCAAACAGCCCGCCGCCAGCCAGCAGCGGCACAATGGAGAGCATTTTCGCACTCGTTCCCAACTCAAGGATGGGGAAGAGGTCGGTCAAATAATCGCGCAGCACATTACCGGTCACGGAGATGACATCGTTGCCGGCCGCAATTTGTTCGCAAGAGAAGCGCATCGCGTCAACCGGGGACATAATTCGAATATCGAGGCCGGTTGTATCGTGCATGGGCAAGTAAGCGTTTACTTTTTCGATCAGGTTAGCGTCGTGGGCGCGATTGGGATCGAGCCAGAAGATGGTTGGCGAACCGGTCTCTTTGGCGCGGCTGACGGCTAATTTTACCCAATCCTGAATAGGCAAATCTTTTGCCTGGCACATGCGCCAAATGTCACCCGCTTCCACGTCATGTTCCATCAACGGTTGTCCAGCTTGATTGACAACCTGAACGGTTCCGTTGGCCGGAATCTCAAATGTTTTGTCGTGGGAGCCGTACTCTTCCGCCTTTTGGGCCATCAAGCCCACATTAGAGACATTGCCCATCGTCGTCACATCAAATGCGCCATTTTCCTGGCAGAAGCTGATCGCCTCCTGGTAAACACCGGCATAGCAGCGATCGGGAATCATGAACTTAGTGTCGTGAAGCTTGCCGTCCGGCCCCCACATCTTGCCGGAGGTGCGGATGGCGGCGGCCATTGAAGCGTCAATGATGATGTCGCTGGGAACGTGCAGGTTGGTGATGCCTTTGTCGGAGTTGACCATTGCCAAAGCGGGGCGTGTCTTGTAGATGGCCTGGATGTCCGCTTCGATGGCTTCCCGTTCCGCAGTGGGGAGGGATTGGATTTTAGCGCACACATCGCCCAGCCCATTGTTGGGGTTGACGCCAAGTTTGGCGAATGTGTCGGCGTACTTCTCGAACACATCTTTGTAGTAGATGGTGACGGCGTGACCGAACATGACCGGATCGGAGACTTTCATCATTGTCGCTTTTAGGTGTAGGGAGAGGAGGACGCCGTCTTCAACAGCGTTGATCTCTTTTTCGTAGAAAGCGCGTAACGCTTTGGCGCTCAT
>JBNKZT010000700.1:0-1215 GCA_050301775.1 Promineifilaceae bacterium (SeqCode)
ATGATAAGGCCACGGTTCTCTCGATCAGCTTTGCGGCTGTTTCCTTTATCTTAACGCTGTTGGTTTTGCCATCCTTTTGGTATGATCTAACCGAACTTTACTACTATTATGATTGGTGGCCAGCCGGATCTGAAACCGCCTATTTTATTTTGTTGTTCTTGGGGACAATTACGGGGCTTGCGTTGGTGGGGACTGCCCCATTGCTTTTCATTTTGGCTTTACGCCGGAGAGATACCCGCCGGATGATACGCCACATTTTAAACAGAGATTGATAACGATGAGTAAGATGAGACCAGCCGGCGTCAAAGCCGACAAAAGTGAACGAATTTTGACGATTACCTGGGAAGATGGGCGCGTGAGCCGCTACCCGTTTGCGGGTCTGCGTGCTGTCTGCCCCTGCGTGGAATGCAAAGGCGGCCATGCCAACATGGGCGGCCCCGCCGATCCAGCCCAAGTGCGTGATGCCCCCGATAACGGCGTTACTCTCAATAATCTGCAGGCTGTGGGTGCCTATGCACTGCAATTCATGTGGAGTGATGGCCACGCCAACGGCATCTACACCTGGGAGTATTTGCGTCAGTGTGACCCAGCGTTGGCCAATGATCAGTAGGTCGGTAATCAGTGAGTCAGTAATCGGTTTAACGTTTCCGTACTGAAAACTGTTTGCCATTTACGGCCTTCTTTGCGCAGTCTGTAGGCATGGTAATTTGTACCAAACTTACAGCCATTATCTATTTCTATGTTCGAGGACTTGTTGCAAACGAAACTGTATGTGCCACCGCTCCGGTCAGGCACTGTTTCCCGCTCCCGCCTCATCGAAAAGCTCAATCAAGGGATACCTGGGAAACTCACCCTCGTTTCTGCGCCTGCGGGTTTCGGCAAAACCACCCTGGTAACCGAAGCCATTCACCATTCACAATTCGCCACTCACAATTCACAATTCTGCTGGCTTTCCTTGGATGAATATGACGATGATCCCAACCGGTTTTGGCAGTATGTGGTTGCGGCTTTGCAAACGGCCGTTCCCCATCTCGGTGCTGCCGCGCAACCCATGCTCTCTTCCAATCCGCTGCCGCCCCCGCCGCTTTTGCTGACAGGCTTGCTTAATGAATTAGCCGATCAGTCTCAAACCATCATTTTGGTTTTGGACGACTATCACCTTATTAGCGATCCCGCCATCCATGAAGGGCTGAACTTTCTGTTGGAGCATATGCC
>JBNKZT010000701.1:0-1042 GCA_050301775.1 Promineifilaceae bacterium (SeqCode)
TGACATACGGTTTGGTCGTTACGGCATTTTGAAGCTCTGCTTCAGTTCTGAACACGTTCAGGACAGACCGGATTGTATTCGTTCGGTCAGGTTTTTGGGCCACAAAATGGGTGATACTTGCTAGGGTCCGAATACAACTTCTGAAAGAAATTGGGTCAGCTTTCCAACGCCTACTCACACGCACATTTTTGGTAACCACAGCAGCGGTTACAGCTGTTTTAACACAGCTACGTGCGGAGTTCAGCGGATCGTCGTAAAACGGAATCGTAAACGATTCAGATTCGGGCTTGATTTCGGGCAACGGCGAGATTGCAACTTTTAACTTGTTATTAAGCTTCTTTGTTCAGGTGACTTGATGCAATGCACTCGACCTAACCGTCCTCACCAAAACAAAAGAAAGCAACCCGCTATTGCAGATTGCACGTATACGGTGGCAGAAGCGCTCTCAATACACGTTTCTATCGTTTTAACGCGAGTTAGTATACCTGCAGAAGATGGATCACATCAATCATTATTTTTCACTCATATCCACAAAGGACCAGTACCAAAGTACTCACTCATGTCCACAAAGGACCAGTACCGAAGTACCCACTCATGTCCTATCAGCTAAACACAAACAACCAAAAATATCCATAAACAACAAAAGAAGGCATACACAAGCCCTAATAGTTCTACAAAGGCCGTAAACAACAAAATAAGGTCATCAACAACAAAATAAGATGAACACTCCAAAAATCACAACATACCTTCGTTGATGCAATTCCGTAGTTGCATAAATTAACACATAAGTTAGCTTGCCACCTAAAGAAACTACTAGAGTCCTTATGTGGGCTAAGCGTTCCTCACCGAAAGCGTTGTTGTGATTTTTTAGATGCTTTTGTGTGTGTTTTACCCCAATCTTGCTCTGGTACCAACTGTGACAGAACCACCTCAAAAATGAGGGGTTTGTCTCCCAAGATCATATCGGGGGATTCTCGACGAAGCGAGAATGCGCAAACACACACAAATAAGCATACAATACCATGATATTTAAGTTATAAAG
>JBNKZT010000702.1:0-1040 GCA_050301775.1 Promineifilaceae bacterium (SeqCode)
TGAACTGGGGCCAAACTAGGATAAATTCAAATAAACTTTTTGGATACTTTTCAAATCTACAATTTTTTTGAAAATTAGCTTAGAATAATCAAATTTAAATCAAGACTTTAAACGAAAGACTTTTAAATTGGTAAATGAAAAAAATAAAAAGATTTTGAAGCGGAATATAAATCTTTTCAAACACCGAAATCGACCTAGGGCTCAGAAATAAAAATATGCATGCCATGAAATGCAATCCTATCAATTTATTTGAAAATTTTCTATTGCTATTTAAGTGAAATGCATTAACTTCAAAGTTTTAAAATTTCCAAAATTTCAGGTTGTTACAAACCTAACCCCCTTGGGATGTATCTCGCCCTCGAGATTCTGATAGATTGGAAAAGATTTCTGGAAACTCTGCCTTCAGTTGGTCTTCTTTTTCCCATTTGGCTTCTTCTTCAGTATGGTTGCTCCATTGCACTTTACACATCTTGTAGCGGTTATTCCGGGTGACTTTTTCTGAAGTATCCAAAATCTTCACCGGGTATTCTTGATAGGTAAGATCTTCGCCAACTGTTAACTCTTCCAGAGGCATCTGTTCTTCTGGAACTCACAAACACTTCCTTAGTTGCGAAACATGAAATATATCATGCACGTCAGACAACTATGGCGACAACTCCAATTGATAAGCTACTTCACCTCTCTTCTTCAAAATCTTGAATGGTCCAATGAACCTCGGTGCGAGCTTGCCTCGTACCTTGAAACAACGCAAACCTCTCATAGGTGACACCTTGAGATATACAAAATCTCCAACTTCAAAACTCAACTCTCTTCTCCTATGATCGGCGTAGCTCTTCTGCCTCGATTGTGTGACTCGCAGGTTCTCCCTAACCATATGAACTTGCTTCTTGGCCTCTTGCAAAATGTCGGGTCCAAACACTTTCCGTTCTCCAGTCTCATTCCAAAACAATAGAGTTTGACACCTTCGACCATACAACATCTCAAACGGTGCCATCTTCAAGCTTTCTTGATAGCTGTTGTTATAGGAAAACTCGGCGTAA
>JBNKZT010000703.1:0-1003 GCA_050301775.1 Promineifilaceae bacterium (SeqCode)
ATGCGACTGCTGCCGCGCAATGGTAAATTGCTCTTATGTACCGACGGTTTGTGCGGTCCCGTATCAAATGCCGATATGCAAACGATTCTGGAAAAAGAGATTTCGCTGGAACAAATGACAGACGAATTGACGGATGCTGCCATGGAAGCCGGTGGTTATGATAATATCACGGCCATTGTGGTGGACTTTGCCTTTTAGCCCACTGACACTTGGTGATTGATTGGATTAATGACTGACGATTTTGATTACTACGCCATCCTGGGTGTACGACGGGACGCTTCAAACAGCGAGATTCGCGAAGCCTTCGCCCATTGCCTGTCCCAATTCCCGGCTGATGTCAGCAAGCAGGAGAATCCTGCCTACGAACGGATTATACTTGCCTACAACGTGTTAAACGATCCGGTACGGCGGGAAACTTATGATTCGTTGCTGGTTGAAACGGCCGTCCCTACCCTGGAAATCACCGTTCAATCCAGCCGAGACCGCCTGCCTGTTTCCCAGTCCCCCCAACTCGTCTACCTGCTCGTAAGTGTCAAACCACCCGAAACCGAAGTCCGATCCCACCAACCCATTAACCTCAGCCTCGTCATCGACCGCAGCACTTCTATGAAAGGCGAACGCCTGGAACACGTCAAGTCGGCCCTGGAACTGCTCATCAACAAACTCTCTCCCGACGACATCATCTCCATCATCAGCTTTAGCGATCGGGCCGAGGTCGTTGTCCCATCCCAACCTGTTGCCGACAAAAAAAGTTTACTCTTCAAAATACGCGGCATCTACACTTCCGGCGGCACTGAGATTTATCAGGGTCTCAACGCTGGCATGAGAGAACTGCGCCGCGTAAACTTAACCGAGCATAACAACCACCTTATTCTCCTCACCGATGGTCATACCTATGGCGACGCCGACCAATGCATTAACCTGGCCAAAGAAGCGGCCAAATGGGGCATTGGTTATAGCGCCTTCGGCCTTGGTAGTGAATGGAATGATCAATTTTTAGACT
>JBNKZT010000704.1:0-992 GCA_050301775.1 Promineifilaceae bacterium (SeqCode)
ATGACACACCAACGTCAACATCGACAAAACAGTTTCCACAATCATGCGGCTGTTCCATTCGCCTCGTTGACATATTTTCAGATTTTCGGGTCGCCAATCCTTTTTCACGAAACCCGTATCAGAAAAGATGACCATGTACGGAGCATGTCGTTCGATGACCTCCTGGAAAGCAGAGCCATCATGGACGTTGGCCGTATCCAAATCCCAATCGACAATCAACCCCAGATGATTGAGGATGAAACACAATTTTCCGCCAACAATCCAGCGTTGGTTGGAAACACCCTTCCGCCCAATTTGTTGTTCGCTCCGGCCCTCACGACGAGGATGAATGAGTTCAATACCATAGGTATCTGCCAAACCAATGAGAGAATGGTCAGCCATGAAGCGTTCTGTCCATTGGCGGTGGGAATTAAACAAGTGAAAAAGGCGTGTTCGATGGGGCAGGCAAGGAAAGAAATGACGATAATCTCGCTTCAGCCAGCGATAGAACGGGCGGTTCCCTACGCCTTTGAGAGCGAACAACAAAGCTATCGTGACAACTTCACTGGGGTATAAAGAGGCTTGACTGTGTTTTTTCACATCCATCATCAGGTCATCAACACGGCAAAACAAAGCAATGATAAAATATTCTGTAGTCATCGGGTTCTCCTTTTGCTAAAAGTCTTGATAACTCTAGCTTAGGTGAACCCGTTGCCTTTTTTCAACTAGCACCAAAGGTTATTATGCCGATATTTGTGAAGCGAAGGAATTCAGTGCGCTATTTTGGGGGAGTGGCGTGCAACAAAATGCGAATTTGGCACGAGAATTGGTCATTTTGGGAGATGGAGCCGAATGGATTTGGAATTTGGTAAAGGAGAACTTTCCCAAGGCCGTGCAAATCATTGATTGGTTTCACGCTTGTGAATACTTCATGCCGGTAGCCAAGTCGGCATTCCAAGATGAAAAACAACAACAAACATGGGTACGCAATGGGAAAGATTCCCTTTGGAATG
>JBNKZT010000705.1:0-984 GCA_050301775.1 Promineifilaceae bacterium (SeqCode)
ATGAAAAAGTTAACCACGATCATCGAGAAACCTAACTCGATGAAGTGCGCCAAGCGAACCATTCCCGGTAAAACCGCCGATGGCATGATGTGCTCCATTGCAGTCCCATTGAACAACATCAGGGGCATCAACCAGAGCGCCACTTTGTGCGTCTTGGCTCCCAAAAGGATAGGTAATGAAAAGAGTAACCATAACGCGCCCCGGAAAACATTGAACAGTAAGAGAACAGGAATCGGTTCCATCGTTGTTGCCCAACCTGCATAAAACTCGACCGCCGCTGGGAAAAGTCGGGTAATGAAACCACAACAGTAATAGAAGGGTGCGTAAGCCACACAGAACAGGAGCACCTTCCATCCGTAGCGGCCGGTCTCAAATGTCGTCTGTCTTGGCGCCTCTTCGCGTTTGAATCCGCCCACCAACCAGACACCAACCAGGGTGGTCAGACCGTAGGCAACAAGAGAAATAATGATCAGCTTCGTCACATCCAGATAAGTGAACAGGGGGAAGGCCTCGTTATACCAGTACAACTCGATGGCATTGAGGACAGTGATCAAACCCCAAAAGGCCATCCCCACCCCCAGTAAGAGTTTCCAGCCGTTATAGCGCAGATTGGTCAGCGCCAGGTACATGACCACCATATTGAGGAATACCTTGAACAGGAAAAGCGGCATGAATGCAGCCTGATCTTTGGGGGTCATGGCCGCCATCATGTCGTGTGACAGCGGCAGCAGAATCCCCATGACGGTGTTGGCGATGAAGTAAACGATGGTTAGCAGCAAGATTTTCCCTAAGGCAGATACTATCTTCTTCATTTTGAACCCCCTACGTTCATTCCCGGTAACGCATCCAGCGCCAGAGCAAACAACCCAATGCCCAGCATCGTGATGCTGGTCTCTGTTGTGGTGGCTTGCAGGATGCTGAGTACGAGAACGGCCGTTGCCATGCCCAAGGCCACAACTTTCAAAATACGAGAAACGAGAACCT
>JBNKZT010000706.1:0-978 GCA_050301775.1 Promineifilaceae bacterium (SeqCode)
ATCTATAAGAGGAGACTGGAGATTAGAGATTGATGGAATCTCCAGTCTCTAATCTCCAGTCTCCTATCTCTTTTACATCGCCACTTCCCCCAACCCCCAAAATCCTTTATGATGTGTCCTGATTTTTGTTAACAACCAACTTTTAAATGGACGTTGGCGAAAGCAGTGTCCTTTATCCAAAACTAGCCACGGGGACAAAGAAAAGTTCGCGAGCCGAAGTCCAATCTCAAAAACCTCTGTACCTCTGTGGCTAACCCAAAACAGGAGAATACCCATATGAACGTGATCATTCCCGGTTTTATCCTCGGCTTTCTGGGCTGGTTTTTCCTGCGCTACGTCATCTTCGGTTTCTACACCGTGGATCAAAACGAACGCGCCGTTAAAACCAGATTCGGCCGTGCCGTGCGCCTTGGCAAAGGCACCACGCTTGATGACCCTATCTCCGAGGTACTCAATGAAAAAGACAAAGAGCGCTACATTTACCCGCTGGTTCAAGTCATCAAACCCGGCGGCCCCTACTTCCGCTGGCCCTGGGAAAAAGTCCACAAAATCTCCGTCGCCACCGAAACGATCAACATGGCGCTCGATCTTGAAACCCCCACCGCCAATCACAACGGCACCGAGCTGGATGCCGTCACCAAAGACCAGCTCAACATCGGGCTGTCGGGGCAAATTCGCTACCGCCCTTGTGAACGCAATTTATACGCCTATCTGTTTGGCATCAAAAACCCGATTGTACACGTGATGGGCTATTTCGTGGCCATCTTGCGCCAGCGGATTGCCAGCTTCGAGACTCCCACCACTAGTGTAGCCGGAGAGGAAGAAGTAGACATCGGCCTGATGGGCGGCATTTCTATCAACGACCTGCGTAAAAATCTGAACGAAATCAACAATTTCATGGAACTGGAATGCGCCTCGGCGGCGGCTCGTTACGGAGTCGAACTGGACGCCTCGCTGATTACGGGCATCGATCCGCCG
>JBNKZT010000707.1:0-967 GCA_050301775.1 Promineifilaceae bacterium (SeqCode)
CTGTAACGCTTTCATGCCCAATTCGCGTAGATGTGGGGGGACAGCCGTTGTCATATCAAATACGTCATCCGGACGTACATCCTCAATCTGGCTGTTCACCGGCAGACGATTTTGGGCTAATCCGATACGGCCGCTGCGCAAATCGGCCCGAATTTGCTCGTGTTGGACCCGGTCAAACCGAATTCATTTAGCAGCGATTCCAGATTTTGGCCAGAGCCGTCGCCATCACTGGCGCGGGGGAGCAACCGGTCAAACAGGTTCTGCACCATGCCGCCCAGGGCTGGTTCGGTGCGCGCCGCCCGGCCAAAACGGTCCAGCTCGGCGCGGCGGAAAGCCGAGAGTTGGCGGGTTTCCATCTTCAACAGACCGGGGACGGTGAGGCTGTAGTAGCCGGGCGGCATCAGCGCCGTATCACCCGGCAGCAGGTCGGCATACGTGCCGCGCTCGTTGATGGCGAAATCGTAGACGACCGGTTCCATAGCAAAGGGCACGGCCGTTTCCAATTCTCGTTTAGTCTGACTCATAATCGTTTGCAGCCGGTCTTGTGCCTCGTTTTTGCGGGCCGGGTCGAAGATGAAGCCCATGCCGCCGCCGGCCATGCCGCCCAGCATCCAAAAGCCCCAGAAATCGTCACCAAACGCTTCTTTGGCCCGGCGAATCAGCAAATCGGTATACAAATTGCCAGCCCAGGGGATGATGGTCTGAATCGGGCCGTGGAAATTGCGGTGGGTGGCACTGCCGATGGCCGGGATGTCGCCCCGGCCCAGCAGGTTGACCACTTCGTCGAGGATGGCCATGGCTTGTTGACGGCCGTGCCATTCTGCCTCTGAACGCAGCAAATATTTTTCCGTCACCATCTCCAATATTGGACCTACATTTTGCGCCATGCCCCCGTGAACTAGGACCAAGTGGTCTTGTAGAGCTTGCGCAAGTTCTACTGGGGCTTCTGCATCGCTCAATTGTCGAT
>JBNKZT010000708.1:0-946 GCA_050301775.1 Promineifilaceae bacterium (SeqCode)
CTGCCTTGCGGTCAACAGGCTGAAGGCGGCCAAAAAGGGTTCGCCAGTGGTAAAAAAACCAGATTGTGCGCCAATTAGCCCGCGTAAATGCCGTTTCCTACCGCGAAACGCTATGGTCAGACCTGTTTCCGGGTAATCAATTGACGATGCAATGCTTGCAACAGGCTGTCTTAGCCGTCGAAAGTTCATTTGAGTTAGCTCCAGAGATGCGCAAACGGACACTTTATCGGCTTGACGGCGGTTCAGGCACCGATGAAAACTTGCGTCAGCTGTTGGCCAGAGACTATCAACTGCTGGGCAAAGGCTTCTCCGGCAAACGGGCTAAAGCGTTGGCGGACCGCGTTTCTCGCTGGGATGTCTACGACAACCAAAGTTGGCTAGGAGGCTGTCGGAGAAAGAAATTTTAGCCACGAATTGACACGAATTAACACGAATTCGGTTATATTTTCCGTGCAAATCCGTGTTAATCAGTGGCAAAACATTCCTGTTCTGGACTTTTCCGACAAGCTGCTAGGCTGGGTTGACCCCACCTTTGACCTGGGTCGGCCTATTCAGGCTATGGTCAAACGGCGTTTGCACAAAGGCCAATTGAAGCACAGCTACTATGTCACCACCTTGGCCTTTCCTTCTAAAAGGGCGTTCATGAATCGGTACAACCAGAGAGGCGGCGCTGAAATTGAACAATTTCGAGATGACAAGAGCGGGTTGCATCTGTCGGCACGTCGTAAACGAAGCTTCGCCGCGCAAAAAGCGCTGATTTTGCTCACCGACCTGGCCCATAATCTCCTGACCGATTTTCACAGCCGCGCTTTGGCCGATTCGCGCTTCGCCGATTGGGGACGTAAACGTATCGTCCGTGATTTGTTGGAAGTTCCAGGTCGGCTCCATTTCCGTTCCGGACAACTCAAACGAATCGAAATACTGGCTTCGTATCCGTACGCTGATG
>JBNKZT010000709.1:0-945 GCA_050301775.1 Promineifilaceae bacterium (SeqCode)
ATGACGCTGTATACCTTTTCAATTGATGTGCCAGGTACGAGCAATTGTTATGATCGCTGTGCTATCAACTGGCCGCCTTTGCTGATCGAGGACGGCGCTTCATTGACTGCTAACAATGGTATTTCTGGCGAATTGGGAACCACCGAACGGGAAGATGACACAATTCAGGTCACTTACAATGGTTGGCCGCTCTACTATTGGATCAACGACGAAGCACCAGGGGACACAACCGGCCATAATGTTGGGAACGTGTGGGCAGTCGCTTACCCTGGAACCCAGGTTTTCCTGGGCAACAATGAAGAACTGGGTGATTTCCTTGTGGATGTCGCCGGTATGACCCTCTACCGCTTCAACTTTGACGAGCCAGGTACGAGCAACTGCTATGACCAATGCGCCACCAATTGGCCACCACTTCTGATAGAAGAAGGACAGGTTCCCACCGGGAACGCTGGCGTTGTAGGCCAGTTAAGCACAACAGAGCGAGATGATGGCACCCTTCAAGTCACTTATCAAGGTATGCCGCTGTATTACTGGAAGGATGACGCGGCTCCTGGTGACACCAACGGGCAAGGGGTAAATGATGTCTGGTTTGTGATGCCTCTAACCGGTAGTCCAAGTATTTCAAGTGCGCAGTCTGTTGTCGCTGAAGAGGGTGAACCCGAATACTAATCGAGCAGCCAGCGGCCAAAAAGCCATAGCGCCTACCAATTTCCTAAAGGTGCAAGAGGAGCGCTGAAACCGCTAGTGTTTCAGTTAGTCTAAATTGCCCAGGATGGACTCTCTACACTACAAAAAAGGGAACGTCAGATCAAATCGACGTTCCCTTTCGGATTTCTAGCTTCCGAATTGTTATCCTCTAAAACCGATTCATCCAACTTCCGCCGCTGAACCGCTGCTCTTTCCAGGGATCGGCCTCGTTGTGATAGCCAGCCTTCTCCCAAAAGC
>JBNKZT010000710.1:0-909 GCA_050301775.1 Promineifilaceae bacterium (SeqCode)
CAGCAGCGCGCCGGTTAGCTCCGCAGTCAGTGTGTTCTCCATGACCATACCAAAGCTATCATACAGGATACGGCCGTCTCCGTCACCATTCCCATCCACCATCACCAGCGAGGTTCCCGTTGGGTCGTTGAGGTGGTAGTACAAGGTTCCATCATCCATTCGCGTTGCCACTTGTTGACCGCTGGCATAATATCGCTTTACCTGCGCTTGAATAGGAGGCGTATAATCCGCATAAGCAAAGATAAAAGTGTTAGGCGTCCCATCCCCGGGATCTTCTAGTGTTTGAGCCAGGGAATACATATTTGCTCCAACACTATCTACAACATCTAAAGCCTCAATTTCACTTCCGGCAGCCCCATAATAAAGGCTGAAACGATAGACTTCGCCTGGGGCAAGGAACCCAAAATAGAAATCAACCAATATGCCGTAATCTCCACAAATATCAGCCACATCGCCTTGATTTACTACGTTCGGAACCGAGAGAGGATTAGGAGACGGGAAGTCATTATCAAATACAATTGCTGATTCTACTTCGTTCGTCGAAGCGTCACCAGCCAAAGTAATACATTCTCCTATATCCCAATTTATTGTTCGCCGGTAGCGTAAATTCTGAACTTCAATCCCGCCTGTATTCGTTATGGAAATAGTCACCTCAAACAAGTTTTCTGTTACTGATGGATGGAAATCATGTGTCACCTCAAACGTCCCGGCCACATCAACGGATGTGCGTGCAGCAGAGCCATCACTGGTATACGTTTGATTGAGCAATATTGGATCACTCCCCAACTCATCACCATAAAGACAAGTATCCCCTGATATTCCAGAATTTGCATCGGCTACCCCCCAATCATCGTATTCACAACTATTAACACTTTGTGGGAGTCCATTATTTCCCGTTGGAAGATAAAC
>JBNKZT010000711.1:0-906 GCA_050301775.1 Promineifilaceae bacterium (SeqCode)
GTTCCGACTGCTGGAAAAATACCGCGATCGAATTTGCACCTTTAATGACGACGTCCAAGGTACGGCCAGTGTCACTTTGGCCGGAGTCTACTCAGCGCTGCGTTTAACCGGCGGGCAGCTAAAAGATCAGAAGATTCTCTTCCTGGGTGCCGGTGAAGCCGGCATCGGCATTGCCGATCTCATCGTTTCGGGCATGATGGAGGAAGGTATTACGGAGGAAGAAGCGCGGGCCAAATGCTGGTTTGTCGATTCGCGCGGGTTGGTGGTGAAGAGTCGAACCGATTTGGCTCACCATAAGCTGCCTTATGCCCACGAACACGAACCAATGACGGATTTGTTAACGGCCGTAGAAGCCCTCAAACCCACCGCCCTCATTGGCGTATCTGGCCAGCCGCGCACCTTCACCAAGAAAATGGTGGAACGGTTGGCCGAGTACAATGAAAAGCCAATGGTTTTTGCCCTTTCCAACCCTACCTCAAAAGCAGAATGTACGGCTGAAGAAGCATATACGTGGAGTAACGGCCGTGCCATCTTCGCCAGCGGCAGCCCCTTTGATCCCATCACTTACAACGGCAAAACCTACGTTCCGGGCCAGGGTAACAATTCATACATCTTCCCCGGCGTCGGCTTAGGTGTCATCGCTGTCGCCGCCAAACGCGTCACCGATGAAATGTTTATGACCGCCGCCAAAACATTGGCGCTGCAAGTGTCAGAAAACGATCTGGACATGGGCCGCATTTATCCACCACTACAAGACATCCGCAAAGTCTCTTTGGCCATTGCGGTTGCTGTTGCTGAAGTGGCCTACAAACGCGGGCTGGCCACCACACCTCGCCCAGACGATCTGTTGGCACATGTAAAATCACACATGTTCAACCCTAATTACGAAAGTCTGGCTTAATTGAA
>JBNKZT010000712.1:0-878 GCA_050301775.1 Promineifilaceae bacterium (SeqCode)
AGTTGGCATTCGCTTCCGCAACATTTCAATTCCGCAAGGTGCAAACATCACCAACGCCTACATCGAATTTACGGCTGATGAATCCCAAAGCGTTGCAACTTCTCTGGTTTTCCAGGGACAAGCTGCGAATAACCCAGGGGCTTTTGATAATGCCAGCTATGACATCTCATCTCGAAGCCGAACCACAGCTTCAATGAATTGGAACAACATTACTGCATGGTCTACTGGTAACACCTATCAAACACCAGATATGTCAAATATTGTTCAGGAAATTGTAAATCGAGGCGGTTGGTCTTCTGGCAACGCGATGGTTTTCATCATTTCCGGTTCAGGACATCGTACTGCTGAATCCTATAATGGCTCACAAAGCAGGGCCGCTTTAATCCATATCGAATACACAATTCCGTAACCAGAAACTACTAAGCTGTAACCGGGTCTATCAACGCCCAGAGGAACAACCCTCTGGGCGTTTTTTTGCTGCATGAAACAAATAGCTGCCTCCCTAAGTTCAGCCTCCGGGAGGGTTAGTAGTAACTTTTGGAACACCAAGCACCAACAGATTTACTGGTAGGACAATACTCCCCCGCAGGACTTACGTACCAGGTTAAAACGGCCGATTCCAGAATCAACACTGCTATAATTTCGTTAGTATTAATAGATTTATTTATCTATTCAAGTAATGGAATATAGGAGCAACAAAATGTCTAAGCAGCCAACATTTTTTAAAAAGCAAAGAGGACAAAGCCTGGTCGAAACAGCCTTGTTCCTGCCCATTTTAGTCATACTAATCGCCGGCGTTGTAGAGATAAGCCAACTCGTTATCACCCAAAATCGCATCAGCAATGCCGCCCGAACGGGCGCACGGTTTGGCGCCAATG
>JBNKZT010000713.1:0-857 GCA_050301775.1 Promineifilaceae bacterium (SeqCode)
GCTGCATGGCTGTGGGGTCAAACAAATCGGCATTGTAGGCAANAATCCCGTCAACATCTGGTCCGGTTTGGCGCAGGCCCAGCAACAAATCATACTTAACCAGGCCGACCCCCATATCTTTTGGCGTCCAGGTGAGGAACGGCCGTTCAATCGGTTGGTAGCCGTCCATTTCATAGGCAAAAGAAACCTGAAACAGCGGCGAATGGCTCAATGTGCGCTCCAGGCCTAAGTCATCGACCAGTTTCTCAAACGGCACATCCTGTCGGGCTTGCGCGGCCAAAACTGTGTCGCGCACGTGGGTTAGCAGCGCCGTCATTGTTGGATTACCCGATAAATCGGCCCGCAAAGCCAGCATGTTAACGAAAAAGCCAATCAACCCTTCCTGTTCGGGCACAGTACGGTTCGCCGTTGCTGATCCGATCACAATATCGACTTGCCCCGTGTAGCGGTATAACATGACATAAAATGCCGCCAGCGTAATCATGTAGGGGGTCATGTCCAATCGGCGGGCCAATGCGTGCAGGTGGGTCACGAGCTGCGGCGGCAGGTGAAAGCGTACATTCGCTCCGGCGAATGTTTGTGCCGAAGAACGTGGCTTGCTGGTAGGCAGTTCCAAAGCTGCCGGTGCGTTGGCTAATTGTTCGTGCCAATAGTGCAGTTTTTCTGCTAAACGTTCGCCTTGCAGCCACTGCCGCTGCCACAGGGCAAAATCAGCATATTGAATGGGCATGGGGGGCAGCGAGGCCAGGGTCCCCTCGGCGTATTCCTCGTACAAGACAATGAATTCATCGACAAGGATGGGTATTGACCAGCCATCGGTAATGATGTGGTGGAGAACGAGGAGCAGGGTGTGCCGG
>JBNKZT010000714.1:0-853 GCA_050301775.1 Promineifilaceae bacterium (SeqCode)
TTGCTTTTTACCTCACCAAAGCACGAGAGGCGGCTACAGACAGCAACTTTGCGAAAATTCAGGAAATGGGCCTATTTACGCTCGTCGCCGAACACGACCAGCGGTTTCGTGTCCTCCGCACCCGACTCAACATTACCGACATTGTGATTGATGGGCTGCTGGGAACCGGCGTTACCCGTCCCATCGGCGGCAATTTAGCCAAACTCATGCAGCAAGTCAGCGCAGGCCTTACCGACCGCCGCGCAGACCTCGCCGTGCAACACCACACACGCCTCACATCCATTGCAGAAATTAATGCAAAGGGGCAAAGGGGCAAAGAGGCAAAGGAAGAAGATGTCACCCCTTCACCCCCTCACCCCTTCACCGTCGCCATCGACTGTCCCAGCGGCCTCAACTGCGACACCGGCGCACTGGATCCCCTTGCGATTCCGGCCGATTTGACGGTGACGTTTGCGGGACCGAAGCGAGGACATTTTATTTTTCCCGGTGCGGCAGCGTGTGGGGAACTGGTGGTGGCAGATATTGATGTTTCGCCGGAACTGCCGGTGGTGCGGGATGTGCCGCTGGGATTGGCGACACGGGAATTGGCGCGGGAGTTGCTGCCGAAACGACCGTTATCCGGTCACAAAGGCACCTTCGGCAAAGTACTCGTCGCCACCGGCTGTGAACAGTACCGTGGCGCCCCTGTGTTGGCTGCCAAAGGTGCGTTTCGAGCCGGTGCCGGGTTGGTGGGTCTGGCAGTGCCGAGGGTTGTGAGAGAAACGGCCGTTCTCCAACTCCCCGAAGCCACCTACCCGCCCACTGCCGATGACGAGATGTTAAGCGAACACTCCGCACAACTGCTGCTGGAAAC
>JBNKZT010000715.1:0-848 GCA_050301775.1 Promineifilaceae bacterium (SeqCode)
CGCTACGCCACTTACCGATTTTGGGTCGAGAGACCATCGTTCATATCAGACCCAAAAGAGGGCAATGTCGCAGCTGTCAACATGAACCGACAACAACACAGGTGCTGGAGTGGTATGAAGGGCGCAGTCCCCACACCAAGGCGTATGACCAGCATTTGCTAAAACAGTTGATCGGCAGCACGATTGAAGATGTAAGTCTGAAAGAAAAAGTGGGCTATGACGCGATTATGGGCGCACTGCGGCGGCGAGTCCCAACAGAGGTCAATTGGGATGAGGTGGCAAACTTGGGAACTGTGGGAATTGATGAAATAGCGATGAAAAAAGGGCATCGGGGTTATGCGACGGTCGTCACAGCGCGCCAGGATAATGGGGAAATAGTCATTCTGGCAGTCTTGGAAGAGCGAAAAAAAAAGAAGTGAGCGCTCTTCTGGAAACGATCCCAGAACGGTTGCGCCAGACGATTCACACGTTTTGCAGTGACATGTGGGAAGGGTATATTACAGCGATTGATGAATTCATTACCCGCTATGAACTGAAGACCGTCAAACTGGTGATTGATCGGTTTCATGTGGCTCAACATTATCGAGATGGATTCGATGACCTGCGTAAACAAGAGATGCGACGCCTGAAAAAGGAGCTCCCAGAAGCAACCTACCGGGCTGATTTTCAGGGCGCACTCTGGCTGTTACGTCACAATCATAAGAATTTGGACGAGTCTAAGCAGGAACAGTTACGCCGTCTCCTGGCCCATTCGTCCCAATTGCATCAGGCCTACTCGCTGCGTGAGGAGTTGACCGCCATCTTTGAGATGAAATTGAGTTGGAAGCAGGGAAAGAATCGCCTCTTGA
>JBNKZT010000716.1:0-837 GCA_050301775.1 Promineifilaceae bacterium (SeqCode)
AAGAAACATGATAAATGACTATCTAAAGGGGAGAGCGTGCATTGAGAGAGTTAGGGGGAGTTGATTTCAGGGGGAGTGTTGATTTTGAGCTTTTCTTGTCAGTCTTTTGCTTGATCTTGCCGCCTTTACGGTTTTCCCACTTCTAGATGACCTTCTTGAGCCTTTCTTGGCTTTTTGGGTTTTCTAGCTATGCTTCATGGGATCTTGGATTCGAACTTCAAACTTTGTGCTTTTGTTGTCAATGGACTCATCAAGGGGGAGATTGAGAAACCAAGTGGCCAGTTCCTTGGTTTGATTGTGATGAGTCATTGACTTGGCGAGGTTTGAATTTGAATCTGAGATATTTCAGTTGTTTTACCTTTATCCTTGTTTCGTTGGAGAATCACGTTTGCTTGTCTCGTGATGTGCAGGTGACAGGTGCGGCATGACAGGCAGTGATGAGGATCGTGGTAGGAGTAGGAGATCTGGTGCAGAGGACCGGGGATGGTCGCACAGGTCGGGTACTCGGTGGCCGAGCGGTCGAGAGGTCGGGTGGCACCGTGTGCGGTCTGCACCTGGCACGTGGAGACTAGGAGCGCGGGTTTCTTGGTTGAGCCTCAAAACTGAGGTCGATAGTTTGTGAGTGGTTTGGCCTCAAAACCACTCGGATGGTTTTTGCCGGTTTGGCCTCAAAACTGGTGGCGACGGTTTCTAGCGGTTTGGCCTCAAAACCGGTGACAACGGTTTCTTGGTTGAGCCTCAAAACCAAGGTGGTGCAAGGTTTCCCGGTTTGGGCCTCAAAACCGGCAGCTACAGTTTGGTGATTTGGGCCCCAAAATTATCGCGACGGTTTCTTGG
>JBNKZT010000717.1:0-838 GCA_050301775.1 Promineifilaceae bacterium (SeqCode)
TCCCATTCCACATTCACCGCCAACACATTCGATTGCAAATGTTTGATAGTGGCCGCGCCGCTGAGGACGATATCGACCCAGGGTTGAGCCAGAACGGCGGCCAGGGCCAGGGCATCGACGGTGCAGTTGTGCTGTTGAGCAGCTTGATGGAGTAAGGCCATCTGGTTTTGGAAGGTGGGGGATTGGTTGCGGGGGGTTAAACGGCCGTTAGCCAATGCCTCTTTCACAATCACACCCATTCCGGCTTCGTGGGCTTCTTGCAAGGCTTCACCTGCCGATTGCTCCAACAGGTTCCAGGTGGCCTGAACGGCGTCGAAGAGGGGACTGCCGTTCATCCGAACCGCCATCGCCCGCCGCAGCGTTTGCGCCTGGTTAGCCCCGCTCAATGACAGTCCAATCAACAACCCGCCTTCACGTAAGCGAGCCAGTTCCGCCAGAACTTCTCTGTTTTCCAGCACACCACTGTCCAGTGTGGCCGAATGAATCTGATACAGATTCAAATGATCGCCCAGTAAGGCCCGGCTTTCCCCGATTTGGCGCTGCAAAACCGGCAGCGAATGGTCTTTGACTTCGTGTTTTTCGGCTTGAATCTGCCAACCGGCGGTGTAGGTGTAGCCCCATTTGGAACCGACGGCAACAGAGTCGGGCGGCAAGTTTTGTGTGGTCAGCCAGGAACTGAGGAAGGCTTCGGCACGGCCGTAGGAACGGGCGGCGTCAAAATAGCGAATACCGGCGGTCCAGGCCGCATCGAGTACGGTATGCGCCTGGCTTTCCATCGCTGTGATGTCATAATTTTGTTGCAAATCCTGGGCGTGGCCTAAATTGATGTAGCCAGGAC
>JBNKZT010000718.1:0-821 GCA_050301775.1 Promineifilaceae bacterium (SeqCode)
ATCAAAGGGCGAGTGAGTAAAGACCATGTGCATCTGTACGTCTCCTATCCACCGAAGCTGTCGGTGAGTGAAATGGTGAGAAGAATCAAAGGGCGAACATCAAGAAAGATACAGGATGAATTTCCGCAGTTACACAAAAAGTACTGGGGAAAACACTTTTGGGCCATCGGATATGCAGCCTTTAGTGCAGGAGCGGTAACGGATGAGATGATCCAAGAATATCTGGACAAGCATGATAAACATCCCGATCATAATGATGACGACTTTGTGGTAGAGTGACGACTTTAAGTCGGGGCGAACTGGCTTGAGCCAGACAGCTTTGAGTCGGCTTTAGCCGAAACCGCGACTTTCAGTCGCCATCAATCCTATGGGCTTTTAGCCCATAGTTGTTTAGTTGGGTAATGTCATTCCGAGGTCTTCCGAGGAAACTTGCTTTGAGGTAGAGGGAAAACGACAAACACAAAGCAAGATTCCTCACTCCGAAGACTGCGTTCGGAATGACATCTTCATTACCCATTTTATTTCTTAAACCACAACATTCCCAGGCAAAAGTGGCAAAATGAGAATTGCTGCCGTATATAAGGGTACCAAGAATGACTTTTCCGAAAAAAGCCTCAACCGTCAATTGGTTGAGAAACGACACAATCAAGCGGGGCTGGCCTGAAAAACAGGTTGCCGCTCGAATATAGCCCCCCGACGATAGAAACCGGCCGTCAAACGGGCGATTAGCAACAAAAATAGAGACAAAATAAAAGCCCTAGACACATTTTTACCCAACTGGGACGATTGTGCGAAATAGTAACGAGTAAGACGATGGACAT
>JBNKZT010000719.1:0-818 GCA_050301775.1 Promineifilaceae bacterium (SeqCode)
GTCATTGAGTATGGCCCGCGCATCACGTTTTGTATTTCGGGTTGTGAAAAATTATGACATCTCAATCACACTGGTACAATGAATCCGTATTCTACGAACTGAACGTCCGGGCCTATAAAGATAGCAACAATGATGGGCATGGCGATTTTCGCGGCGCGATTGAGAAGCTCGATCATATCAAATCATTAGGTGTAGACTGTATCTGGGTTATGCCCCATTACCCCTCGCCCCTGCTGGACGATGGTTACGACATCTCCGATTACATGGGCGTCCATCCTGACTATGGCACACTGAGCGATTTTAAAGCGTTTCTTGACGCCGCCCATGAACGTGGGCTAAAAATTGTCACCGATATGGTGATGAACCATACCTCCGACCAACATCCCTGGTTCCAGGCGGCGCGGCGGGATAAAAATTCGCCCTATCGCGATTACTACGTCTGGAGCGACACCGGTACCGAATATGCCGGTGCCCGTATCATCTTTCTCGATACCGAGCCATCCAACTGGGCCTATGACAAAGTGGCCGGGCAATATTTCTGGCATCGTTTTTACAGCAGCCAGCCCGACCTGAATTACGATAATCCTCAGGTTCATGAGGAGATGTTCAATGCAATGCGTTTCTGGCTGGATATGGGGATTGATGGTTTCCGAGTGGACGCCATTCCTTACCTGTACGAACGCGAGGGAACCAACTGTGAAAATCTGCCGGAGACGCATACTTTTTTGAAGCAGTTACGCCAATACGTTGACCAAAAGTTTCCCGGCCGCATCCTTCTGGCTGAAGCCAACCAATGGCCGGAAGATGCGGTGGCCTAC
>JBNKZT010000720.1:0-816 GCA_050301775.1 Promineifilaceae bacterium (SeqCode)
ATCCTAATTCAACCTTGCATGCTAGGAGTCGACTATTTATGGCCACGTTGACGGGTCAGTCTTGCTGAGCTTTAGTTGCTCAGGCTTTGCTTGTGAACTCAATTGTGTGCAGAGATACCGGGATTTTGTGACTGCTGTGGCAGTTAGGTGTGGCCCAATGATGAGCCCGAGGATTAGGAGGAGACTTGGGAGCCCGCCCCATGAGCACCAGCCGAGGACTTCACATCTTAGGGCTGATGCGGGCCCTTATATTGCCGAGTGGTAGTATTTTGGTTTCGCTTCCGCTATGTTTAAAACTCAAAATTTTCATTATCTATGTATCTCTTTTGTAACTCAAGAATTCATGTAATAACTCTTTATTCGGGCCATGTATGTGTGTATTATGCGTCAATGCTTCGGTGTTGGCACCTCGTATGGATCCTGGTTAGGACTGACCACCCTTGCTTAGGGTGGGATGTCACATGGTGAACCATGTTAATCAGCACCTACGACACAGCATAGGGTGTTCACAAGTTTAGCGAGCCAAGAAGCATAAATCAAATGTTCAAAATTAATCTAGTTAAGGCCTCAACTTAAACATAGAGCAAGGAAGCCACTAACACTAACAAAGTGTCATAAACAGAAGGTAAAAGGGTTTGCCATGGAAGGGAAAAACTTACTGGAATTTAATAACAATTTTCATAATTTTAGGAGTTCTAAACAAATTTTTATGAATTCATGCTGATTTAAACTAGCTCTATCAAGAATAATTCTAAAAAGATAACTTGAAGCAAGATGTATTTATTTTATATTTTTATACCCTAGAGCAGGTCCAGA
>JBNKZT010000721.1:0-810 GCA_050301775.1 Promineifilaceae bacterium (SeqCode)
CTTGATCATATGAAGAAGATTTTCAAAGAATGAAAGACATGAAGTGATGTGTAAGACAATATAGTAGTTGAATAAGGATTAACAAGGACTTGGCCATGATGAATCATACATCGGAGAAGTGCAAGCATGAGTCTTAGCGTCGAGGAACCGTATGTGATGGAGAAGGGCAAGTGGATGTTCAATCTGAGGAATCAAGCCTACTCTAGAGATTCATATATCACTAAGTGTTAATCTTTATTGAATCAAGAAATGAAGTGACTTGGAGATCAAAAGTGAAAATTGATCATACGGTTTGAAGTATCCCAAGTCACAACCTCCAAAGAGTCAATGCCAAAGCAATATCAAATGTGGCAACCCTCATGAAGTCAAAAAGAAATGAAGTGGCAACAATCAACATTATGCAAGCTCAAGTTGAAGAAATGTATTTTATATTTAATCTTGAGTATATGTATGCCGCTCTATCAAGAGAGATGCTACATAGATTGTCAACAAAGTCTCATGCTCAATAAAATCTTAAATACCCAAGTGAGATGAGTGAAACACAATGGCCACACACACTCCACTTCTCACTGCACTAGGAAAAACCGGATGGTCCGGTTTTCCAAACCAGATGGTCCAGTTTTCCTGGTAAAACCGGATGTTCCGGTTTTGGCAGACAGAATATATGATTCTTTTCAATTATTTGCTGTGAATCTCTTGTCATGTGCATCACTTATTACATGTTCACACACACTTTTGTTGCACCCCACGGATGCATATGAATAGGGGGAGCTCTCTTAAATTTTCTTGAAAAATGCGCAAAATGAGATC
>JBNKZT010000722.1:0-806 GCA_050301775.1 Promineifilaceae bacterium (SeqCode)
GGAAAAACCCAGCGCACTCCGTTTTGCCGGTTCAGTCGGGATTGAAATTGAACGTGTCCGCGAGGACTTCGAGTGAAAAGTGGAGGGTGATGAGGAGTGAGTGAAAAGTGGAAAAATGCTCGTCACTCAGTCCTCATTACTTGTTACTTATTCCTGATCATTATGAATCAAGTTGTCATTGCCTTGGGGTCGAATATTGAGAAGGAACGGAATTTGCCGCTGGCACTTGAGCTGCTGCGGGAGATGTGTACAGTTACGGCCGTTTCTCCCATTTACGAAACAGAACCGGTCGGCCTGCTCAACCAACCCCACTTTTGGAATGCGGCCGTTCTCATCCAAACCGATCTCACAGCCAGCGAAATCAAGCAGCAAATCATCGGCACGATTGAAACAAAGCTGAAGCGGGTGCGCCAGGCAGATAAAAACGCGCCGCGCACGATTGATGCGGACATTGTGCTGTTTAACGACGATGTGTTTGAGTATGATGGGGGAGACGGCCGTTCTCGCCCTGTGCCCGACCCCGATTTAAGCAAGTTTCCTCATGTCGCCGTGCCTGTGGCCGACCTGCTGCCTGGCTTTCCTCATCCGCAAACCGGGGAGCCGTTGGGACAGTTGGCTGAAAGATTATTGGCTGAGGTGGTGCGGGAATACGGCCGTTCCCCCCTTAGCCGTTTGCCCGATGCCAACAACCCGCATTACCCCCGATAACCTGTACCGGGAACACGCCTTTCAAATTCAGGACAAAGATATGTTTCTTGAACCCATTCCGTCATCGTCGTCCAAATACGAAAAATATCGGCTTTGCT
>JBNKZT010000723.1:0-799 GCA_050301775.1 Promineifilaceae bacterium (SeqCode)
ACGGGCTGTTTGCCTCTTCAGAACATGTTCAATTAAAGAATCAGCGTCTGTCCAAAGCCGTTTGAGCGAGGTTAAGGCTGCCTCATGACGTTCAGTTGCGTAAGCCAACTGGCGGTGCATCTCCCTGACGTTCTTAACTACCGCGCTGTCCGATTGGCTGGCTAACAGCGCCATGAGACTGCTTTGCGTTTTTTGCATTAAGCGTGCCTGGAACCGTGCCTGCATCTCATACGCCAGCCAGATCGTCTCTTTTTCACTGGCTGTGGCGATGAAATAGGCATAGGCCGCCGCCAGGCTGCCGGAGCGGTTCAATGTCGCCGGGCTGACTTTTTCCAGCGTGTCGGCCGTGCTGTGATAAAACTTGTCCGGCCATTGGATAATCATGGGCATGGGTACGCCCACCGTCGGGTCGGAGAAGATGTAGTGATCGGAACCGCCGGAGAAACCGGTGGTGGCATAGCGAAAATGAGGATAACTTTCCAGTTCGTCGTAAGTTTGCACGTCGTCGAACAACTCTTCGCGCAGCCGCTCGGCCAAATCTACGGCAAATGAGGCGGCGGCATCGCACGGCCGTTCCAACACCATTACCGCCCCCGTCTGTTCCTGATCCGCGCCAACCATGTCCAGATTCAGCCCGGCAATCATGCCGGGAATCTCCTCTTCATGCCGGGAGAGATAAGCATAGGAACCAGTCATTTCCGGCATCCACAGGAAACGGATGCTGCGCTGGGGCGGCGACAACTCGCCAGAGGCAATGAGTTTGTGCAAGGTGCGGGCGGCTTCTAGATTGGCGGCCACA
>JBNKZT010000724.1:0-786 GCA_050301775.1 Promineifilaceae bacterium (SeqCode)
AACAGGTTGCGCAAATTGGCGCGGGCCTGGCTGTCGCTGGAATCGGGCCAGAAGGAGAAGGCCAGGTGTTGGCGGGAAACGGCCGTGTGCCGGTTCAGCAGCAAATAGGCCAGCAAGGAAATGGGCCGGTCGCCGTTGAAACTAGGCGCTGTTTTGCCCCGGAAAACCAGCCCAAATTCACCAAAAAGGGTGATGCGTAGTTGTGGTTCGGCCACAGTCACACTACCTCATCAAACAAAAATAACTGCCTTTGTGAGCAGCCGAACTAGAGTTTAGCAATGGAATCTGGTTTGACAAGCTTATTACCGTTTATTAACCGTTTGAAAAGTCATTTTCCGGCATGACGCTATAGAAACGGCCGTTTTGTTACCCTGCCCTCATCAAAAACAATAACGTGATTTGCCAAAGGGTGTGTTTGATTTCAGTTGATGTATCGGGAATTGGAATTCCCGATACCTGCCTGATTAACTCGTTTCGGGATTTCCAAATCCCGAAACATGCACTTTACCAAGTCTAGATCGCGCATCGATTTGGCAAATCGATTTACAAGGGAGACGACGATGCAATTAGAAATCAAATCTGTTGCCAAACAATATCGCCGGGGCACGTGGGGCATACAGGAAGTGTGTCTGCACCTGACGCCGGGCGTGATTGGCCTGTTGGGGCCGAACGGTGCCGGCAAAACCACGTTGATGAACATGCTGGCAACCATCACCCGTCCCAGCAGCGGGCAGGTGCTGTGGAACGGCGTGGACATCGCCCAAAAGCCGGATGATTTACGCCGGG
>JBNKZT010000725.1:0-786 GCA_050301775.1 Promineifilaceae bacterium (SeqCode)
AGCAAAGTGACTTGTTTAGTGGGTCGGAACGGATTACCATATTAAGCGAAGTATAGAGGTTGGTGGCTGGTAGGCAACCATTAACCAACCACCAGCCATCAACCACCATGGAAGAAAAAGATGAAAAGACGTAAGCCTCGGAAAGCTAAAAAGAGAAAAAGCGCCAGAACTGGTCCGGTAGCAATGGGAAAAGCGATCCTTCGTCAGGCCGGTCAGTGGCCCTTGCTGGAATGTATTATTGCTGAAGAATGGCGCGAGCCTGGTGCGATTATCCAGCTTTGCGTGGCCCGAAAAGCGCCGCAGGGAGATGTGGTCACTGGCGCTTTTGTGATTGACCTGGGCTGCCTGGGAGTCAAAAACGCCTATGCCGCCCACTTCCATTCGGCTCATGAATATCGCCAGCAGCTGCGGCCCAGTTTAACGCAGCACCAAAAGATGGTTGCTTGCGACCTGGACCTGGCGGCGAAAGTGGTTGACGAAGCCGTCAAGTACGCCGGCAGCCTGGGATTCAGACCCAACCGAGACACCGGAGATGCCTTGAAGGTCATGGGTGAGACTCACCCGGAAAACTGCACGGTGGAAATTCCGTTGGGCGGAGAAGATGGGCAACCATTATTCATTGCTGGCCCGTATGACGATCCGGATCGGATTATGCGCATTCTGGATCGTAAAGTAGGTCCGGGGAACTATCATTTTATCGCGCCAATTGGGCCTTCGGGCTTCTTTGATGATGAATTTGATGAGATTTATGAAGATGATGAAGATGATGAAGATGGTGATTGGGAC
>JBNKZT010000726.1:0-782 GCA_050301775.1 Promineifilaceae bacterium (SeqCode)
AAGCGCAGTTTTTAACTTGTGCATTTTGAGCGGAAAAACTGCGCATACTTGAGAGGAATCGTTTTCTTTTTGAAAATTTGGCATGGTTCAATTATCTCGAAATCATCTTTACAATTTGCTGTGGATTGATGGAAGTTAAAGAATTATTTCGGCAATAAGATTTATCCGCAGATTTCGCCGATTACGCAGATTTTTGTCTGGTAATTGCACTCAATCTGCGGATTACCGATTTTATTTCTGAACTTTCATCAAAATCGCTTTACCTGGGGCAATATGCCAGTGGGGAAGGCAGCAGGAGACCCCACTGCTCTTCTGGGGTAGGGGCAGGGAAATCGACGGCAGCAGCGGGCTGCAACCGCCGCCGGTAAGAAAAAATTTGAACGCCGGCCGTTTGGGCCAGGTCAACAAGCTCATAATTGGCGTAAAAAATGGGTGGCAGCAGCCGGTTTAGCGGGCGGTAGGGGTTGGTGTTGGTTATCAGGAGCAGCGTTTTCCCCGGAGCGGGTTCTTTTGGCGGCATATGGGGCAAGTCGGAACCGATGAGCGGCTGCCAGGCGGCATTGCCTTCTGGCATGTAAAAGGCAAAAGCCGGAACGACAAGATCGTCTACCCAAATGATCGTTGAGTCATCCTTGATCGGCGCTAGATTGGCGACAGCCAGCCGCCAGTCTTCCCGTCCATGCGTGGGCAGGATGAAAGCGGCGATGAGTAAGCCGATAATGGCTGTGATCGGGCCGAATTGTTTGGGACGGCGGGAAAAGGCAGCGGCCGTTAACAGAGCG
>JBNKZT010000727.1:0-774 GCA_050301775.1 Promineifilaceae bacterium (SeqCode)
CAGAATATCCAGCGGTGTCATACCTTCCCGGTCGAGTTTATTAATGAACGTTACAATGGGGGTATTTCGCATCCGGCAGACTTCCATGAGTTTTTCGGTCTGCGGTTCCACGCCTTTGGCGCTGTCAATGACCATCAAAGCACTGTCCACAGCGGTGAGCACCCGGTAGGTGTCTTCGGAAAAGTCCGAGTGGCCGGGGGTATCAACGAGGTTGTAGCGGTATTTGCCGAAATCGAACGACATCGCCGAGGCCGAGACGGAAATGCCCCGGTCTTTTTCCATCTGCATGAAGTCCGAGCGCGTGCGCCGCGCTTCGCCCTTGGCCCGCACCTGTCCGGCCATCTGGATCGCGCCACCATAAAGCAGGAACTTTTCGGTCAGCGTGGTTTTGCCCGCATCGGGGTGCGAGATGATGGCAAAGGTGCGCCGCCGGGCAATTTCCGGTGGCAGAGCGGGGCGGGTTTCGGGTGTGTCCAACATGAGCGCGGATATAGGCGGGAAGCTGTTGCGCGGCAATGGGGAAGCGGCACCCGATGCGCATTGTTGGGATGGGTTGGAAGGCGCCGGGCGGGAGGAACCCGACGCCTGCCTTTCTTAGCCCTGCGGCGAGATGGCGAGGGCATCGGCGCTGCCGCCAACATAGTCGATCGTCACCTTGTCACCGGCCATGAAATTGCTCAGCGCGTTGGCGTTCATGAGGTCGAACCTGTAGGCCGAACCATCGGTCAGCGTCACCGTGCCAAGCAGCGGGCTGATCGTTGCCACGGTGCCCAT
>JBNKZT010000728.1:0-757 GCA_050301775.1 Promineifilaceae bacterium (SeqCode)
GGATAAATATTTGTATAATGGTTCATGCACTTGACAATATAACAATGAGTCTATCTTCTTGTTGATTATCAAGCTTCTAATGCATCTCAATCCACCTATAACCTGATCAAGCAAGATTTGGTACCCAAGCCTTCTTGGGTCCTTCAAGGTTAGTCAACAAGTGTTTTGGTACCCAAATGGCATGAGGACTATTACAAGGTGAACTAATCATCTTGATAGTACTAGTGTCATTTCTTGGGCTCCACAAGAGATATATCATTATTGTCAACCTTATGAATGAAAATTTGAGTTTTAGGGCAATCCTTACTAAGGTGACCTTTGTCACGGCAAGTGTAGCAAGTTTGATGCTTCATTCTACTTGCTTTATCCTTGTATTGCCTCTTGGTACTTTCATTCTTGCTCATGTACCTCTTGAGTGCCACCTTGAAGCCTTTGTTGCATTGTCCTGAAGTTCTAAAATTTGCTGCCGAAATCGGATACTCCGGTTTGCTAAACCGGACAGTCCAGTTTTGACAGACTTGCTTCGAAGCTTCTACTGTTGGACAGACAGCTATATTGTGATATTTTTCTTTGCAACCAAAGCACCTTCTCTGAGATAAGCTTCTTAGTCTTCTAGAGGGCTTTGCTTGATCATTTTTCTTGTTGGGATATTCGGATGAGAAGTATCCCAATGTTGGGCACTCAAAACACTTGACATGAGCCTTCTTCTTGATCTTAGGCTTATCTCTCCTTTGATAAGATTTCTTTAAGTTTATTT
>JBNKZT010000729.1:0-755 GCA_050301775.1 Promineifilaceae bacterium (SeqCode)
TTATATTTTCCGTGCAAATCCGTGTTAATCAGTGGCAAAACATTCCTGTTCTGGACTTTTCCGACAAGCTGCTAGAGGATAGAGCTAGAGATAGAGGGGCGAGATGGGAAATTCTATCTCGCTCTTTTTGTTTAAGGAATAAGGATTTAAGAGATTGGAGACTAGAGACTGAAGATTAGCCCAGTCTCCAATCTCTAGTCTCCAGGCTCAGTTCCCAATGAACGAACCAGTACAGTTACTGACAATCGCGGGGTCGGACAGCGGCGGGGCGGCGGGGTTGCAGGCGGATTTACGGGCGTGGGCGGTGTTGGGAGTGTATGGGATGAGTGTGGTGACTGTGGTGACGGCACAAAACAGTGTGGCAGTCACGGCCGTTCACCCCCTCCCCCCTGATTTTGTCGCCGCCCAACTGGATGCGGTTCTCACTGATTATGGTGCAGCGGCTGTAAAAACCGGCTTTTTGGGCCGCGTCGATCTCATCCAAACCATCGCTGCCAAACTGAGCCAGTATCACTTAGGCAACATCGTCATTGACCCGGTGTTGGTCAATCACAAAGGCCAGGCCATGTTCCCACCTGATGTCACGAGAGCCTACATCGACCATCTGCTGCCGCTGGCCGACTTAATCACCCCCAACCGGCGCGAGGCGGAACTGCTAACGGGTTTGCCGGTAAACAGTCTGGCTGAAATGGAAACGGCCGTCCCTCATCTCCAACGCCGCGCCCGAATTCGTCCAAACTGTCACCGCCCAAATC
>JBNKZT010000730.1:0-754 GCA_050301775.1 Promineifilaceae bacterium (SeqCode)
GCTCTTCCGATCTGCAAAGATGCACGTATGAGCCATGAATACCAATGCAATGCATGGGGTGCAAAGAGTGGTATACTACATGCTCATGCACAACTTAACCCTATTAGACTTTCAAGCCATTTACTAATTTACCCCTACTGTTTTTAGTATTTTAACAAATTAGTTACAACTTAGAAATTTAATAACATAAGATTTATACATCTAATCATGTTCTCTGATTTTATACAGGTTCTAACAGTGCAAGGAAGGTCTACACCAAGAATTAACATTTTTCTAATCCTAGATTATTTTTTATGATTTCTTTACTGTAGAAACAGAGATTAAATCATAGAAATTATTCTAAGCAGGGATTAATTATGGAACTTTTGTATAAGCTACTGACAATGGTATGCACATGCATGCAAAAATTTAGAGTATGAACATGCACATATATTTATAGAAAAATACTTTAAGGTTTTACTTCATGTAATTTTGTACAATACAATATCAAGAAAAATATGATAAGGTCAATTTTATTGGACAGATATGCTCTTGAGGATTCCCTAGAAATTTATTTCATATTTTTTGAGTCTTATTGTATTTTCTTCATATTTCAGAAGTTTATATGAATTTTTGAAAAACCACTGAATAGTAATGGGCTGATTTCGGCCTGAGGCCCAGTGACGGGGTCATGGCCCAAGTCCAAAAATGGCATGTGCAGCCCGTACCAGCTGGCGCCGCGGTGCACGCCCGGAGCATGGTCACCGTGCGCATA
>JBNKZT010000731.1:0-750 GCA_050301775.1 Promineifilaceae bacterium (SeqCode)
TTTGGGACAGAAAGCCGCAACCAACCCCAGGTCGTTTTCGGCGGGCCTTGGCGGGCCTTGCTTTTCCGCAAAGTTACCCGTTACCAAGGCGACTTCGCCCAAAAGCATCCGTCACCGACCATTTGCCTAAAGGCATTTTGGCGCATCGTCGTCAAAAAGGGACGATTACAGCTGTTTTGACCTAAAAATTGGTCATTTTTATCACATTGTTAAAGTTCATTTTTCCAAAGCAATGCTTTGCATGTGTAGACTTGCCTCATTTTGGCAAGAAATTAGCGGAAACTAGAATACGTTGTGGATTGGTTCTACTATCGGCGGTGGGTGCGGGACGGCCGTTTCCCTTTCTGGTTGACGCTGGTTTTCCCCCTTGACATACCCTAAAAACACCGTATAATGAACATGTTCATTCAATGAGTTTGTTCATTAAGGAAAACAAGATGACAAAACCAAGCGGCCGTCGCGCCCAACAAAAAGAAGAAACCCGAAGTCTCATTGTCGATACCGCCCGCAAGCTATTTGCTGACCAGGGCTTTGACAAAACCACCATTCGCGCCATCGCCAAAGAAGCCGACATCGCTGTGGGAACTATGTTCGTCCATTTTCCCGACAAATCGGCGTTGTTGGCGGCCACGCTGTACGAAGACGTTGCCCAAGTGCTGCAAACCGCTTTTGCCACCTTGCCCGAAAATGCGCCCGTCATAGACAAACTGCTGCATCTAGCGCAAAGTCTCTACAACCATTATGCTCAAA
>JBNKZT010000732.1:0-748 GCA_050301775.1 Promineifilaceae bacterium (SeqCode)
ACAGCGGGCATTGTGCTGGGTCGTGTCCCAGCATTTCCCTTAACAACGCCTCTGGGGTCGTTGGTGTCGTCGTTGCCGCATGGTACGCACCCAGCAAAGCGCGGCAGCGGGCCAGTTTCTCTTTGCGGTATCGTGGGACAAGCAAGCCGTAATGCCGCACGCGCACAAAGCGTCTGGGCAGCGTGTGCTGCAAAAAGCGACGGATGAACTCGACTGCGGGCAAGGACATCTCTTTCTGCTCGCCGTCTGCTTTGTAATCCCGATAGCTGAAACGGACAAAGCCACCTGCTACATCCAGAATGCGGCCATTGCTGATCGCAATCCGATTGACATAACGACCCAGATAATCGAGCGTTTGCGCCGCATTGCTGAATGGCGGTTTGGCATACACCTGCCACTTTTTTGCCTGCGTTTCGGTTATCAGTCGCTGAAATGCGTCTGGGTCTGACAAATAGGCGCACTGTCCGGCAAAGACAAATACCTCCTTGTCAAATCGCTTTTGCATCCCGTCACAAAAACTGTCCCGAAACTGGGCTGACAGCTCCACGATGGGAAACAAATAGTCAGAAGGCGTTGCCCGCCAGTGTTTGCCATCGCCGGTTAACGCGCCGCCAATGACAATGCAGTGCAAATGGATATGTTCCGTCAATGTCTGTCCCCAGGCGTGCAAAATGGCCGTGAAGCCGATTTCGCCACCCAGATAGCGCCAGCCAAATGCTTTTAGCGTCTCCGCAGCGCTGGCAAAGAG
>JBNKZT010000733.1:0-746 GCA_050301775.1 Promineifilaceae bacterium (SeqCode)
GCTCGCTTTACTGCTCAGTCGGCCGGGCGAGGTCATCAGCCGCGCCGAATTTTTCGACCGGGTGTGGGGTACCGATTGGCTGGGCGATACGCGCACGCTGGACGTGCATATCCGCTGGCTGCGTGAAAAAATAGAAGACGATCCCGGCCAGCCGCGCCTGATTCAAACGGTGCGTGGCGTGGGCTATCGTTATGCCGCCGAGGGACAGGCATGAAATCATTACGCACCCGCTTACTGCTGGCTTATGCCGGGTTGATTCTGGCCGGGTTTACCGTCCTGGCTGTGTTGGCCGGTCGCCAGATTTCGGCCGGGACGGTGCAGGATTTTGCCAGCGGGTTGGGCGAAAAGGCTCAATTGGTGGCTCGTGACTTGAAGGATCCGCTTGAGGAAGGCAGCGAACACGGACTGGATCAGGCGACACTGGTCTCGCTTTTGCAGACGTATGCCGGGCAGGTGGGGGCCGAGGTGGCTTTGTTCGATCGTCACGGCCGTATCGTGGCCAGCAGTGACGGCAGCGATACCAACACAACTGTCATCAACGCCGCCCTGGGCGGCAGTATCAGCAGCGATACACAAGACGACATGGCTTACGCTGCTGCGCCCATTTCGGAAGATGGCGAGGTGATGGCTGTCGTGCAACTGGCTGCGCCTCTGGCGGCGGCGCAAAGTCTGGTTTGGGAGCGCTGGTGGGCGTTGGGTGGGGCGGTGTTGGCGGTAACGGCCGTGGCCGGGCTGGCCGCTTTCTG
>JBNKZT010000734.1:0-735 GCA_050301775.1 Promineifilaceae bacterium (SeqCode)
GGCAAATTCACGGCTACGAACCGGCTTTTCATAGCCTGCGCAGTTCGCCGCTGGCCCGCACCTTCAACACTGCCTTACGCTTGGCCGGATCCAGACCGCGCTTCAAACTCAAAACCGGTACATCGGACATGAACGTCGTTGGTCCGGTCTGGAACTGCCCTATCGTGGCCTATGGCCCTGGCGACAGCCTGCTTGATCACACGCCCAATGAGCACGTCGTTTTGGCGGAATATCTTCAGTCAATTCAAATCCTACAAACCGTTATTGCCTCTCTGCATGAGTCGATTTCCCACAATCGCCAGAATAATGCGGGGATTAAAAGATTGGGGGATTGGCCTGTAAAAAATCCCTTAATCCCCCAATCCCCGCCCCAAATCAGGAGAACATCATGAGCTTATCAAATTTTTCAATTATCGAATCGACTTTGCGTGAAGGCGAACAGTTTGTCAATGCCTTCTTTACCACCGAGCAGAAGGTGCGGATTGCTCGGCTGCTGGATGAATTTGGCGTCGAGTATCTGGAATTGACTTCACCCTGCGCTTCGCAGCAAAGTTACGACGACTGCCGCACGATTGCCAGGCTGGGGCTGCGCAGCAAAATCCTGACCCACGTGCGCTGCCACCTGGACGACGCCCGGCAGGCCGTGGACACCGGCGTCGATGGTGTGGATGTGGTCATCGGTACGTCGTCACACCTGCGCCAGTTTAGTCACGGCAAGAGCATCGACACCATCAT
>JBNKZT010000735.1:0-730 GCA_050301775.1 Promineifilaceae bacterium (SeqCode)
TTTTATTCGGAAAAGAATTTTTCCTTCACTTTCAGCCCAATCGGCCCAGCGGCCAGCCGGCCATCTTCTTCCTCCTCCTGCACCGGAGTAGAGCGCGCAAGCCGCCACCACCGGCCAGAGGGAGAATAACTACCGCTTCACTCCTCCTTCATTTCCCCATTAAGCGGCACCCTTCCCCCTCTTCAATCCCCGATAACGGGTGCCTTAAATCTGGGGGCATTGAAGCTCCTTCAACGCCGGCCATTGAAGGCGCTCGGCCTCCCCCGCCTCGCCTCCGCCCTATAAAAGCCTACCCCGCCCTCAATGAAGACTCCCACACCTCCAACGCTCCCTCTCTTAGCCCTCAACGCGCCCTCGTTGTCGCCCTTCCAAGCTGAAGCTCCGCCGTCGGTGAGATGCCTCTCCACCGCCTCCCGAGCCGCGGCAACCCCGCCATTGAACTCGCCTGCCCATCTTTTCCCTCGCCCGCCCTTCGGTCGGAGCTCTCGGGCACCAGAACGGCCGGAGGCCGAGCTCCGGCGAGCTCCCGAGAGCGGCAATGGCCGCCGGTCCATGGTGGACCGAGCCGACGCGGTCCACGGGTTTTTCTTCAACAAAATAATTCCAGGAAAATCCCATTTCCTGGCACTTTGCACTTAGGCCCCTCATCTTTTCCAAAATCAACCCACAACCTACATATTTACCGGAAGCCCACATATTCCACAAATAGTCCTAGCCACTTTCCAGAAAT
>JBNKZT010000736.1:0-723 GCA_050301775.1 Promineifilaceae bacterium (SeqCode)
CGGCTGTCGCGCAAACTGCTCTACTTCCTGACCATCAAAGAGGCCACCGACCAGTTAAACCACTACTGGCATCGCGCTTTTTTGCTCAACTATATGATGCAGCGCGGGGATTTGGATGGGCTGGAAACGGCCGTGCCCGCACTCCAGGCCATGCGCTCCGTTCTTAAAACCCACGTCAGCAGTCCACTCACCCAACTGGCGGGGCAAATCCTGGAAGACGTCTCCCATATTCTGCGTACCACTGTTCGCTGGCTGCGGCACGGCCGTGAAGATGAAGTCGTACAAAGCACCCGCCAGACGATGGCCGCCCACTGGTTGGACTTCGCCGATTACTTCGCCGACGTCGCCCGGCAGTATGAAGCATTGGTAACGGCCGTGCCAAAAGTCCCTGGCCATGAGGACCAGGAAATAGCGCTTGAATAAGTTGGTAAGATTGGTTCAATCTTCGGAGATTGAACCAATCTACGTGAGCCGGTAGGCCAATAGCTGCGGTATCATCGGTCAAACTGTTCCAGCCAAAAAGCGAAAAAGTCAGCCCATTCCTCATTCTCCTGTTTGCGTGTCGAACCAATGCCGTGCCCGGCATCAAACGTAACGCGCAGCAAAACAGGCCGATCGGAAGCAGT
Source organism: Promineifilaceae bacterium (SeqCode) (assembly GCA_050301775.1). Classification (GTDB taxonomy): domain Bacteria; phylum Chloroflexota; class Anaerolineae; order Promineifilales; family Promineifilaceae; genus JACKCC01. The sequence continues at coordinate 627 of JBNKZT010000736.1, forward strand.
CGCCGCCTGTAACCGGGCCGCCATCTTGGTCATCATCCAGGGCACGATGCGGGGATCATTCAAACCTGTAGTCAACAACACCGCCGGATAAGCTGTC
>JBNKZT010000737.1:0-715 GCA_050301775.1 Promineifilaceae bacterium (SeqCode)
AGATGGCTGACCAGGATGGTTTGTTCGTTGGGATGGGTTGTGCCGGGGAGTACGGCCGTTACCACCTCAATCTCGCCGTCATACAACTCCGCCTCAATGTCCACCCGCACCTTAACCAGCCCCTTTTTCAGCAGCCCGCGCAGCCACAACCCCTGGCGCGGCGTCAACACAAATCCGAAACATTCCGTTTCGTTGCCCGTCCACCAAAACGAAGTGTACTGCCGGGCATCGGCCAGATCCATCGGCTGGCGTACCGGAGGAGCCAGTGCCATCCCGTCAAACAAAATGCCAATCGCGCCGAACTTTTCTACTGCCAATTGATGCACCCGATTGACGCTGCCATTGGTCAGGACGATTTTGCCGGTCACATTCAGCCCATCATAATCTGTTTCTTCCATACCATCTTCCAGCAGGACGACTTCTGCTTCACCCTGAAATGGGATGCTGCGTTGGATGATGGCGATCTTTTCCTCGCGGTAATCGGCCAGTTTGCGGGCTTCTTTCTCCGGTTCGATGAGGTGCAGTGTGGCGCTGGTCGCCGACCATTCCTGGAAGGAACGGGCGTTCCAGAACTTGGTTTGGTAATTGGCCGGATAGGTCTCGATCTGGGCCTCCAGCCCCGCTTTTTGCAGTTCGTCGAGCACGTATTGGGCGGCGGCGCGGTAGCCAGGGCTGGCCTGGATGCGGTGGTGGCGGATGATGGCGGCGACGTCTT
>JBNKZT010000738.1:0-714 GCA_050301775.1 Promineifilaceae bacterium (SeqCode)
TACTTACTATCAATCAACTGCTGCAACAACGCCCGCCCGACACCACCGGCTCCATACAAAATAACTGGGACCTTCTTCATAATCGATCTCTTCCTTCAAAAAATGATTTCAGAGATTATACAGGCCCCCTAAAAAAACGAAAGGCCTTGTCCGAAGACAAAGCCTCTCGCCCACGCTGTAGCACCATCAGCTCTTGCGAGGAGGCAGTGCTACAGCGTGTCTAATAGAATAACTATCCATAAGCACCACCTCCTTATCATAAAGATAGCTGTGCGACCAATGCCGCAAATCAATAAGGAAAATGATGCTGGCATTATGGCACACTCAATACGCCCTGTCAATTGGCTAATTCACGCATGAGAAAATCTTAATGGAGAGAATCGCAAGGTAAAACGCTGTCTTGCCCGGACAAAACAGCGTTTTATCTGACGATTTACAGCGAGGCTACGGTAGAGTGAAAATGGGTATATCAGATTCAGGAATAGCGCTGCCAAACGAAGTATGGTAAGTGGGAGCGGGTGCAGTTCCACAACTAACGCCATATTCACTGGCAACCGTGCCACCCCCAACCCAATATTGTGAAGGCAGCAGATACCACGTCGAATCACTATCAGGATGCCACCAGACACGGACCCATTTGGGAGCATGTACGGCAACTTTGTCATTGTTGATCTGCTGACCGGCAGTCACATTCCAGGTTTTCATTGTGATACC
>JBNKZT010000739.1:0-707 GCA_050301775.1 Promineifilaceae bacterium (SeqCode)
TCTTTTTGAAATCAATCAGAGTGAATATGGTAACAACGATATTATGATTCCTCAACTTTAGGCACTCAGGCATTCTCTTTGGTGTGTGTTTCCTCGCCTCGGCTCAACAGATATTCCTTTTTCATCCTACCCTTTAAAGGCTAAATATGTGGAGCTCATGGGTAAAGACAAAGGATACAACTCAAGTCATGTATATTGCCAAGTTAAAGGATGGTCCAAAAAGAGCTGTAAAATTTTCTCAAATGATTTTGGAAAGGATTTTTGAAATGGTATGATGGAGGGGAAGAAAATGGGCTCATACAAAAAGGATTTTGAAGTTGCAATGTTTTTCTCCTCTCAAAATATTGACTTCCCCTTTTTATTTGAAGAGACTCTTGGAGCTTTTCTTTTTCTTCCTCTTTTTCCTTTTTCTTTCTTTTTCTTTTTTCTCTTTTTTCAATACCTTTTCTCTCTTTTTTTCTATGCTCCGTCTCTTGAGGACTTGGGGGTTTTGATGATATTTGAGGAGAAAATCACTTCTTCAAAAACTTCTTTTCAAATGGCTTGACATGGAATGGCATGGTCATGACTATGGATATACCGGCAGTGGACGCATATTCCAAAATGGAGTTATGCACGCCAATATGGCTAAATGATGATTATGGAGATGGGGGAGTTGTGGATATATTGGCGGTGGACACAAATTCCGGAGTGGAGGTATGCACACC
>JBNKZT010000740.1:0-697 GCA_050301775.1 Promineifilaceae bacterium (SeqCode)
CCTAGTGCCCATGGCCTCCCCTCCCCTATTTCCAATTTAGGGCTGCTAGCCCAGCCTGATTTGGACCAGCCAAGTGTAGCCCAATGTGAATAGTCAGTTTTCACCTTTTCTTGGGAATTAGTTCAAATCAAATCAAATTTAGTTCAATTCTTCCAAAATTCATAGGATCTTCATTTGAATCTAGAAAATTTTCAAACCAACTCTATTAATTAAATTCAAATATACTCTTTAGAATAAAAATATAAAATAATTTATGCCATTATTAATTTTGGATTAAATTGTTAAAACTTGTTAATTGGAGGTTAATTCATAATTAATTACCTAGAACCTCAAAAATTATGAAATTTGAGCCCAATGTCATTCGGATCCATCGCATCATGAAAAAAATATTGTCAACCCCTGATCACAATGATTAGCAATGTTTTGCATTCTTTGCACCTTGGTTAGTTTGGACCTTGAGTAATTAAGGTGACCACTCTTTGTCATGTCAAGATTTTGACATGAACACTTCTAAGGGCCATTATAGAGCTAGAGAAAATCTTCATGTCTCTACCATACCCTCATGGCAAATATAGTTCGTAAACCCTTTATGAATCCTATGCCATCCTATAGGCTTGATCATCATTCTTTTTTGCTTGGTTTGATCGAGTGATGAGAGTGATTAGGGTTGAGCCCTTCAATCTTGCCATGGCACCTT
>JBNKZT010000741.1:0-684 GCA_050301775.1 Promineifilaceae bacterium (SeqCode)
GCGGGAAATGTTGCGTCGAGCGGTGGAACACATTCCATTTAATCAAAATGGAGTCCAATCTTCACTGCGTCTCGTTGTTGCCCGTGGCAGCATCTTTACGGATTTACATCGTTATAATCAGGCTTTATTGGTATTGCTGGATGCCCTTCAGCCATCGGGCATATTTGCTGTTGCAGTGGATACGTATGGTATTCTGCCGGCGGTGGGTGTTTTGGCCGCGCATGAACCGTTAGCGGCCGTACAAACCTTAGAAGGTAATGTGCTGCTCAGCTTAGGCTGGGTTGTCGTGCCGTATGGCAGAGGCCAGCCGGGTCAAAAAATGCTGCAAGTGGTGATGGAAACAGAAGAGACCGAACTGGAGGTTGAAGTAGAATACGGTACAATTGAAACATTGCCGTTGGCAGCCGGTCAATCAGCCAAAGTCACCTTGCAGCCCATGCGTCGTGTGGACATCGGTTTTGGCCCCGGCCAGGGACATACAGTGACAATTCACGGGGGCGCAGTTGGATTGGTGATTGATGCCCGTGGCCGTCCGCTAGCATTGCCGGTTGCAGAAGATGAGCGGCAAACGCTTTTACGGCAGTGGCTTTGGGATATTGGTGGCTGAGTAAGGGGTCATCCACAAATAAGTTATCGGAATTGGTGGATGACCTTCGAGTAACCGTCCTTCCCAAAAGGGAAGTA
>JBNKZT010000742.1:0-682 GCA_050301775.1 Promineifilaceae bacterium (SeqCode)
CGAGGCGGTCGGGACGTGGTGGCTCAGTCGGGACGGCGGCACGAGGGGCGAGGCGGCGATCGGCGAGTGGGCGGACGCGGCGAGGCGCGCGGTCGGTGAGCGGCGCGGCGTGCAGGGCAGCTGTCGGGCGCGGCGCTGTCCGGGCGCGGCACCGTCCTGACAGCGTTTTAAACCGCGCTGTCAGCGTGGCGTATGGCGGCCACGCGGCAGCGGCAGCGGCGCGCGATGCCCGCTTGTGAGCGATTTTCGATTTAAAATTTTACCCCGAAGGAAATTAGCTCAAATCAAATAGCTGGGGATTGAGAAAAATTCTGGAAAAATTCATGGAGGTAGGAAATTAAATTTGGAACACTTTTCCCAATTTACATTTCCCCCATATCTCCACGGATTTTGAATTATTCACAAGATTCCAAGCCAAACCGAATTGGTCCAGATTTGTGCTCATATTAGCTTATTGCAACTCATATTCCAAATCGACCAGAGCTCCACTTGAGGCAAGGAGTGATGCATGGTGCTCTCCAAACATTACACTAATATCTGGTTGACATTCATACTCAGTATCCCAAGATTGAAGAAGATAATGAACTCTCAAAAGTACTATCAGCTCAAAAGTACTATCAGCTAAGCAAAGCTTGGAGACTCCTGAAAATCTGATCAACTAAGGGATTTAGTAGTGTTGCCA
>JBNKZT010000743.1:0-668 GCA_050301775.1 Promineifilaceae bacterium (SeqCode)
CGTTACGATTTCCCATTTTGTTAGGTACATCGCGTAAGTCGTTTATTGGGTACACGCTGGATTTGCCGCCGGATGATCGCATGGAGGGAACGGCCGCTACCGTTGCCATCGGCATTGACCGCGGAGCTGACATTGTGCGCGTGCATGATGTCAAACCCATTGTACGTGTGGCCCGTATGACGGACGCAATGGTAAGGTAATGAATTATTTTAGAGAGATTGGAGATTAGAGACTGGAGATTGATACCAATCCCCAATCCCTAATCCCCAATCCCCGAACAGGGAGCGATATGATGTTAGATTTTCGTCCGGATGAAGAGCAGAAGATGCTCATTGACGCGATCATGCGCTTTTCAGAAGAGCGTGTACGCAAAGTGTTCCGGGATGCTGAAGAGGATGGCACCATTCCTGATGACGTGGTGAGTGCGGGTTGGGAAATGGGTGTGCTGCCCACGAGTATTCCTGAAGCATATGGTGGCTTTGGTGAATATTCCAGCATCACCAATGTGCTGGCTGCGGAAGAGTTTGCCTGGGGTGATTTGGCAATTGCGCTGAATGTGATGGTTCCGAATTTGGTGGCTGTGCCGCTTATGTTGGCCGGCACGGATGCACAGAAGGAACAATATTTACCAATGTTCTGTGATGAAAAGATGCCGAAAGTTACGGCCG
>JBNKZT010000744.1:0-663 GCA_050301775.1 Promineifilaceae bacterium (SeqCode)
TGGTGGTGAGGACAGTCCGCGCTAACCGTTCGGGCGTAACTTTGATAGTGGGTGATTGTTTCTCTGGCGCAGACAAGGCCAGCGGTTCCGTTTCCGGTAACAACCGTTGCTTAACCCGGCCTGTTAAGCCATAAAGGGCGGGCCGGGACAGCACAAAGACGTGCGACATCCAGGTAGCAATCCCCCACGGGCGCTGGTCACGCGGCAAGCTCATGATGGTGGTCATGAACAAGATGTCGGCCAAGCCTAAATGTGGCAGTTTGGGCGCTAACCCACAGGCACAATCGCCGCCGAGCAACTGCCAGATCGATTCAAGTGGTTCCGGCCAGGTTACAGATGATTGCTTTTGTAGATATACTGTCATTGGAAGGTCTCCTTCAAGATTGGTGAATTGGTTGTTTACTCAATCTTAAGGAACCTTCCAAACTCATTCAATGTTAAGGTGCTTTGCCTCTAAAATGAACCATGCCCCTGAGCATAACTTAAAGCACGTCGGGCATCTTTATCACGGCCGTTTGCTTGCAGAAAAGCCGCTCCCCACGTTTGATTATCGAGAAAAATTTCATATCCATCCACATCAGACCGGAAACGTCCCATCTGGTCATCCCAAACTTCGGTCAGCAAGTAATTTTGAAGCGCATTCGCTTCTGAGCAAAATCCGGT
>JBNKZT010000745.1:0-663 GCA_050301775.1 Promineifilaceae bacterium (SeqCode)
GCCCCATGAGTTTAGACGCAGCTGATATGGACTTTGACGGTGACCCAGATATTATTGCCGGTGAGCACAATTTGACAAATCCAGAGACCGCCAGCCTATATGTTTTTGAGAATTTGGATGGAACTGGATTGAGTTGGAAAACACACTTAGTCTATCAAGGTGATGAGCATCACGATGGAGCGCAAGTCGTGGACATTGACCTGGATGGTGATCTGGATATCATTTCCATAGGTTGGGACAATAATCAAGTCCTGCTTTATGAAAACAAATTTCCCCAATGTGCTGTTCCCACAAAAGCAGTAGAACCGTTTCTGTTTTTGCCCGTTTTGCTGAACAGCCAAGGCATCGTTTACAAATAACTTTTCAAAAAGAAAACGATTCCTCTCAAACAAGTGCAGTTTTTTTCACTCCAAATGTACATGTTAAAAACTGTGCCTGCCTAAAGCGGATGCCCCTCCAGGAATTATCAAAGGAATAGAAATGATAGATAATTGGGAAGGAAAAACCACACATCATGTCTGTCCAAATTGCGGAGAGAGGCAGTTAGTCATTTTTTATGAGATTCATGATGTACCAGTCAACAGCGTGATTCTATTGTGGACGCGAACAGAAGCATTGAACTGCCCCAAAGGAAATGTTGTTTTGGGTTTTTGCCAAAACTGC
>JBNKZT010000746.1:0-662 GCA_050301775.1 Promineifilaceae bacterium (SeqCode)
ACCAGTGGCAAAAGAGCCGCTTCAAGTCGCCTTATCTGCGGAATACGCTGTGGGAACGTGGGGTGGGCATTGATACGCTGGAAACGGCCGTTCCCTGGCGCAGCGTCGATCAAACTTTACAAGACATCGAAACCGCCATTCACAGCGGACTGGCCAATTTCAACGAAAAAGTCCACGTCTTCACCCATCTATCGCACATGTACGCTACCGGATGCAGCATCTACACCACCTACGCCTTCCGCCTGGCCGACGACCCGGATGAGACATATGCTCGCTGGCTGGCGATGAAAACGGCCGCCGGCAAAGCCATCGTCGCCAACGGCGGCACCATCAGCCACCAGCACGGCGTCGGCAAAGACCATAAACCCTTCCTGCCTGCCGAAAAAGGCGAGCTTGGCATGGCGGCCATCGCGGCTCTAGCCCAACGGTTCGATCCGGATGAACTGCTCAATCCGGGAACATTGTTTTAATGGCATTCAAAATAGTTAAAATGCCGTGTTCGTAGGTCAAGACGCTGTCTTGACCGCTTGACCGGGACAAAACAGCGTTTTGTCCTACGATTTATATTGGAGGTCTTATGCATATGAATGGTACAGCAATAGAACCGAAAACAGACTTTGTTGAACCACGACGTAACAATTACTTTTATGGCCAGATGATGG
>JBNKZT010000747.1:0-662 GCA_050301775.1 Promineifilaceae bacterium (SeqCode)
TTTGCATGTTTGTAGATTGGGATATTGTGGACATGTTTCTCAATTGTGCCGACATCCAAATCACAACATAATCAGAGTTAAAAATCCTGGATCAGATTCACCCTTTGAATATTTGTTTAAATTTTAAAGGGGTTTAATCCTTCTGAAAAAATCTGATAAATTCCTAAAAATTCTATACTCACATGATATACTTGAATATAATTTTACATTTACTCACTTGTATTCAAATATTGGAAGTTTCTTTACAAGTGGTAAAATAACTTAGTGAAATTCACTCAATGTAGCTGACCACTTAGGGATATTGGACCCTCTAACACAAGTACACCACTGATCTAAATTTGTTAAAAAGTGTTCCAAATTGAGCTATAAATATTGCTCTCTCATCAGGTTGATATGCATACACTATCTCCCAATTTCCAAGAAGATATGCAATTTCCAAAAGTGATAGTCGTTAAGCCAGATTCAGCCAAATATGTCTAGAAACTGATCCATGAAGCTCTATTTGGACACTTGAAACAATTACTTCCCGAGCTTCAGAATTTTTGAAGATTTGCACACTTGTAAATCATATTATTGACAACACTTTCTCTTTTGGGAGTGTTGCCTAATTCAGCTCCAAATAATTCTGAAAAATTCCAAACTGAGCTTAATGGTCCACAATG
>JBNKZT010000748.1:0-658 GCA_050301775.1 Promineifilaceae bacterium (SeqCode)
GAAAAACATTCTAAAAATAAATCTTGTATAGGATGCATTGCATGGCATGGCATATTATATTTTTCTAAAATCCTTGACAAGCCAAGAAGAATTTAGGAAAAATCCTCATGTCAAAATTCCTCCCAAATCTCCTTGTGCAAATTTTCAAAGCCTTGGTATATTCAAAAATCAAATTTTATTCAGAAAAGAATTTTTCTTCACTTTCGGCCCAGAACGGCCCAACGGCCAGTTGGCCCATCCGGCCTCTCAGCCCGGCCACTCTCCCCAGCGCCCCCTCTCCTCCCACGGGCCGCGCACGCACGCTCGGCCCATCCCGGCCTGCGCGGCCTTGGCGTAATTGCCAGAAGCCGCCTCTTCTTCGAGTTTGCGCAGCCCGGCGGCTACGCCTTTCCCTCTGTCACCGCCACGTGGGCCCCACTTGTCAGCTCCGTCGTCTCCCCCGCGCCGCCGACCCCGGTCGGAATTTCCCCGCGCCGCCGCTTCCCCCGCGCCGCTGCCTCGCGCCTTGGATGCCCCCGAGCTTTTACAACTCTCCCTCATCACTTCCCCCTCTTAATCCCCTTCAAACCGAGCGTTAACGGCCCTTAACGCCTTCAATGGCGATAACGCCATTAACGCCGGCGTTAACCGCCCCGGCCACCCCTCCCCGCTGCTCCCC
>JBNKZT010000749.1:0-657 GCA_050301775.1 Promineifilaceae bacterium (SeqCode)
ATCGACCAGCCGACCAACTTTATGGTGGGGTGCGCCCTTAACCTGACACCAGCGGATGCGGAGCGAGAGATGAAGCTGCTGCGGCGCAAAATTCGTAACGGGGCTGATTTTGCCCTGACGCAGCCGGTGTTTGATCCGACTGTGGCCAAACAGTTTGTCGATTTGTATGAAGCTACGTATGAGGAAAAGATGCTGCCGCTGATTGTGGGCGTGAAGCCGCTGTACAACGGCCGTAACGCCGAATTTCTCCATTACGAAGTGCCCGGCATGTCCATACCGGAACCGCTGCGCCAGCGCATGGCCGAGGCCAAAGAACCACAACAGGAAGGGGTGGCCATTGCCCAGGAGATTTTGAGTGAATTACGGCCGTTTACCCAGGGTGTCTACTTTATGCCCGCCTTTGGCCGGTATGATTTGGTGGCCAATGTGATGGATGTGCTTGGGGAGATTAGAGATTAGAGATTGGGGATTTGCACAATCTCCAGTCTCCAATCTCAATAATCTGTGGGGGGAGAAACGGCCGTAAACGACCATTCAACCGTTTCTCCATTCGCCGTGACGCTGGCGGTGTACGTTTCACCAACGGTAAACGGCCGTGCCGGAATCAATACAATCGCATCCTGTTTATCTAAAACTAAGCGACCTTGCTGCTGCTGG
>JBNKZT010000750.1:0-655 GCA_050301775.1 Promineifilaceae bacterium (SeqCode)
GACGGCTGCCATGCTTGAGCGTCTGGCAAAAGGTTCTAGCACATTGGTGTTGTTGTCTGATCGTGATGAGATTGTTGAAAAATCGATTCGTAATTTGTCTGATGCAAAATCGATTCGGGCCAGCTACCTGAATGTTCGGGATTTGCTCGGCTATGACAAGATCGTTATGCCTTTGTCGTCTTTGGAAACGATCAGTGGTTTTTTGGCTGTTGAGTCGCCTGATTTCATTGAGTTTGACGAGGAGGAATAAAGAATGCAATTACACTGGCGAGAAATTATTCGTCGCCCATTGGTGACGGAAAAGAGTAACTATTTGGTTGATCTTTATAATCAATATTCCTTTGTCGTGGACTCGCGGGCGAACAAGATGCAGGTTAAGCAGGCCGTGGAATTGGCCTGGCCGGACGTGACTGTTGAGAAGGTGCGAATTTCTAATATGCCGGCAAAACGCGCGCGTCGTTGGCGGAGCATGGCGATTCGCAAAACCGGTTGGAAGAAGGCTGTTGTCACGCTTGCGGCCGGAAATAGTATTGATTTGTTTGAAGGTGTTTAATCACTGATAAATTTTTGAGCAGGGATAAAGATTTCGGATAGGCAGGGGTTATGTTCCGGTTATTGAAGAAATCTAAAGTCTGTCTCTGGAGGAAATATGCCG
>JBNKZT010000751.1:0-653 GCA_050301775.1 Promineifilaceae bacterium (SeqCode)
AAACGGCCGTTCCCACCACCGCTAATCGCAAAATCCAAGTCCACCTCATCAACAAATCCTCAAACACCAATACTTCGTCTCAGCTCAGTACAACTCGTCAATCGTCAATCTTAAATCCTTATACGTATGACTATTATAAAACGCGCAAAACAAAAAGGTTACGATCACGGTCATTCAGGTGCTTGACAGGTTTCACGCAACGTTTCACAATTACGGACATGATTGTAGCAACTTGTGAAGTGACTCTCCAATTGGAAGGCGTTTTTTCGTTGAAAGAAAAACGAAGTATTGTTAAATCAATTTTGTCGCGCATCCGGCAGCAGTTTAATTTGTCGGTGGCCGAAGTGGATCATCAGGATGTGTGGCAAACGGCCGTTATCGGCATGGCTACCGTGGGCAATGATACCCGCTATTTGCATGGCCTGCTCGAAAAAGCCGTGGCCTGGATCGAACAGCAGCGCCCTGATGTGCCTATTGCTGAGTACAGCATTGAATTTCGCTGATGGAACCAATCAATCTACAAAAACGTACAAAAAATATGACAACTCATCGGTCTTCAAAAATTCGACAATTTGTTACCATCTTTGTGATTTTATTGGTTTGCCTGACGGCTGCCCCATCGCTGACTGCTGCGCAGGAAGAAAATGGTGTTT
>JBNKZT010000752.1:0-655 GCA_050301775.1 Promineifilaceae bacterium (SeqCode)
ACCCTCCGCAATGGACTTTGCGGTGTGATCGAGGTCCAGTTTGGAAGCATTGGAATTTGCCTAGATATCTAGAAGCTTTTGGTAGAGTATAACCACTGCTTGCTGCGAGTCAAAACCATATTGTCAGCCACCCTTGTTTAAACTTTCATATCATATTTTCCCCGCACTTGTTGAGTAGCCACCATAAGTCTACTCAGCCTTGCTTGTATCATTACTTTAGATGGCATGGGAGAATGGAACCAGCAGGATGAAGGCAAAGAGAGCTAGGAGGGCCTCTCCAATAGTCAAGCCTGTGGAAGCTGCACTACGCTTAGTTTAATTCCGCTGTTGTTTTGATGTAATCTTTTTCAGACCCCCGGGTCATTATGTAAGAAATATTACTCGTTTATTTATAACATTGCATCTGATTATCATATTGTTGCCATGCGTGTGATTTGAACATCCTGGGCACACGTATGGAGGCTTCGTTCCCTCTTTCTCGGAACGGGGTATGACACGTGGGAGAGTCAATCATGTGGTTGTGGAAGAAGTGTAGGAAGCTCCTGATGTTGTCATTGGTATGTTTCTCATCAATGACACTTCTGCAATAGTGTTGTTCGATTCTGGAGCATCGCATTCTTTCATATCTACTGCATATGTTGGGAAGCATAATCTG
>JBNKZT010000753.1:0-652 GCA_050301775.1 Promineifilaceae bacterium (SeqCode)
CAAGGTAACCAACCACTTCACCTTGAAAGACATTGCACTGGTGGACAAATTAAGGTATAATCTACTATCTGTCTCTCAACTTGTTGATGCTGATTTGGATGTTCTCTTTCACAAGTCTAGTTTGCAAGTTCTCGATTCTTCTGGCAAACTTGTTTGTGGCATTTCTCACCTTGGAAATGTCTTTCAAGCTGATTTTTTATTTGCCCAATCTTATGTGAAGTGTTTAATCTCACAGTCTTCGTCTGAGATTTGGAAGTGGCATAGGAGACTTGGTCACTTGAGTTTCGATCTATTATGTTGACTCAGTGGATTAGGTCTTCTCCGAGGATTGCCCTTGCTCAAGTTTAAGAGTAACCTTGTTTGTGCTCCTTGTGATCATGGTAAGATAATCAATGCATCTCATTCTCCAGTTAATACCATGATGACTGAGCACCCTGGATAGTTACTACATATGGACACTGTCGGTCCCTCTCGGGTTCGCTCCATGGGAGGCAAGTGGTATGTTCTTGTTATCGTTGACGATTGTTCTCATTACTCTTGTGTTTTCTTCTTGAAAAGTAAGGATGAAGTGTTTGAGCACTTTCGGAGCTTGGCTTTGAGGTTGAACAATGAGCATCTCAACTACTTGGAAGCCATTCATAGTGATAATGGG
>JBNKZT010000754.1:0-651 GCA_050301775.1 Promineifilaceae bacterium (SeqCode)
TTTATTGGGACGATTAGCTGGTTGTTTGCCTCTTTAATGGCGATGCCTCTCAGCAAATTTTTGGGTAATGCTATTGGATCAATTTTGCTAGGTAGCCCATTAGTTTATGCTCACCCTTTTGCAGCTATGTTTATCTGGCTCATTATAGTTTTAATACTATCTGTCCTGGCCAGCCTGTGGCCTGCACATAAGGCCACCAGAATGAGTGTGCGTGCGGCCTTGGAATATGAATGAATTCGAGGTTGATTTTCAAAACTCCAATTTATCCATTTAGGAGACCAGGACAAAATGGCGTGTGGGTAACAAAGCCGCGATATCGGGTCACTTGATTAATGCCAGATGAAAACATACCGTATCCCCTCGAGTAAATCAGACAGCTTCTTTCGCTTCACGTTCACGCAAATACGCATAAAGTGTGGATTTACCTGATTTTTAGATGTGAGTGCGGAAAACGGTCGTTTGCCGCACTCGTATACATCATGAAAATTATGCTGCCAGCGGCAAACGACTGTTCATATCGAGGTCGAATCGGCCATACGGATTGATGTGCAGATAGAACAATGGCGTCAAACCCCGCCAATCTTCTTTGGTCATACGCCTGTACCACTTTGGTTCGTCCAGCACTTCCTGCACCATCAGCGTATTCACATA
>JBNKZT010000755.1:0-650 GCA_050301775.1 Promineifilaceae bacterium (SeqCode)
TGGCCGGAAGGTAACGACTGGCGTTAAGGCAAACACCATTGATGCCCGGGGGAAGGGGGAGTTAAGGAGGGGGTTTAAGAGGGGGAATCAAGAAGGGGGAGTAAAGTCCTTGACTTGGCATCTCTATGTTGAAGCTGGGCGGCGCGGGTGGGGGAGAAGAGGGAGTTGACAGGTGGGGTCCACACATCAGCGAGGGGAGAGAGAGAAGGCGCTGATGATGGAAGGCGTGAAATCAAGAAGAAAACGGCTTGCGCAAAATACGCCAAGGCAGGCGCGGGCTGGCTGGCTGGGCCGAGGAGTGTTGGGCCGGTCGGCAAGCCGAGGCCGAGGAAGTGGCAGGCCAGCTGGGCCGAAGTCCGAGTGGGCCGCAAAGTCGGCCGGGCCGAAAGTGAAGAAGAAAGATTTTTGAATTAAAATTTGGATTTTGAATTTACCAAGGCTTGGAAATTTTGTAGAAGGAGATTTAGGAGTATTTTTGACATGAGGATTTTTCCTAAATTCTTCTAGGCTCTTCAAGGATTTTAGAAAAATGTAACATGCCATGCCATGCCATGCAATGCATCCTATACAAGATTTATTTTAAGAGAACCATTTGAAGATCGAAAATGTTTAGGAACTCATTTAAATACAAATAAAAATCAATTCAACTT
>JBNKZT010000756.1:0-649 GCA_050301775.1 Promineifilaceae bacterium (SeqCode)
GTTGGCATAGATTTCTAACATGCGGGCCGCTTTGTCATCTTGTTTACGCTGCACGTCTCTCATGTATGAATCGAGTTCTGTCGAACGTGTTGATGATTTCAAGTTTGATTCCTGTAAATTATTTTTACCGTTACCGATGGTTTTATCCGTTTTGTTTTCTATTGATTCTTGTACAGGCATTTCGGTGTTCATATTCTGTTTTAGGCGACTTCCGAAAAATGATTGAGGGATATTTTATCATTTTTTCGGAAATCACCAGAGGTGTTTTCGGATTATATGTTTCATTACGCGCCGTTCGCACCCAGCCATCTTTGTCCCGGCCTAGCAAAATGCGTATGTAAAGCCAGATTTTCCACAAGACGAATCCGGGGGCATAGAGCAAGGCTTTATAGATTTGTTTGGATGCCTGCACCAGATATAAACCATAAAAAATATAAATAAGCTGCCCAATTAAGTTAAAGCTGCCTAAAATCAGATTCATTAACCCCATATCTTGCCGATGGGCCGGGTCGAAAACGAACAAAACGATTGCTGCAAGTAAACTCAAGCCGCTTAAACCAATGAGTATGGAGAAAGGCGGTATGATATGTTCCATGACGGCATCAAACAGGAGGTAGGCACGGCCGTATTCCCCAACCCGTACCGCTTG
>JBNKZT010000757.1:0-647 GCA_050301775.1 Promineifilaceae bacterium (SeqCode)
GCGGCGGCGTTGGAAAACTTCGCGCTCAGAAAATCGCAGGCCTCGTCATACAACTCCTGAAGTCGCGCCACGGCGGCCGCCGGATCGGTGAAGGTTTCGGGTTCCGGAATGCCGGGGGTCACAATCGGCAGCGTCAGCGGGTTCGGGGTCATCAGACCTCCTCAAACAAATTGGTGATTTCAAACTTGGTCACATCGACAAGCCCCAAATCAGAAATGCGTAACTCGGGTATGACAACAAGCGCGAGCAGCGAGTGCTGCATATAGGCGTTGTTGAGCGTGCAGCCGCATTCGGCCATCGCTTCGACCATGCGGTCGGCCTTCAGGGCCACGGTGCTGGCATGTTCTTCGCTCATCAGCCCGGCAATCGGCAGCTCTACCAGCGCGACTTCCTTGCCATCGCGGAACACGGTGATGCCGCCGCCGACCTCGCCCAGACGATTGGCCGCCAGTGCCATGTCTTCGCGCGAGGTGCCTACCACGATCATGTGGTGGCTGTCATGGGCCACGGTCGAGGCTATCGCCATTTTGCCCTTGTAGCCGAAACCGGAGACAAAACCGTTGGTCACGCCGCCAGTGCCGCGATGGCGTTCCACCAGCGCGATCTGCGCCACGTCATTGGCCTCGTCGGTTTGCACGATGCCATCG
>JBNKZT010000758.1:0-647 GCA_050301775.1 Promineifilaceae bacterium (SeqCode)
CTGGCTGCCGTGGAAGATCATGTCGGTTGTTCGTTTGCCGCGCAGCGTGCTGTAGCTCTGCTCGCCCAGCACCCAGCGCACCGCATCAGCGACGTTGCTCTTGCCGCTGCCATTGGGTCCGACAACGGCCGTTATCCCTTCATCAAATATAAATTCAGTTTTGGTGGCAAAGGTCTTGTATCCTTGCAAGACCAATCGTTTTAATCGCATAAATTCTTATCCACAGATGACGCCATGGGCGCATAAAATTTGCTCACGTTTGGAAATGGGTGGCAGCGGATAGTATAGTAGCAAGGTGTTGGGGATACAAGTTGCATTTTGTTGTGGACTGTGTTGCTGGAACGAAGTTGTGCGTGGCGCAGCCGGATAACGCAAAAGACGGCCGTTTTCCAAATGTTCAGAAAACGGCCGTTCCGTCTAATCGTATGTTTGACTTACCAGATGAAAGGGCTGTTAACGTGCCCTGGCCGTGTTAGATGGGTCACTTTCGACGTTGTTGTTAACGGCCGTGACCACGTAATAATCCCCCACCGCTCCATCATAATCATCATATGTCCCTTTGTCCAAACCAGTAGCAATGCGGTGAGCCGCATCTACCGGTACTGGTGAGGTTGTATTACGATAGACATTATACGTAATGCCTGCTT
>JBNKZT010000759.1:0-646 GCA_050301775.1 Promineifilaceae bacterium (SeqCode)
GGCTGACCCCCTCCAGCTCGGGCGTGCTGTCCTTTGAGGGGCGCAATGTGCTGGAGCTTACCGGTAAGGCCATGCGTGAATGGCAATCCGATTGTGCGATGATCTTTCAGCAGTTCAATCTGGTGCCGCGCATGGATGTGGTCTCAAACGTGCTGCATGGCACGCTGGGCCAGCATTCGACGCTGGCCACGCTGTTTAACCTGTTTCCGCGCGACGATATCCACCGCGCGATTGATATTCTCGACCGTCTGGGGATTGCCGGACATGCCGCCAAACGCGCCGAGGCGCTTTCGGGCGGTCAGCAGCAGCGGGTGGCGATTGCCCGGGCGCTGATGCAGGACCCGAAAATCATCCTTGCCGACGAGCCGATTGCCAGCCTCGACCCGATGAACGCCCAGACCGTGATGGAGGCCCTGCGCCGTATCCATGACGAAGATGGGCGGATGGTGATTACCAACCTGCACACGCTCGATACCGCCCGGCGCTATTGCGACCGGATCATCGGGATGCGCGACGGGCGGATCGTGTTCGATGGCACGCCCGCGCAACTGACCACGGGTGTCGCGCGCGACATCTACGGCGGCGGGGCGGATTTCTCGGAAGCCGCCACCTCGACCGAAATTCGCGATCATGCCGTGCCTGGGGC
>JBNKZT010000760.1:0-645 GCA_050301775.1 Promineifilaceae bacterium (SeqCode)
CAAGAAGCCAGCGAGCGGAGATGAAACCAGGAGAGAAGCGTGCTGGTGGAGATGGTGGTCAGAGTAAGGGTAAAAAAACGGGGGTAAAGAAGGGGTCGGGGGAAAAGCCGGGCCAACAACAGCCTAACAAATCGTTGCACGCGAGCGCCCAAGCAGCGTTTGATTGAGGCGTGTTTGGTTGGAACTGGTCGTGCCAGCCAAGTTGGTGTACAATCGAGGTGTGTTCGCTGGTGGGGTGGTGTTTCAAGAACTACATCACCTGTGGGCGAGGATTCATCGTCGCCGCGTAAACTCAGCGTTAGGCACTTGTGGGGTTGGTTTGGTCGGGTTGTGGAGGATGTGCGCCATTTACATTTCTGTACCCTTCTGCTGATTGATACCGAGAACAGAGGAGGCGTATCGGCAGCCAGGGTATCAGGCCAAGTCGGGGTCACTGATTGGCGGGTGCTGTGCTCAAGTACATTCAGGGTTAACCCAGTCAATTTGCACAAGCCGCAAAACGGTCAGTTGTTATATTTTTGCCCTGACTTTGGGGGTGAGGCAACGGACGACTTGAAGCCAAAAAGCAGCAATGGCTCATCCCCAAAAATATAACTGCCCTCCGTATTGCTGTCTGGTTCCTGGCATCGGGTTACGGTTCCATCC
>JBNKZT010000761.1:0-644 GCA_050301775.1 Promineifilaceae bacterium (SeqCode)
CCAGTTCGTATGATGCAATGGCTGAAACGATTAAGCTCATACGTATGTCAGGTGAACCTGAATTGCTGGAGGTTCCCATTATCATTGGCGGCAATCAGCTTAACGAACAAGTTTGTCAATACGTTGGGGCTGATTACTGGGTGAATGATGCAATGACAGGCGTGCGACTGTGCCAGAAGCTGATGGTGGAGAATTGCTGTTAACCGATCAATAACCCCGTATCCTTTAGTTGGATTGCTAAGCCCCAGAGGTGACAGTCACTTAAAACGCATTTCGCTGTGACGGCTGCCTCTGAAATAAGTGACTGTCACCTTATAGTTACTAACATCGACAATAAGAAGCTTTTCTTACCGGAATTATTAAGTTCAATGCCATTACCATACGCCTAGTACAAAATTCCTATATCATAATGCGTTTTACCTGCTGCACTTTTCTCTGTTACACTTAGGTAGCAATTTTAAGGAATCAAGTTAGAACACTGCAAGTGGAAAGCTTGTACAGAAAATAAGCATTTTGGTTGCAAAGTTGCAGATAAGAACGTCTCTTACCTTGCCCCTTTGCCCCTTGCAGTTTATCTGCGTCAGGACACTACCATGCAAAAGTTATACCCTCAACACAAACCAGAAATCATGAGTCCGGCTGGT
>JBNKZT010000762.1:0-643 GCA_050301775.1 Promineifilaceae bacterium (SeqCode)
TTTTGGCCAGATAAGGAAATGTCTCCAGAAGAAATATTGGAAAGGGCTAAAGAAATGAGCAAACCGATTAATCTTGATCCTCCAGAGTAAATCTTTGAAATCACCAGCAAATAAACTGGCTTTTTGTTATATCTCTGAGCATTGTTAATGATTTTGGAGCGACTCCAAAATTGTGTACTCTGATAATTGTGGGTCTTTTCCGAAATCTGTGGGTAAAACCACTGGATGAATATACTGCTCTTTAGGGGCGTTGCCCCTATGCCGCGAGGCAAACCTGTGTGTTGCGATTTACTAAATCATACTGCAACCGGAGTAGAAAATAGCCCATTGCAGTGAGATTGCCAACGGTAGTTTGATAAAATTGCAACAGATGTAGGGGGAGTGACGGGATCGGCTACTTGGCTGGGTGTCATTTGCTCAAGCGAACGATGTCCGTGCGTAAAATTATAGTAATTTTTATATTGATTAAGTTTTTTCAGCAGATCTCGCTCGTTCCAGAATAATGTTTGATCAAGAAGTTCGCGTCTTACACTGCCAATTGCCCTCTCGATGAAAGGGTGTGATTCAGGCGTATAGGCAACAGATTTTATTTCTTCGATATCGAGTATTCGCAGATTCGCTTTCCAGCGGTGACACAAAAACA
>JBNKZT010000763.1:0-643 GCA_050301775.1 Promineifilaceae bacterium (SeqCode)
GATAGCGGCGCAGCGTGGTTGCCGATAGGCGCGTAATGCGACAGATTTCCTGATGGGGTAATCCCAGTGCCTTCAAGTAGAGGACTTCCATCATTTGACGCACGCGTGGGTGCGGATGTGTTGTTCGTTCATGGTGCAGTTGGTCAATCTCTTTTTGCGTGAATTGAAGTTGTATCATTAGGTTCTTCTTCCTTGTTTTTGTCCATATGATACACTCGTCATGCAGTTGTTCAACAATGTCAAAATGTCACTTTGTGGCCGGGCGCAGTATAACTGAAACCTTTTCCCAAGGAGACAACATGCGTGGTACACACCACCATGTATGAAAACCGTAGCGCGATTTGGTAAATCGCGTATCGAATTACCAATTCGATTTACAGAGGAGGACTGTTATATGCGAGTTTTGTTGAAAATATCTCACGCCATTGATGCGGTTTCAGAATGGCTGGGAGGTATCGCTGTCTACCTCGTAATCATCACCTTTTTTGTCGGTTTTGCTAATGTTGTCTTGCGCTATGTCGGGCAATCTGTTGGTAAACGACTGACATCAAATGTTCTGATCGAATTACAATGGTATTTATACTCCCTCATTTTCTTTTTTGGATTTGCCTATATTTTGAAAAACGGCATCAATGTTCGTGTT
>JBNKZT010000764.1:0-638 GCA_050301775.1 Promineifilaceae bacterium (SeqCode)
CAGTTGTGGGTACCCATTTGTATCGCTGCTTTCTTCATTGGTTTTGCCGTCGGTTTGCCTTTGAGTGGAGAAGGTCGTGAGTGGTTATCGTTAGGGGTGGTGGCGTTGCTAACGGCCGTTCTCACTGGTGCAGGTATGGTGTGGTTGGCGCGTGGGGAAACGGCCGTTGCTGACCATCAATCTATCACTGTACAGATTGGGGCGTTGGTGGCTGTGATGGTTGGCGTACTCCTGGCTGTGACGCCCCTGGCGCTGACCTTTGTTCAGCAAATGGTTTTGTTGTGGTTTAGGGCGGGCTAGATGGTTGCCAAACTGCCATCCTTCCGTTAGACTCCCTGCTGCTCTTATTGCAGGAAACTATGTGGAAGAGGAAGTATGTCATCTCATTGGTATGTTTTGCGTGTCAAACCGCATAAGGAACGTTCTGTCTGTGAGCAGTTAAAACTGCGCGAGCTGGATGTCTATTTCCCCGTTCTCAAGGTAAATCCAGTTAACCCACGAGCGGCAAAGGAACGGCCGTATTTTCCCTGCTATTTGTTTGTCAAAGCGGACCTGACTGAAATTGGCGCAAGCGCTTTGAGTTGGGTGCCGGGCGCCCAAAGTCTGGTTAGTTTTGGCGGGCTGCCGGCCAAAGTGCC
>JBNKZT010000765.1:0-636 GCA_050301775.1 Promineifilaceae bacterium (SeqCode)
TCCGATCTACAGACTCCACCACGCCAAACGTTTCGCCCATGCCAAAAAAGTCGCCTGCGTTGGGCAGTTCCAGGTACACAATGTCAGACAGGGAATCCTGAGCGTAATCGGTAATGCCCATAACGGCCGTGTCCCCTTCAACGCGGACCCATTCATCATCTTCGGTATATTTCAAGTCTGCCGGTATCTTGCTCATTATCATCTCCTTGGTTTGAGCCACAGAGAATTTTGAAGGCTTTCCCCTTACTCTCGGTGGCATTTCTACAATTCAACTGCCAACAAAAAAGGACGCATAGCAATTCCAAAAATTACTAGCGTCCTCTGTCTTAGACCTGAGAGATTCGTGTGCAGCTTGCCTGCGCCACTTGCCCCGTCGGTGTGGGCGCTCGCTATTGCTTACGCGCACTTTCCAGATTTACCCAGCAGCCCGGTCCTTTTACCTGAGAGTTTCACAGCGAATGAAAATCATTCGCCATTTGCCCCTTCGGTGACGCCCAACTGTGTGTGCGTTCTCTCCCGAACGGCCGTTTGCTATATTCAATTGTGTTTGTCCTGATTTTTAGCTACAGAGATCACAGAGTTGATTACATCTGATCTTTATTCTCTAATTTCTCTTTTTCCTCTGTGGCATTTGTG
>JBNKZT010000766.1:0-635 GCA_050301775.1 Promineifilaceae bacterium (SeqCode)
AGCCACCGGCGCCAGCAACAAAGAAATTGCCAACGACCTATTTATTACCGAAGGCACGGTCAAAAATCATCTCACCAATATCCTGGGTAAACTCGGCGTCCGTGACCGTACCCAGGCTGCCCTCAAAGCTAAAGAACTGGGCCTGATCTAGTGCAGTTGGGCGTAAATATACCTATGGCAAACCAAGCTTCAGCGCCCAACTGCTTAAGTGTTTCGCGGTAGATTAGCTCTATAATTGGCGTTCAAAATTGCAAATCGGCAATCCTTAACTGTAGGTTTATTTACGCCGCGAAACACTAGCGTCACACCCCCAATATGACCCCAACGTGACCTCCGGCACATCCTTTTTATCCTCCCAACTGCTACACTAAAGCTGAATACATTTGCCCTGGAGGTGTCAGTATGTCACCCATCCGCATCCTGCTGGTTGATGACGACGAGCTTTTTAGGGACGGGCTGCAAACCATCCTGTCGATTCAGCCTGATTTTGAAATTGTGGGCGAAGCTGAAAATGGAAAAGAGGCTGTTGACCTGGCCCGGAAACTTCAGCCCGATCTGGTTTTGCTGGATATGGTCATGCCGGAGATGGATGGACAGCAGGCCATGCAGGCCATGAGAGAAACCATACCTGATAT
>JBNKZT010000767.1:0-631 GCA_050301775.1 Promineifilaceae bacterium (SeqCode)
AGAAGGGGGAGTCCTCTCCCTCGACGGGCGGCCGCAAGCGCGGCAAGCCGCTCAAGGCGCGTGGAGGCACCCAGGCCAGGGTGCGAGGACGTGCCGAGGGTAGCGCCCGTGGAGGCGCCCCCGGCGGTGCCGCCGGCAATCAGAAGCCGACACGAGACGGCGCCTGCCACAACTGTGGCAAGCTTGGCCATTGGGCCAAGGAGTGTCGACAGCCACGATGCAGCCAGGCCCACGTCGCACAGGTGGAGGAGCCAGGTCTGCTCCTGGCACACGCAAGCAGAGTTATCTCCAGCGGCTCTCCTCCACCTTGATGAGCCGAGAGCACACGCCCCCCTCGGCGATGGCTCCAGCAACGACAAGACTGACGGGTGGTGTCTCGACACCGGCGCCACCCATCACATGACCGGTCGATGGAAGTTCTTCACTGAACTTGACTCCGATGTCCGAGGCTCTGTCAAGTTTGGGGATGCCTCCGGCGTGGAGATCAAGAGCGTCGGCTTCGTCATCTTCGCCGCCGAGTCTGGTGAGCACAGATTGCTCACCGGAGTCTACTACATCCCCACGTTGAGGAACTCTATCATCAGTCTGGGACAGCTGGATGAGAACGGTTCGCGTGTGGAGATCAAGAACG
>JBNKZT010000768.1:0-627 GCA_050301775.1 Promineifilaceae bacterium (SeqCode)
AACAGCGCCTCTATCGACAAAAAATTGTCGATGTTCGATTCTTAAACGGCAACACCCAAGATGTGGAACAAAGTTCGCGTCTCGGTCTGTACCTTTCCATATTGAATATCAGTTCAGATTGACCACCTGGTTTCCGGCCACGTTTGGGCTGGCCTGCCCCGGCCAAAACCGGTTTGATGACCTTTTCACGCAGCGTGAGCAGGGCTGCCATTGTTTTCAAGCCGAGGGGCGATGCCTGGTAGCGACGAGATTTGCCTTGCTTCTCAATCCACTGCTTACCCCGCAACGGGTGCAATTGAAAAAAAATGACACCTGACAAAACGAGAAAATGATGTCAGGTGTCATTTTTTTCAATTGCACCCGTTTGGGTATAGATAATTCCCAGAATGCAGCGGAGATTAACGCGGCATTGGTCGCGCTGGGCTTTGGCGCAGCCGAACTGACCGATGGCGCGGCGAAGCTGGCGGCGGCAGAGGGGCTGCAGGCCGACCAAAAGGAGCCTATGGCGTTCAACAGGCGGCGACGGCGGCCTTGAAAACGGCGTTGGCCGAGGCGGATAAGGTGTATACGATGCACTGCAAGCTGGCCAAGATTGCGTTTAGCGAGAATAAGGACGCGCAGGTATCG
>JBNKZT010000769.1:0-628 GCA_050301775.1 Promineifilaceae bacterium (SeqCode)
GGGCTTCTACTATTCTATGGTGGTCCAGAACAGTAAAATTCAAGATAGTCCTGGAGGAAACGGCCGTGTCTAAAAACAGCATCAACCCCACCAGCTTGTTCAACAGTTTGCAATATGGTTTTTCGCAAATTGTGGTGGCAGAAGGCCCACGCACGGTGTACTTTTCCGGGCAGGTGGCCTGGGACGAAAACGAAAACATCATCGGCGAGGATGATTTGCGGGCGCAGGTGTGGCAAAGTTTAAAGAATGTGGCAACGGCCGTTACCGCTGCCGGGGCCACGCTCAACGACATCGTCGCCCTGCGCATCTACATCTCGCAAAGCTGGATGGACAAAACAGCCCCGGTCAGCGAAGGACTCAAGGCGTTCTTCCCGGAAAACCCACCAGCGACCACCTGGATTGGCGTGTACAGTTTAGCGCGTCCTGAATTTTTGATTGAGATTGAGGGAACGGCCGTCATTTAAAAACGGAACACAGAGTGGCACAGAGAAGCACGGAGATTCACAGAGATTATGAGAATCAACGAGTTGACATCTCAAATTATTGGTGCGGCCATTGAAGTGCATCGACAATTAGGACCTGGGCTGCTTGAGTCTGCCTACGAAACTTGCCTGGCATATGAACTGAC
>JBNKZT010000770.1:0-621 GCA_050301775.1 Promineifilaceae bacterium (SeqCode)
CCATAGCATTGGCGGTGAAGGAGTGGATAAAGGCGGGCAAGATGGAATTCATGCCAAAGATGAGCAGAATGCCAAAGACAATGGCCAATGTGGTTAATACGGTTCGTAATCTGCGCCCGGCCAGGTAGCGCAGGGCGAGGGTTATTTGGAAGTTCATCGTTTGTCTCTCCAGAAAATAATCCACAGATGTCACAGATTCCGCAGATTTAATCTGTGTTCATCGGCATAATCTGTAGATTTTCATTGCCTTTGGTAATGGAAACTCCTGGTCTGCTACTCGTCTCGATTAGCCGCCAAATTCTCGTACTCTGTCGGCAATGGTTGTGTGATCGTTTTGACCGTCTTGACTGACAAGCGGCGTTTCGTCAACCATTTTGCCATCCTTCAGAAAGATGATGCGATCAGAGTAAGCAGCAATGCGGGGATCGTGCGTGACCATGATGACGGTACGGCCGTACTGCTGGGAAATATCCCGCAGCAAATTGGCAATTTCGTCACCGGAACGGGTATCCAGGTTACCGGTTGGTTCGTCGGCCAGGATGATGGCCGGGTCGGCGACCAGGGCACGGGCAATAGCCACCCGCTGCTGCTGCCCGCCGGAGAGTTGGTCGGGGCGGTGTG
>JBNKZT010000771.1:0-621 GCA_050301775.1 Promineifilaceae bacterium (SeqCode)
TTCCACGACGCAAATGCTTACCTTACTCATCAATGAAATTGACGCGATTGCCGAACCATTCATCCTTGTTTTAGACGATTACCACCTGCTCTATGACCCGCAGGTGCATGAAGCCACCACCTTTTTGTTGGAACATGCTTCTGAAAAAATGCATCTGGTCATTGCCACCCGCGCTGACCCACCGCTGCCGCTGCCGCGTCTACGTGTGCGTGGTCTGGTCACCGAACTGCGCGAAAGTAATCTTCGCTTTACAGATGACGAAATAACGGCTTTTTTGAATGAGTTGAAAGGATTCGATCTGGCTGAAACAGATATTGCGGCATTGGCACAGCGGACCGAAGGGTGGATTGCCGGTTTGCAGTTAGCCGCACTCTCACTGCAAGAGTCCGACAACCGGCACCAGTTTGTGCAATCATTCACCGGCAGCCACCGGTATGTGCTCGATTATCTGGCCGAAGAAGTGCTGGACCACCAGCCGCCGCACATTCAGCAATTTTTGCTGCAAACGGCCGTTCTCGACCGGATGTGTGCATCGCTTTGCGAAGCTGTTAGCCATCAGCCATCAGCTATCAGTCCTCAGTCCTCAGTCCTCGGTCCTCAGCCCTCACAGGCTATTCTTGA
>JBNKZT010000772.1:0-618 GCA_050301775.1 Promineifilaceae bacterium (SeqCode)
ACAGCTTTTACAATGACGAACGCGACGGAGGGTATTACGGCGGTTACTACAATCCCAGCGCCTTCATCGCTAACGGCGCCGGGCAGACGGATGGCAACGGCCGTTTCACCGTCCAAATCCCCGCCGAACTAAGCGAAGAATCGGGCAGCCGCCAGTTCACCATCGAAGCTACCGTCACCGACATCGCCGAAAACGCGGTCAGCGGCCGGACCAACGTCATCGTCCATCGCAGCCTGGTTTACCCCGGCATCCGCTCCAGCCAGTACGTCGGCCAGGCCGGAAAAGAGATGACCTTTGACGTAGCCCTGGTCGATTGGGATGAAAATCCCGTCCCCAACCGGCCGGTACAGGTAGAAATCGTCGAGCGGCGCTGGTACAGCGTCCAGGAAGAAAACGACCAGGGCGACACCATCTGGCGCTCAACGGTGGAAGAGATTCCGGTTTACGAGACTGATTTGACGGTGGACGGCCGGGGCCGGGGAACGGCCGTATTCACTCCCGAAAAAGGCGGCGTCTACCGGGCCTACGTCACCGCCCGTGACGGTCAGGGAAACGAGGCCGTCGCCTCCACCTACGTCTGGGTTTCCGGCCGCGATTACGTGCCCTGGCGGCGGCTCA
>JBNKZT010000773.1:0-613 GCA_050301775.1 Promineifilaceae bacterium (SeqCode)
AGCCGGTAATAAATGTAAAATTTTCAATGACATGTTGGTAATTACTGAGGATGTCGTCTGCCACACGGGCAGCACGCGGCCAGTAGTTTCAAGGTACACAATATTCAAGCGAAATCTTATATTTTTTGTCCATTTGGACCTCCATGATGATATAGGGTAGTGTGAGTATAAACTTCGTAAGAATGCTTGACAACAATGTTAACGTAGGCTAATATATCGCCGCTCTCGTTGATGGGCCTGTAGCTCAGTTGGGAGAGCGCTACAATCGCACTGTAGAGGTCAGGAGTTCGAGCCTCCTCAGGTCCACTCGGTGAGAAAGCATCACAACCAAATCATTTTGTGAAAGGCATTGATCAGGAGTAGTAGGCACCTATCTTAGAGAGTTGTCCCGGGGCTGCAAGGGCAACAACCCGCGCTGAACTCGCCTGTGAGCTGCTCTAGTGAAAACCGTAAGCGGTAATCCGTAAATTGTAAACTGTAACAATCTCAAGTTACGGAATACGGGTCACGGATTACGGATTACGAATTTAGCTAAAGCCGTAAAGCATACGTTACATGCATGAGTGGATGGTTTTTTGGGCCTATAGCTCAGCTGGGAGAGCGCTACAATGGC
>JBNKZT010000774.1:0-614 GCA_050301775.1 Promineifilaceae bacterium (SeqCode)
TTCGTTGAAAAACCAAAAGAACCAGAAGAAATCACCCGTTTGGAAAGCAGCGACGATCCCCACAAACCACTCATGGCCTCCATGGGCATTTATGTTTTCAAAACCAAGACACTGCTTAAAATGTTGGACGAAAATGAAGGCACCGATTTCGGCCGTCACATCATCCCCACCGCTATTGACAACAAGCGCGTCGTCGGTTTCATATTTGATGGATACTGGGAAGATATTGGAACCGTACGCCGCTTTTACGAAGTGAATTTAGACATGGCCGCCCCGCTGCCCCGCTTTAATCTCTACGATCCGAACCATCCCCTCTACACCCGTCCCCGCTTTCTGGCCGGGTCTAAAGTAGAGGGTGGCAGTCTTAACAACGTACTGTTGGCCGATGGCTGCCGTATTCAAGAAGCGGCCATACGCAACTCGGTCATTGGTATACGCAGCATCATCGGGCGCGGCGTGACCATCGAGCGCACCCTGGTGATGGGCGCCGACTATTATGATAACCCTGATGACCTGGCCAAGGGCCAGGGCATACCCCTGGGAATCGGCAAGAACAGCGTGATCCAAGGGGCATTGCTAGATAAAAATGCCCGCATCGGCGAAGGTGTGGTCAT
>JBNKZT010000775.1:0-614 GCA_050301775.1 Promineifilaceae bacterium (SeqCode)
ACTATTTAGCTTAGTTTGGGTACTTAAAATCGCACATTATTGTCTTTTCAGGGCAAAACAACTGCATCTTTACCTCTTTGCACCTTTGCGTTAGTTTTTTTGGAGGTGTCATTATGCTGGAAAAAGTTCATCACCATATTGTGAATGAGTTGGGACAAAGTGCGCGGACAGATACGATTTTTGTGATAACGGCCGTTGTCTTCAATCTGGTTGTGTTGGGTATTAATTCGGCCATTGCCGGAGAAGCAGCCTCCAATTCGGAGAATGCTGTTGCCAACGATGTGACGCTGGTTATTTTTATTGTGCTGGTGATTGTGGTGAATATCATTTCTATTTCGGCGCTGATTGTAGGGAAGCAAACGCGGGGCAAGCTGCTGAATGGACTGTTGGGGATGTATCGTGACCAGGAAGTGGACAAATATTACGATGCATCACTGCTGACAAATTATGATAAGCGATATTGGTTGTTTACAGGGGTGGTACTTTGTTTGGCGATAACGGCCGTTATCGAATCCAGCGGCGTCTTTCTCATCAGTCACGACGGCAAAGGCACAATTCGCGAAATGAGTGGCTTTCGCATGAACAAAGCGCCCGGTGCAGGCGCTAAAGTAGTG
>JBNKZT010000776.1:0-613 GCA_050301775.1 Promineifilaceae bacterium (SeqCode)
GCAGGCGGTGACCAGCTCGATCGGGCCGGGGGCCACCAATATGGTCACCGCTGCCGCGCTGGCGCATGTGAACCGGCTGCCGGTGCTGCTCATTCCGTCCGATATTTTCGCGAACCGCGGGCCGGACCCGGTGCTGCAGCAGATCGAGGATTTCGACGATGGCACGATCAGCGCCAATGACACGCTGAAACCGGTGAGCCGCTATTTTGACCGCATCTCCCGCCCCGAACATATCATGACGGCGCTGCCACGGGCGATGCGGGTGATGACCGATCCCGCCAATTGCGGCCCGGTGACGCTGGCATTCTGTCAGGATGTGCAGGCCGAAGCCTTTGATTATCCGGAAAGCTTCTTTGAACCGCAGGTCTGGCATATTCGCAGGCCTGAGCCGGACCGGGCTGAGCTGGCGCGGGTGCTGGCGGCGCTGGAAGCGGCGAAAAAGCCGGTGATCGTGGCAGGTGGCGGGGTGATCTATTCCGGCGCGGAAGCCACGCTGGCGGAGTTTGCCAAACGCCACAACATCCCGCTGGCGGAAACCCAGGCAGGCAAGGGCGCGGTTGATTGGCAGGATCCGCTGAATTTCGGCTCGCCCGGCGTTACCGGCACCGATGCC
>JBNKZT010000777.1:0-611 GCA_050301775.1 Promineifilaceae bacterium (SeqCode)
CTCGAACTTGGACAAGGAGTGTTCCATTATGTTCTACAATCCTTTTACTACAATCTTATTGACATGCACAAGCTAACTCCCAATATCCAAGAAGTTATGGCATTTCCAAGTTGGCTAAGTGTTAAGCAGAACATGCGGAAATTGCTGTCTGGAATCTGTACTGTATGACCCTATTTGAACCTTTGAAACAAATGCTTCCCTAGCTCCGAATTTTTTTAGATTTGCACACTTGTAGATCATGATATCAGGAACAAATTCTATTTTGGAAATGGAGACTAGCTCGGTCTATATTGATTATGAAAAATCGACAACCGAGCCTAATGGTCCACACTAATCCAGAATTTGAAAACTTCGAATTTGATTCTAGACTTCGAATTTGATCAACACTTAGAGTCTCATAAACATGTGATTAACATAATCATGTGGATTAGAGACACAGGATGTTACAACTCATGAAGCATATCATCTAAATGTGGTAAAGGGTGATGATAGTGAATGGTGATATTGTCAATCACTCTACAGTTGACACACATGTGCCACGAACCATCTTTCTTAGGAACTAAAATAACTGAAACAGCACAAGGACTAAGAGACTCACACACATACCCCTT
>JBNKZT010000778.1:0-610 GCA_050301775.1 Promineifilaceae bacterium (SeqCode)
CCGCACCTGCCACCGCCTCATCTGGCTCAATCCGCTGCTCGGCTCACCCCGCTACGAACCTCTCACACGCGGGATGCAAGCCGCCCTGCCGCATATCGACGACTTCTTGCCCGTTCACAACCTGGCCAGCCTGGAAGATTTAGCCGTACATTTAGCTGAATTGACCGGGGGGAAACGGCCGTTTCGCCCCAAAACCACACATACCAATGCAGCCTTTATCAAAGAAAAACAGAGACAGAGATAGAAAAACGTCCGAGGTTTCTTCCGTCCATGGGAAACTTCCCCCCTTTGGAACTTAGCGATTTAAAGATTGGTCCAATCTTGAAGATTGGACCAATCTCACCAAGCTAAAACGAACGCTCCTTAAAACTTTTTATCTGTGTCCATCTGTGTTAATCTGTGTTCTATCCATTCTTTCGGGAGGTTAAAATTAACAACCCATTCGACATCAATCAAGCCATGACGCTGGTAGAAAAAGCAGTACGGCCGTTTCCCAAAGCCGCCATGTTTGAACTGTTCGAAGAAGGATTCAATACCCCGTTCCAGCAGTTGGTTGGCTGTATGCTTTCCATCCGCACACGGGACGAAGTCGTGCTGCCCACCGCTCGCC
>JBNKZT010000779.1:0-610 GCA_050301775.1 Promineifilaceae bacterium (SeqCode)
ACACCATGTTGGTGAGTCCACCGGCAACAGCATCATAGAGCGCAGTAGTTGCACTTGGCGCGTAAATGGTTCGTGTTAAGGGTGGCGCGTCTGAGATGGGTACGTATCCGTGCAGCAGTTCAATCTGGTCATTGAACAAGATGGTGCTGACTAAAATGTCATCTGCTGCGGTGGAGCCACGCATCGCTGCTAAATAATCTGCGTTGTAGGCGCGGATTAAATCGCCGGCATGTGATCCCATTGAACTGCTCATGTCGATGATGTTCATCGCCAGGGTGACTTCG
Source organism: Promineifilaceae bacterium (SeqCode) (assembly GCA_050301775.1). Classification (GTDB taxonomy): domain Bacteria; phylum Chloroflexota; class Anaerolineae; order Promineifilales; family Promineifilaceae; genus JACKCC01. The sequence continues at coordinate 285 of JBNKZT010000779.1, forward strand.
TTGGAAGCCAGGTCGTCGAGGGAGGTGTTAACGGCCGTTACCATCGTCGGCCCATTCAAATTAGACACCACCAAATCCATCGTATCATTCGTCAGCCCGTCAGCTTGTGCCGACTGGAAGAGGGCATCGAGGTTGCCGAGTCCGTTGTTGTTCATGATTGTGTTCCTTTTGGGGTAATCCGTGGACCGTAATCCGTAATCCGTATTCTGTAATCGGTTTACGGCCTACGGTTTGCGGTTTACGTCTTCTACCCCGGTAACCGATCCGTGCTGTCAATAAAATTTACGCCTTGCTTTTCAAATTCGGCGAAGCGTTTCATGGCGATG
>JBNKZT010000780.1:0-609 GCA_050301775.1 Promineifilaceae bacterium (SeqCode)
TGATGTTACCTTTGACGAGTCTCGTCCTTTCTTCTCCGATGCTCACTCCTCTCATGAGTCGTTTGATTTTCTTGACTTGGTTTGGCCTTCGTCTGACTCTCTTCCCACCGTGTCTCCACCACCACCACCACCTGCTTCACCGCTTCCCTCTTCACCACTACCACCACGTCCTCCCATTCTATATCACTATACTCGTCATCCATGTCCTTCATCACCTTCCGTTTCTTCTACCTTTGTCACTGATGAGCCTACATGCTCTGCCGTCTGTCTTTCTGAGCCTACCACCTATTGAGATGTTGTTGCTTATCTTGAATGGCAGTTTGCTATGGCTGAGGAGATTGCTGCTCTTGAGCGCACTGGCACGTGGACTCTTGTGCCATATCCCCCACGTGTTCATCCGATCACTTGTAAGTGGGTCTATAAGGTTAAGACTCGCTCTAATGGTTCTCTTGAGCGTTATAAGACTCGTCTTGTTACTCGTGATTTTCGGAATGAGCAAGGTCGTGATTATGATGAGACTTTTGCTCATGTTGCTCATATGACCACTATTCACACATTTCTTGTCGTGGCTTCTGTTCGGGAGTGGTCCATCTCTTAGCTTGCTGTAAA
>JBNKZT010000781.1:0-608 GCA_050301775.1 Promineifilaceae bacterium (SeqCode)
GGAACGGCCTCCCAAATCAAAAAGTTGGCCCACGATATTGGCCTGACCCGCTTGTGGCTGGTGGGCAACAAGGTGCGTAACGAGGATGAAGCCGCATTTTTGCAGCAGAATACGCCGGGGCTGCCGGTTTTGGGTTTATTACCGGCGGATTTGGCAGTACAGGAAGCGGATCGGTTGGGAACGGCCGTTTACGACTATGTTCCCGCATTAAAAGAGGCAGCAGTACAGATAGCAAAGAGATTGGAGGAAGGAGACTAGAGAGCAAACTATGACAACAACCATCGCATTAGCAGGAAAAGGCGGCGTCGGTAAAACCAGCATCGCCGGTATGATCATTAAGTATTTGGTTGAGACTCAACCCGGAGCCGTCTTAGCCATTGATGCTGACCCCAGCAGCAATTTGAATATGGTCCTTGGACTGGAACTGGAATGGACTGTCGGCGACATCCGCGAAGATTTACTTAGTCAAGTCAAAAATTCACTGACTGCCGGTGGTGCCGCTATGGGCGCAATCGCCGGTGGGGTGAGCAAACATGATTATCTGAATTACCAAATTCGCTCCTCGTTGTCTGAGGGGGACCGATTTGACCTGATTGCGATGGGGCAGC
>JBNKZT010000782.1:0-606 GCA_050301775.1 Promineifilaceae bacterium (SeqCode)
ATCCATTACATCCATCATCCAAGGTTACATCCAAGTTACATGACATCAGAGTAAGTGGCTGAAATGAAACCCGCCTATCAAAAACAAAAGGGGCATAAGAAATTTACTCTCACGCCACGGGTTACATTTGAGGTTACAAGCTACCCAGCTATTTGCTAGCCTAACCTATCCACTCAAAATAACAAAAGTCAGTCCACCCTGCCTCCCTACATGTCCATCACCTACTCCTCATCAACATCTGACTCCGCGTCGGGCTCAGCAGGTGCTGCAGGCGCTGCGGGCGCTGCGGGTGCGGGCGGCACCTGAAGCTGAAGCACCTGAAGCTACTGCTTGAGATCGGCAATCGTCGCTACCCTCTGCTCGAGGTCAAGGTCCTGCTGCTCGACGTGGTGCTCGAGGTGTATGATCGCGTGCGTGCACTCATCCAGCATCTCGTGAGCGGCGTCTAGCTGCTGGCGGAAGTAGTGCCACCCATGCTCAGCCTCGCTGAGGTGGCAGTATGAGACCTGAAGCTCACAGTCCTGGGCTGAAGGTGGAGGCATACTGCTGTGGAGGATGGCGTTTGCATGCCTCAGCTCCTCGACGTGTTGCTCAAGCGAGCCTGAG
>JBNKZT010000783.1:0-605 GCA_050301775.1 Promineifilaceae bacterium (SeqCode)
AGCCGCGTCCTGCAATTCTTTTCTATCGGATTCGACGGTTCCATTGCCGATATTTATCCCACTTTAATTGCCGGAGCCGCTCTCTACATTCCACCCTATGAAACAGTTTTATCCGTGCCGGACCTGCATCACTTTTTGCAAACACACGCCATCACCCACTTCCTGATGACGCCCAGCGTGCTTGCTGTTCTACCGGATGACAATTTACCGGCATTGGAATGGGCATGTGTTGGTGGCGAAGCGTGTATGTCCCATGTCGCCAGGCGGTGGAGCCGCCAACACCAATTCATGAATGCGTATGGCCCCACCGAAACAACGGTTGCTGCTACCGCATTGACAGTAACTCAGGCAGACGATCTGGCAGAAACGGCCGTTTCCCAACCCACTGCCACGCAACTGACCGCAACAGCTACGGCCGTTTCTCCTACCCAAACACCCATTCCTGAAAATACCCCTACGCCCAATGCCATCGCCACTGCCCTGGCCCTGGACGCCGCCACTCGCGCTGCTGGCCCCACCAGAGAACCAACCACCACGCCCAAGCCCATTCCGACGCTTGACCCTGTGATAAATCGCTGGTGGAACGATGCCGTCTTCTACGAGGT
>JBNKZT010000784.1:0-604 GCA_050301775.1 Promineifilaceae bacterium (SeqCode)
TTTTGGATTATCCGCGCGAACCTTCCAGCCTGACCCAGCCGTGCCGCAAGGCGTAGACGGCCGCTTGCGTACGGTCATCAACACGTAATTTACGCAGGATAGCGGTCATGTGGTTTTTGACGGTTTGATGGCTGATACCTAACTTGTAGGCGATTTCCTTGTTACTCAACCCCCGGGTAACGTGTTCGAGAATTTCCATTTCGCGGGGGGAGAGGGGGACGAATATCTCTTCGGTATCACTGATCAGGGGACCAGCGAAACGGCCGATTTTTTGTTCCACCCATTCTAATACTTCATCGTGAGTCATTATTTTCTCGCCGACAACATAATTACCGTCTCGGACCGTATGAATGATGCCGATGAGCGCTTCAGGTGTAATATCTTTGGGGCAGTAGGCGGATGCGCCTGAGCGCAAGGCGTGAAAGACCTGTTCTGCGTCATCATAACCTGTGATCATGATGATTCTGATATGGGGAAACTGGCCCTTGATCTTTCGGGTAACCTGAAGCCCGTTCATGGTGGGCAAGTTAATGTCCATTAAAATGACATCAGGATTAATTTCTGGAACGATTTCTAACGCCACTTCACCGTCAGCGGCTTCCCC
>JBNKZT010000785.1:0-603 GCA_050301775.1 Promineifilaceae bacterium (SeqCode)
GGTGTTAAATGAGCAAGGATCGGGGCATCGCATCCTTAGTGACGCGCTACATCGCCGCCTACGTGTAGTGAAAAATGAGCAAGGGTCTTCGCATTTGACTCGATGGATGTAAAGGGTAAAGAAGCTAGCCGAGCCTAGTAGGTTGCGTGTAGGTACCTGAAATATAGGGTCGCTTATGTGTAAGCTTCGAGAGATAGTCGATACTATGATTAGGCGGCGTGTGAATATTCTTTGCGTTCAGGAGACAAAATGGAAGGAGCAAAAGGTGAAGGAGGTGGAAGATACCGGTTTCAAACTTTGGTACACAGGCACTACGGCAAACAAGAATAGAGTAGACATTGTGCTCGACAAGAGCCTTAAGGATGGAGTGGTGGACATCAAGCGACAAGGAGACAGGATTATTTTAGTGAAGTTGCTTGTTGGAGATTTGGTTTTTAATGTTATTAGTGCTTACGCCCTTCAAATAAGTCTCAATGAGAGCATTAAGAGGCAGTTCTGGGAGCAGTTAGACGCTTTGGTCAGTAGTGTGCCTATATCTGAGAAACTCTTTATAGGAGGAGACCTCAATGGGCATGTAGGTTCTACTAGAGTAGGTTTCGATGG
>JBNKZT010000786.1:0-602 GCA_050301775.1 Promineifilaceae bacterium (SeqCode)
ATTGTGAATTGTGAACGGATGTCTGTTCACCGTTTGCTGATAACTGATTACCGTTTACCGATGACTGTGTGAGAATCATCGTCGGCTGCGCGTCTGCAATCATGAAGGCCAGGCGTTCGGCGGGGTATGTCGGGTCCAGCGGCAGGTACGCACCGCCTGCTTTGAGGACGCCCAACAGCCCAATGATCATCTCCAATGACCGGTTGACGCTGATGCCGACGATGGATTCAGGGCCAATGCCTTGTTTGATCAAATAATGGGCCAGTTGATTGGCGCGTTGGTTGAGTTCCCGGTAAGTGATCGGCTGATTGTTACAGACGACAGCTATCGTATCAGGGAATTGGGCGGCCTGTTGTTCGAACAGGTCGTGTACACACAGGTCAAGGGGGTAGTCAGCAATACGGCCGTTCCAATCTTCCGTGATTTGCTGCCATTCAGACGGCGTTAACAGCGGCAAAGAAGTGATTGGTTCGGTGGGATGTTCGGCCATGCCGCTCAATATCTGCTGCAAATGTCCCAACATGCGGCCAATCGTGTCCCGGTCAAAGCGCTGCCCGTCATAGGCAATTTTCAGGTGCAGTTCGTCTGCCACCCCGGCCACG
>JBNKZT010000787.1:0-601 GCA_050301775.1 Promineifilaceae bacterium (SeqCode)
CATGAACGAATGCTTGTATGAGAAATTTTATCAATTTTCGCCCCTTTTTTCGCATATTTGTGTGGGGCGGTGAGCCCGGTGGATTCCACCTTTGTTCTCAGGGCTTAGAGATGGTCCCTTCTTATGAATACAATCATCCCCAAGGCTACCGGGCCCAGATTCTCCGTTGTCCCAGGCTGTTTCCGGCCAAGACGGGTCAGGCATGTGACCGCAAGCAATTTGTTAAAGGGGTCGGCTGTGTCAAACATATCAATATTGAAGCGGGCGGCTGGATGCGCGTCCAGATTGACCGGCAATCGGATGCTTACAAGCAGCTTTACAAACAACGCACTGCTGCGGAACGCATCAACAGCCAGGCTAAGTATTTTGGGATTGAGCGGCCCAAGGTACGTAACTGTCATTCAGTTGTCAATTTGAACACGCTGACTTATATTGTGATTAATGCCCGTGCTTTACAGCGTGTTCGCCTTATCAAAGCTCAGGCACGGGCACCATGATTTGGTGTTATGTTAACGCCGACCCTCTAATAAAGTGATTGAAAATGGGGTAAGAGTGACAGACAAAAGCGAGTATGGTACAACCACTGAATTATCGACATCAA
>JBNKZT010000788.1:0-601 GCA_050301775.1 Promineifilaceae bacterium (SeqCode)
TACGCTTGCACCAGCAACGGTACGGCTAACAAGGTATTGGCCTCTGCCGCTACAGCGCTTAAATCCACCACATTCGGTTCGATGGTTCGCATGACTGGCTCAAAACGGCCGTTTGCCAACACCCAATTCACTTGTTGAGCAAGAGCAACTTCGGTTGCGACCACATCCATTTCCTGCCCTGGTTGACCCGGCAGCGCTTCAAAACGGCCGTTTTGCCATGCCAACTGCGCTTCTACCGGTGCTGCCACCAGTTCTGCCGCCAAAGCCTCCAGCCCCAACAACGCCTGCCCGCCGTAGAACCAAGCCGGCAGACGGCGGCGGCGGACCCTGGAGCGGCCGGCCATGGCCGTTGCCGCGCACGCGCGCGCGGAGTCCTTCGCTGTTTCGTGCATCATCGATCGGCTTGCCGGCCTCGCTCCCGACCTGCTGGTCGTCTCGACGTGATGAAAGGCGTCACGTCTTCCCCTGGTTGGATTGGTTGATTGGTTTGATAGACGATTTTTTTTTGATTATGTACTTTACGACTGGTGGCAGTTAATTTGCACAGACACAATATGTACAGTATACATATGTTAAATAACAGAAATAATGCATCATTCCG
>JBNKZT010000789.1:0-600 GCA_050301775.1 Promineifilaceae bacterium (SeqCode)
GTGGGGGCGGGAAACCATCGCCGCCAATGCTTTCACCGGCGAGGTTGACAATCGCGTCGGCATCTTCGACATGATGGCCCCAGTTTTCGGCCGTTTTGCCATCCCATTTGACACCACGTACGCCTTCGGGAAAGGTGTGTTTTTTGGGATTACGGCTGAGGACAATTACTTCATGTTCTGCTGCTGCTAATTTTTTTGCTAATTGGGAACCAATTAGTCCGGTTCCACCTGTAATAATGACCTTCATCATGGTCTCCTTACTTCATGCTAGTCTCAATTTATAGATTGGTTCAATCTACAAGATTGAACCAATCTTGAGTTGTCACGATTTCATTTTATGAATCTGTCACACTATTGCCCATATTTTGACCAAAAATATGAGACGATTTTTAATCGGGCTAGCTATCCCAAACTATTATCCCTTCTACAGGTTCACGACAAGCTTCGTGTGAAACGAGAAATCCTATGTGTGCTATGAAAGAAGATTTCTCCCGATGGTCGAAATGATAATATTAGGGCAGGGTTTCTTCGTTTGGTTGACCCCAGCCACCGCCGCCGGGGGTTACGATTTGCAGTAGATCATTGGCTTGCAGTTTTTGG
>JBNKZT010000790.1:0-599 GCA_050301775.1 Promineifilaceae bacterium (SeqCode)
GCCGCCTCTGTTCTTGCCACCGTCGCTGTTCCCGCCACCATGACGAGTACCGGAGCTGGATCCGGACCCATGCTTGGTCTTCATACGGGCCATCCACTCCTCCTCCGTGAGGAGCAGACGACCGCCGGCATCCTTGGCCGGGGTCGGCTTCTTGCGCTGTTCAACGGCGAGGAGGTGGCCGACAGCTTCCTCGATCGAGAGGGAGTCGAGGTCGAGCAGTGTCTCCATGGAGATCGCCACCTGCTCGAGCTTCTCAGGGACGACGTGGAGCATCTTCTTGATCAGCTCCTTGTCGGAGATGTCATCACCAAGGACACGCAGTTGGCTGGCCACGGTGTTGAGGCGCAGCGAGAAGTCTTCAACCGTCTCGCCAGCCTTGAACGTGATGTCGCCGAACTCGCGCCGAAGTCGCTCAGCGTTGGCTTCCTTGACCCGGTCGGCGCCTACGCGCACCTGCCGGATCGCTTCCCAGGCTTCAGTTGCCGTGGGCTTCACCGCTAGGCCGGCCTGCATCTCCAGCGGCACGGCGCGGAGGATGGCGGCAAGAGCGGTTCGATCGTCGCGGTAGTCGCCATCGCCGGACTCAATGACGTCCCAGA
>JBNKZT010000791.1:0-598 GCA_050301775.1 Promineifilaceae bacterium (SeqCode)
CCGTACTCTAAGCCTTCCGGGAAGAAGCTGACGATGAAGTTCCCTTGTTTGTGCAACCAGCACCTGGGGGGATCCTCAAACATGGGGACAGGCGCATCACCAAAGAAAGTGGTGACAATAGATTTGGTGCCACCCAGAACGTAGTCGTCATTAAACCAGACATCACTCCAGGTTTCAATGGCGCCCTTAACTTCCGGTGATTGAAACGGTAGCGTACCCACGGTCCAGGCATCGTAGTTTTCCAGCGAGGTGGTGCGCAGCATCATTTCTTCGGTCCAGTCGGTAGCGGCCCAACCGGTAGCGGCGCCACTCTCGATGCCAATGCACCAGGCGGTGTCGCCGTCATCAGCAATCTGTTGGGTCAGAGCTAATAATTCATCCCAGGTTTGGGGAACTTCATAACCGGAGGCTTCAAATGGTTCTTTGGGATAGTAGACAATGCTTTTGGCAAAGTAGCGTCCCCAGACCCCGGCCATAATCGGACCATCTGGGCCTTCCATGGTGGCCATATCCAGCCAACTTTGGTTATACTGTTGTTTCAGCCAATTTTCAGGGATGAAGGTGTTGACGTCAACAATATCCCCACTTTGTGCAAAGC
>JBNKZT010000792.1:0-597 GCA_050301775.1 Promineifilaceae bacterium (SeqCode)
AGAGGGTGACACGGCCGTTACTCAACCTCGACGAACTCAACCAGCGCCTGGATCAAGTCGAAACCTTCTTCAACGACGGCCTGCCCCGGGCCGACATCCGGGCCACGCTCAAAGGCCTGCCCGACCTGGAACGCCTCACCAACCGCGTCCTCAGCGGTAAAGCCATCCCCCGCGATTTGGAAAATATCCGGCTGGCTTTAGAAGCCGTACCGGAAATCGGTAAGCAGTTATCGGCAATCAGTCATTCGTCATCCGTCATCCGTCATCCGTCATCCGACTCCGAAAACCAGTCTCCAGTCTCCAGTCTCCAGTCTCTAATCTCCAATCTCGACTCCTGCCCCGACGCCCTCAACCTCATCACCCAGGCCATCGCCGATGAAGCGCCGACCAATTTCAACAAAATGGGCGTCATCCGGCCCGGCTTTTCGGCCGAACTGGACGGCGTGATGACCTCCTCGGCCCACGCCCGGCAGTGGGTGGATGAACTGGAGCCGCGCGAACGGGAACGGACAAGTATCCCGTCGCTCAAGGTGGGTTTCAACAAGGTGTTTGGCTACTACATCGAGGTCACGCGCACCCACAGCGACGCTGTGCCGG
>JBNKZT010000793.1:0-597 GCA_050301775.1 Promineifilaceae bacterium (SeqCode)
TTGCCCGGCGCAGCGATGGTCATGGGATCTGGCCCTTCATTGCCCGCAGCGGCTACCACAACAATGCCTGCATCCCACAGCGCCTCAACGGCCTGGTTGATGGGGTCGGCCCAATAGGGGCTGTTAACGCCACCTAATAGGGAGAGATTTACCACGCGAATGTTGTAGTTATCTTTGTTCTCTAGAATCCAGTTAAGCCCTTCAACAATATCTGTGTATGTCCCTTTCCCTTCATAATCCAATGCACGCACATCAATGAACTTAACTCTTGGTGCAATACCAATAAAACCATTGTCGTCTTTAGTCGAGTTACCCACAAGGCTGGCCATCATGGTACCATGCCCATTGGGGTCTTTACGACGTGGACCATCATCCAGCGCGTCGAACCGAGCTGCAATACGTCTCCGGTTCCATTGGAAGTCGGCAATACCGGTATCAATCACGGCAACACCAATGCCGTCCCCTTTTACACCTTCTTCCCACGCTTCATCGGCACCCATGACTTCAGGAAAATCTGCAGTGATGCTTTTCTTCCCACTAGCTTGACCGGCTGTTTCAACCAGATCATCATTATGGACGGCAACCGTTCGGCTGTCA
>JBNKZT010000794.1:0-597 GCA_050301775.1 Promineifilaceae bacterium (SeqCode)
TGATCATTTTCTTCGTCGCCTTGTTGGTGGACGTGTTCATCACTTTGATTGGTGAGTTCAGCGTGCCCCATGCCAGTGAAGTGGCAGCAAAGGCGGCGCATGAGATTACACACGGCCGTTACAGCAACCAATTCTGGTGGGGCAGCATCACCCTGGGCCACGCCGTCCCGCTGGCGCTAGGGCTGCTCATGTTCTTCGTCCCCTCCGCGTTCATCGGGGCCGTCGCCGGATTGTGTGCGGCCGCTGGTCTCTACCTATTTGAACATGCATTTGTAATGGCTCCGCAAGAGGTGCCCAACAGCTAGGGAGCAAGAAATCCGATTTCTCCAAGAAATTGGATTTCTGAGGAAAACCATGACTGAAAAGAAAGGAATTCTCAACTTACTCAACACCATGCTCAAAGTGGGCGCTGATATGCCCCGCAAACCTGTATCCGGCATGACCAATGCCGCCGGGCAGGCGCTGCCTGATTTTTCCCAGGCCAGTCCGCAAGATGTGAAAATGATAGAGGTGCAGCAGGATGACGGCCGTCTCTCCCAATACCCACCACCCGAAACCTGGAACGACTGGGTCGAGTGGGATGGTAAAGCCTGGCCT
>JBNKZT010000795.1:0-595 GCA_050301775.1 Promineifilaceae bacterium (SeqCode)
ATCTCGAACTCCCCCTCAACCCGTGATGCCTCCACTGCTGCTGTAGAGGATGTAGTAGCATGAGGGGCCTCTGCTTCAAGTGTGGAAGCAGGAACAGGCTCAGGTGATGGTGTAGGTGGAAGTAGTGGTTCATCTTCATCACCAGCGGCGCCCTGTAGTCCCTCATCTACAAAAATGCTCTCCTCCATTTCCTTGTTACCTTGATGACGCTGGTTCCAAGCACCTTACCCTTCTTGTCATCCCCAAAAGTCACATACTCCTTGTGTGACAGGGGAGTGAGGCTGGAGAACCATTTCTTGTTTCCGGTCATGTGTCATGAGCAACCGGAATCCATGAGCCACGTGTCCTCCAAGCCTCCGTTCATCACCTACACAGGACGAGAAAAGGTCGATGGCTCAGTGCTGGGGTTAGTGAGATAAATCTTAGGAATCCAGCACTTAACCATACGACATGAGGAAGTCTTTACAGTCCTTTGCACCTCATCATTTGGCTGAGTGGGATGTAAGCCACGACGGGGAAAATGTGGACCGTCCAACTGTCTCGGCGCAAAGTGAGTGTGAGACCCTCTAGCAGAAAACTAGACCTACATGGGAAA
>JBNKZT010000796.1:0-593 GCA_050301775.1 Promineifilaceae bacterium (SeqCode)
GGAGATACGGCCGTTTGTTTTTCCCAAATGATGCCCGTGCCATCCCTCCTCTACCCTCGTTGGCTGTTTTCCGTTGCCTGTTTTTTGTTGATTGCTGAAAAATTCGTGTTGAAAAATTTAAAAAATCAGGGTATAAAAATAGCCGTGTTTCGCGTTTTGACCATTGTGCTTTCAACTTTGCCCGGTCATCGCATAAAAAAATAGCATTTCAGCAGCTCATCACTCATCACTCATCACTTTCCTGCTGACAGGCTGACAAGCTCATAAGAGGAGTACCTAATGAGTAGGAGGGTTGTCTTGTTGTGTGCAACGGCCGTTTTGCCGCTGCTGTCGTTGGCTGTCTGGCTGCTGCCGGTGCTGCAGGCAGATGGTGGGGATGGGGTGTTAATCAATGCGGTGCTGTATGACGGCATTGCGTCAGGGGAGCCGGATGAAGCAGTTCAATTACGAAATGTAGGAAATGTGGCTGTCGATGTGAGCGGTTGGTCGGTGACGGATGGGGAGGCAACGGCCGTTTTACCCCCCGCCATAACACTCAGTCCCGGCGCATCCATCTGGCTGGCGCGAAATGGGGTCGCGTTTCAGGAGACATT
>JBNKZT010000797.1:0-592 GCA_050301775.1 Promineifilaceae bacterium (SeqCode)
TTTGGCTCCTTCCTCAACATCAGAAACGCCATCGCCATGGGGCTGTTCCCGGAGCTGCCCCGCGCCCAATACCGGCAGGTGGGCAACGCGGCCGTTGTCGGAGCCAAATGGATGTTGATTTCCCGTGAAGCCCGCGCCCGCGCCGAACAAATCGCCCACGGCACAAATTACAACGAGCTAACCGTCTATCCCAAATTCAGCCGCAAATTTGCCCTGGGCATGTTATTTCCGGAGCCGTCATGAATGAAAATCCGTAAATCGATTTGCTAAACTTGTGGTGAGCATAGCCGAACTATCGCGCATCGATTTGGCAAATCGATTTACAAGGGAGCAGTCTATGAAAATAATTGGTGAAAAAATAAACGGAACAAGAAAACGAGTTGCTCGCGCCATTGCCGAGCGTGATGCTGAATTCATCAAGGATTTGGCCGCCAAACAGGCCGCAGCCGGCGCTAACTGGCTTGATGTCAACGCCGGCACTCACCCGGCCCAAGAACCCGACGACCTGATCTGGCTCATCGAAAACATCCAGTCAGTGGTGGATACCCCGCTCTGTTTGGACAGCGCCAATCCGACCGCATTAAACGTGGCT
>JBNKZT010000798.1:0-592 GCA_050301775.1 Promineifilaceae bacterium (SeqCode)
ACGAACATCTCGATTATCACGGCAGTTGGGAAGCCTATTTCGCCGCCAAAGCCAGCCTCTTCTCCCGACTACAAGACTACAAGACTACGAGACTAGAGGCTAAAACGGCCGTTTTGAATCGTGACGACGCCAGCTACGAACGTCTGCAAGCCATCAACGTCCCTCGCCTGCTCACCTACGGCATCCATAAACCCGCCGACATCACCGCCGCCAACATCCGCCACGCCGCCGACAAAACAACCTTCGACCTAAGCATCACCCCTTCTCCCTCTCACCCCAGCGACCCTCGGTCGCCCACCCCTTCACCCCTTCACCCGCTCACCGTCTCATCCCCCCTCGTCGGCGAATTCAACGTCTATAACATGCTGGCCGCCGTATCAGTGGCCCACGCCCTGGGGATTGAATTAGAAGTGATCAAACAGGGATTGGAGAAAGTTGAGGCGATTGACGGCCGTATGCAGCGCATCCATCGCGGCCAACCCTTCCTCACCATCGTCGACTTCGCCCACACCCCCAACGCCTTGGCCAGAGCTATCGCCGCCGCCCGCACCATGCTGTCACCAGTCTCCAATCTCCAATCTCCAATCTCCCA
>JBNKZT010000799.1:0-591 GCA_050301775.1 Promineifilaceae bacterium (SeqCode)
TCGGTATAGACTTGAACACCGATCAGGGTGAAGGAATGGACGTGATGTTCGAGAGTTTCCTGGTCAGTGTGGTGAACCACCCGCAGACGGACTTGACCACTCTCACGCCCTACCGTTCCCACAACCGGCGGACGATCATTGTCATAGGTACCATGGCCACGTTGTTTGTTAGCCCGGCAGCGTGGAGGATCATCGGGATCGGGGTGATATTCACCTTTTTTCCCCCGCATTCTGAAACATTTCGTCGGTTTCAGTCTGTTTATCGGGTAATGGTTCTTGTGATTGATGGTGTTGGGCATTGGCTTGTAGTTGCTTACGAACATCGTGAACCGTTTGACGGCTGACCCCAATCTCGCGAGCAATCTCTGCGCTAGGGTCGCCTTTACAGACCCCACGCAGTAGCAATACAGCCTGGGCCGGACGAAAATATCGCCCTTCAAATACAGTGTGACTGTACAAATTGTAGATACCTTGACAACCGCCGCATCGGTATACCGTCAACTGACTTTTCTCAGTTTGTCGAAACTCACGCCCTTGCGTCAAACTCGCACCACAATGAGGACAGGTTAGCCCGTTTGGATGAAAATGTTT
>JBNKZT010000800.1:0-589 GCA_050301775.1 Promineifilaceae bacterium (SeqCode)
CAGTCGTTGAATTGGCAACTATTACCGAAACAACAACCATCACTGGAACGGCAACCGTCACAGGGACGACGGCTATCACCAGTTCGGTTACGGTTACCGGGACGGATTTGTTGACGGTGACGGCCGTTTCTCCTCCCGAATTGAGTTATTTCCAGCCCTTCACGATTGAGTATGCCGCATTAACGGCCGTGCCCCAACTCACCATCGGCGATGAAACGTTCGAGTACCGGCGCGACTTCCTGACGCTGCTCGACGAACTGCCTGGTGGCGGGTTGGCCCAGGGTGAACTGGTCTTTATCGCCGACGGCGCTTACCCCGGCCTGGACGTGAGCGGCAAAATTGTGATTCGGGCAGCGGGAACGGCCGTCCACGAGGAAATGATCGCAGCGATGGCCCATGGCGCAGCGGGACTCATCCTGGTGGGTGAGTCGGATTATGAGAAGGGTTTTCAGATGAAACGGCCGTTGCCCGCCAATTTCCCCGATGATCCGATGATCCCCACACTGCTGCTGACCCAAATTGGCCTGGATCACCTGCTGGAACTAACCGGCATGACTCGCGCCAATCTCAATAACTTGCCCCTGGCGCT
>JBNKZT010000801.1:0-589 GCA_050301775.1 Promineifilaceae bacterium (SeqCode)
TCTTGGTTGGCCATCTCCCGCGCGCTGGGAGGCCGTTTGCACCAGGCGTAATACCCGCTAGCTGAGACCTTCAATTCGTTGCACATACGCCGTACCGGAAACTCGTCATTGTGATCGTCAATGAATTGGAATCTCATTTGCTTGGGTGCGAGAAGATGGCCACTGCTTTTTTTAGGATGTCTCGTTCCTGGCGCAAGACTTTAATCTCTCGCTCCAGATCTCGGATGCGCTCTTGGTCTGGTGCGAGACGTCCTTGTCCTGGAAATGCGTCTTTGCCGTCTGCTGCCAGCTTCCGCTTCCAGCGGTAAAGATTACCGTTTCCAATGCCCAGATCGCGTTCTATCTGGGTCGCGCTCTTGCCGCTTGTCTCTAGCAAGCGCAGCGCTTCAAGTTTGAATTCACGTGTGTAGTTTCGTCTGGTCTTTTTCATTGTCTTTCCTCCAAAGTGGTATTATACACGATTCTTGCTTATCTATGTGTCCACTTTTTCGGGGGAAGATCATCCTGAAGTATGCAGGAGCCAACAAGCTGTGATTATCATAGCACAAGAGCAAAACGATAGCAAGCCATTAACGACTGCAACCAAATC
>JBNKZT010000802.1:0-588 GCA_050301775.1 Promineifilaceae bacterium (SeqCode)
GGCGGAACCATCATCGGCTTCCAGATGCCGCGGCTGCCCGCCGGCAGCCTGCCCATCAAAAAGCTGTCTAATCCACTTTTTTGGCAAAAGAATAAATTGGAAGTAACGGCCGTTCTCCCCCTCCTCCAACAAATCCACGCCACCCTCACCCATCTGCACCATCTCGGCATCGTTGTCGGCGACCTAAACGACCACAACATTTATTTCACGTTTCACGCATCACGTTTCACGTCCCCTGCCTTCATCGACACCGACAGCTACCAATTCGCCCACTTCCCCTGCCCGGTGGCCATGCCCGCCTTCCTCGACCCGGCGCTCTACCACGTCACCGATTTTAGCCAGCAGCCTTATTTCTCGCCGCTGACCGATTGGTACGCCTTTGCCATTTTGCTGGTCAAAAGTTTGCTGCAAGTTCACCCTTACGGTGGCGTACACAAACAGCACAAATCGCTGGCGGCGCGGGCGCAGGCTCAGATCAGTGTGTTGGACACGGCCGTTACCTATCCCCACACCGCCCGCCATCCTGACACCCTGTCCGACGACCTGCTGCACGCCATCCACCGCCTCTTTGACAAAGGCGAACGCTTC
>JBNKZT010000803.1:0-585 GCA_050301775.1 Promineifilaceae bacterium (SeqCode)
GCCTGACCTAATGGCGAATTTCGCAAGGTTTTCCAATCCTCATCAAACGGGTCGCCAACCACATGATCGCGCACAATCCGCCCCGAATCCAGTTCAATGATGCGGCTCGTCTCCCGGCCAATCGCCGGATCATGAGTGACGATGACAAACGTCGTTCCCAACTCTTGATTAAGCCGATGCATGGTTTCGATGATTTCGGCCGTCCGTTCCGAATCCAGTTCGCCGGTCGGTTCGTCGGCCAGGACCAGCGCTGGACGATTGACCAGGGCGCGGGCGATGGCCACTCGCTGCCGCTGCCCGCCGGAAAGCTGGCCCGGCAAATGTTTCACCCGGTCGCCCAGGCCCACCAGGTCCAGCAGTTCTTGGGCGCGTTCCCGCCGTTGACGGGCGTTGATTTTTTGCTCGTACAGGGGAACTTCGACATTTTCAACGGCCGTTAACGTCGGAATCAAGTTATGCAGTTGAAAGATAAACCCCACCGTCCGGTTACGAAACTGATCCAGCCGCTTCACCGTCGCCAAATCCTGCCCGGCCACGATAACCTGGCCGCTGGTCGGCCGGTCCAATGCGCCGATCATGTGCATC
>JBNKZT010000804.1:0-585 GCA_050301775.1 Promineifilaceae bacterium (SeqCode)
GGGCAGCACATGCTGCAAAAAATGGCGGATAAACTCAGTGGCGGTCACGGTACAGATGCGGGGCTTGCCAGTCTCAGACGCAAAGTAGCGAAAAGAAACCTGACCATTGGCGAGCTTGAGAATACGCTGGTTGGAGATAACGGCGCGGAAAATGTAGGGAGCCAAGTAACGTAAAGCGGCTCGGCCATCCCCCACCGGTTTGCAGTGAACGACCCAGGGCTGACGCCAAACCACAGCCGGGACCCGCTCGAAGAACGGCGTACGTTTCAGCCTATCTCGAAACTTGGCGCGGAACAAAACAGACAAGGCCCGCACCGGAAGCAAGAAGTTGTGTCGCGTTGGTTGCCAACGGCCGTTCCCATCCACACCGCCAGCCGGAGCCAGAAAATGCACATGGGGATGATAGGCCAGATTGCGTCCCCAAGTATGCAAAACGCCCACCATCCCAATTTGACCGCCGACACAGCGCGGGTCTTGGGCCAACTGCTGCGCAGCGGCAGTCGCAGCACGAAAGAGTAGATGGCGCGACGGTGGCTGGGGAGTAGTTGGTTTTGATACGTTTGCTGATAAACCGGTCCAAACTGG
>JBNKZT010000805.1:0-584 GCA_050301775.1 Promineifilaceae bacterium (SeqCode)
GTCTTCAAACAGAAAGAGAATAGATACCAACCAACAACAAGGATTTGAAGACCAAAATGACAACCAAGAAACGAGAGTAAAAGCAATTCCAAGCGGCCGAAAAAGTGGCCATCATCCGGGAGCACCTGGTCGAAAAAACGCCGGTCTCCGACATCTGTGACAAGTACGGCATTCACCCCAGCCTGTATTACCGCTGGCAACAACAGTTCTTCGAAGGGGGTGAAAAAGCGTTCACTCCAAAGAATGAAGGGCAGGTGGTCAAACAACTCAAACAGGAAATGGCCGACCTGGAAGCCAAACTAGCGCGGAAAGATGAAGTCCTGGGGGAGGTGATGGAAGAGTACGTGACGCTAAAAAAAAGTGTTGGGGGCCGTTGAACGGGCAGTGGGTCGCCGCCGAAACACGGGATGAAGTGGTGACATTTGTGACCGAATGGCAGGGCAAAACGGGGTTGACGGTGAATCAGTTTATCGGATGGCTAGTAGTCTGGCAAACAAAGTTTGCCGGGTAAGCTAAAAGATGGCATGCTTCTGTCAAGAACAGAAATCATGACAGAAGGAATAGCCAGATCGGAAGAGCACACG
>JBNKZT010000806.1:0-582 GCA_050301775.1 Promineifilaceae bacterium (SeqCode)
GGTTGCCGGTCATCGCGCCTAAAGCATTGACATAATCTTCTTCGTGCAGAAGCTGCCACAGCCGCTCGGCCCCCATTCGGGCCATTGTGTGTTCGATCTGGATGGAACCACGCAAACGCAGGACGTCTTCGGCGGAATACGGCCGTTTCACCCCCACCCACCTTGGATTTTCCTGCCACTCTTTTTCCAATTGTTCAACCTGTTCACGAGAAATCATTTTTATGCTCCTCTAATGAGATTTTTAGGAGACTGGAGATTGGAGACTGGAGACTGCTATTTTCGGGTCAGTCGCCAGTCGCCAGTCTCTAATCTCAAAATTAACTGAAGTATTCGTAAGCCGGCAGGGTCAAAAAGTCAGTGAAATCCGGCTCCGTGACCAATTGGCTGATGAGGTTGGCGGCGAGTTCGTATTTGCCGTTGTTGTAATGTTCTGCGCCGACCATTTCTTTGATATGAGCCAGGACGTCGGGGACGAGGGCGCGGTAGAGTGCAGGGGTGACGGTACGGCCGTCATCCAACCTGGCCCCGTTATGCACCCACTGCCACAACTGGGAGCGGGAAATTTCGGCCGTGGCCGCATCC
>JBNKZT010000807.1:0-581 GCA_050301775.1 Promineifilaceae bacterium (SeqCode)
TCGAGCGCGGCAGATACAGCTGCTGTTGTTGCAGGTCTTTGTCTTGCCCCAAGTAATAGAGAATTGCCTTCGGTCCAGGTGTTCGTCCCAGATTTCCCGGCGGCTCATCACGAATAGCCAGAATGCGGTCGATGACGGCTTGACACACTTTCTTCGGTGACGTTTTCCGTGCCCGTGAGTGACTGTGCAAACCCGTTTCATCCGCCGGGTCCGCACCTCGCAATCGGCGCAACCACTTCTTCACCCAGGTCAACGACCGGTTGGTGCGGCGTTTCAGTTTCTTGGCTCCCCAATCTGGATGCTCCAAATGGAGCTGCCACAGATGGGACCGATCCAATATCCAGTCTGTTTCCATATGATGCCTCCTTCAAGTGGGATTTAGGAAACATCATACCGAATCATGGGGGGCACGATGTACGTAATTTGCTAGGGTCTTGATCTACGAAAACAATACAAATGGGTGACTGAATGGCTCAGCCGTCTGCCATGCCCATCAGGGTTCCGGCAGTGTACCTAAATCGGCATTGAGGGTGTTGAATGTGTTGCTTTGTTATTGAGTTTAGATCATTACTTTCCAGAAT
>JBNKZT010000808.1:0-581 GCA_050301775.1 Promineifilaceae bacterium (SeqCode)
TTACGCGATCATTGGTACACGACGCAGTTGTATGCCTGGGATTTTACCGACAGCCAGATTAATTTGCTGCAATCAATGAGCGGCGCGCCGGTTCCGGGCGATCGGGAAGTGTTGATCGACCAGACGGCGCTGGCGCTGACCGATTTTGCCATTGGTGATGTGGTGACGGTGGAAATGGGTAACGGCCGTCGCTACCAAATGACCATCGTTGGTTCCGTGCGGGATCAAAACGCCGAGCCGTCCATCAACAGCGGCGGTATCAATCTGTACACGACCCTGGATACCTTTGAATGGCTGGGGGAAACGGCCAACTACAACCGCCTGCTCTACGTCGCCGCCGAAAATAAATCCGATCCGGCCCACATCAAAGCGCTGACCGGTGACATCAAGGACAAGATGGAGCGCAGCGGCCTGGTTGTCTACTTCACGCTGGTCTTTGCCGAGCCAGGCGTCAGTCCGGTGAAGTTCATTATTGAAACCATCCGCCTGGTGCTGGGCATTCTGGCTTCGGTGTCGTTGGCATTGAGTGCCTTTCTCGTGTTCAACACCATGTCGGCGCTGATCATGCGCCAGGTGAAATT
>JBNKZT010000809.1:0-579 GCA_050301775.1 Promineifilaceae bacterium (SeqCode)
GTCTGGTGGGATACGCTCACCCGCCATCATGGCATCAAGCCCGAGATCACCGGCGTGGTGATTTCCTCGACCGTGCCGCGCGTGGTGTTCAATCTGCGGGTCTTCACCGACCGCTATTTCGGCCTGCGCCCGCTGGTGGTGGGCAAGCCCGATTGCGCCCTGCCGGTTGAGGTGCGGGTTGATGCGGGCACACAGGTGGGGCCCGACCGGCTGGTCAACACCGTGGCGGGCTATGATCTTTACGGCGGCGATCTGATCGTTGTGGATTTCGGCACTGCCACCACCTTTGACGTGGTCGATCAGGATGGCGCCTATATCGGCGGGGTCATCGCGCCGGGGGTGAACCTGAGCCTCGAAGCGCTGCATATGGCCGCCGCCGCCTTGCCGCATGTCGACATCACCCATCCCGACCATGTGATCGGCACCAATACGGTGGCCTGCATGCAGTCGGGCATCTTCTGGGGCTATGTCGGGCTGATCAAGGAAATCTCGGCGCGGATCAAGGAAGAACATGGCAGACCGATGAAAGTGATCGGCACCGGCGGCCTTGCCCCGCTGTTCCAGAGCCACGCGCCCATC
>JBNKZT010000810.1:0-579 GCA_050301775.1 Promineifilaceae bacterium (SeqCode)
GCCAATCATGGACGAGAGGCTTTGGATATTCTGGATGGGGTGCTGTTGTTTTATTTTCCGCTCAATTATGGCAGTGAACCGCTGTACAGCTACACGGTTGCCGGAACAATGCTGTTGTTTGGCAAATCGCTGTTTTCGCTGCGGCTGGTGAATGTTGTGTTTGGGGTGGCGGTGATTGGCGCGACTTATTTATGGGCGTCCCGTGCGTTTGACCGGCGGATGGGGTTGATAACGGCCGTTCTTCTCACCCTCTCTTTCTGGCCCCTGGCTAGCAGCCGTCAAGCCCTCCGTGCCGGGATGCTGCCCTTCTTTATAATGGGTGCCGTCTGGTTCTTTTGGCAGCTCATCGAAAAACAAGACAAAGGTGATCAGCAAAAAATCAAATGGGGTGTGATTATCGGCTTTGGCGTTTGTGTGGCTGGCACACTGCACATCTACCTGGCGGCGCGAGTGGTGTGGCTGCTGTTTCCGCTCTTTCTCGTTTATTTGGCGATTGCCCATCGAGACAAACTACGGTTGGTATGGCTGCCCACGCTCATTGGGTTAGGTCTGGCGGGTATCCTGGTAACGCCAATGTTT
>JBNKZT010000811.1:0-578 GCA_050301775.1 Promineifilaceae bacterium (SeqCode)
ATGAGGGAGTGGTCCGTCAGGGGGTAGTGGAAGCCCAACGGCAGGCAACGCTAGAGCGGATAAAGGCGGGAGAGTATCAGCGAATTTTATCGGTGCAGGACACCACCGAATACAATTTCGATCATCATCCGGCCACAGAAGGGTTGGGGCCGCTGGACAAGGCCAAAGTGAAGGGGTTCTTTGCTCATTCAAGTCTGGCGGTCAGTCCGGAGGGAGTGCCATTGGGGTTGCTGGGGCAGGAAGTGTGGGCGCGGGAAGAAACAGAGCAGCCCAAAGCGACAAACCGACCCATAGAGGAAAAAGAGAGCTACAAATGGCTCAAGATGCTGCACGAAAGTAGCCGGGGTATCCCAGCCGAGGTAGAACTGGTGCAAGTTTCAGACCAGGAAAGCGACATCTATGAATACATGGTTGAACCTCGGCCCGATAATGTGGAGTTACTGGTGCGCTCCTATCAAACCCGAAAGACGGTGGATGAACAAAAAGAAGTGCGGTCCAAACTGCGGACGAGCCGGGTCCGGGGCAAAGTCGAAGTTGAAGTCAGAAAAACCTCAGACCGTCCGGGCCGTATCGCCATC
>JBNKZT010000812.1:0-578 GCA_050301775.1 Promineifilaceae bacterium (SeqCode)
CCCTCCTCAAGATACAGATTGTTAACCTTTTCTTGAAACTATTATTGTGAAAAAATCGCAAGGATGTTTACTTATTTAAACTGAGCAAGGTCATAAACTGACACTTTGTTAATTGAGATTGGAGACTGGAGATTGAAGAAATTTCCAGTCTCTAGTGTTTCGCCAAACAAATATTGACGGATGCGCGAGATGCGGCGAAACACTAGTATTACGCTTAAAAAGTTCGGGGTTGGTCTTTGTTTCGACCAACAATGAACTGTCATTCCCGCGCAGGCGGGAATCCACTGGTGAAATAGATTCCTGCCTGCGCAGGAATGACAATGGTGTGGCTGAAACGAAGACTATCCCCAAGAAATGGTTAAAAACGGCCGGATACTGTTGGCGAAGTCATCTGAGAGCGTTTCTAAGCAGGAAGAGCTATACTGATCCGTCTAATTTTCAAAATAGATGAACAGAAGGAGGAGGTTGATGTTAATCCCCAACTACAACTTTGATATTCCGGAAATGACAGTCAAAGTTGCCCGAGCAGCTTTTCCCAAAGGGAATCCTTACCTAACCTTGCGGGATGAACTGGGCAC
>JBNKZT010000813.1:0-578 GCA_050301775.1 Promineifilaceae bacterium (SeqCode)
TGATCGATGAAATTGGTCAACGCGACAAGGTTTTCTTTCCGCGTCCTGTAACCTCGCTTTATGTTGGCGGCCAGATTCACCCGTTTGATAGCCCATTTAGAGTGTTGCGTTTTCCCAAGCTGCCTATGCCGGATAAAGTTCGTTTTGGTTTGGTTACACTTTATCTTCGGCTGACCAAAAACTGGCAAGCTCTGGAAAAAGAAACGGTTCACAATTGGTACAACCGCACCATTGGCGAGCGGGCGTACAAGATTTTGATGGAACCGTTGCTGGTTGGCAAGTTTGGCGACTATTATAAAGAGGTTAACATGGCTTGGATGTGGGCCAGGCTGCATAAACGTAGCTATAAGCTGGGGTATTTTGAAGGCGGATTTCAGGCGTTTATTGATGCTCTGACTAACTCCATACAGGAACGCGGCATAACCGTCTATCTCAACACGCCCATTACAGAAATAGCGCCGCAACCAGACGGTACATTCACCCTTCAATCGAGCGCCGAAGCGCCGGAACTCCCCGATACATTTGACAGCGTTTTGGCTACAATATCGCCGCAATTATTAGGCCGAATAGTGCCCGCC
>JBNKZT010000814.1:0-577 GCA_050301775.1 Promineifilaceae bacterium (SeqCode)
TCTCCTTGATGCCCCTGCTTTGATAGCAGCACTCCTCCATGATGTGGCCGAAGATACTAGAGTATCCATAGAAGATATTGAAAAAGAATTTGGAGCAGAGGTGGCCCGGTTGGTTGATGGCGTCACCAAGCTCAAAGATGTTACCAAAGGGGTCTCTGATAGCCATAAGCTAACCCCAAAGGACATTGAGGATGCAACGCTGCACAAGCTACTGGGAGTGATGACATCGGATGTACGCGCCGTTATCATCAAACTATTTGATCGGCTGCACAATATGCGTACCATTTCCGCCACGCCCTATCATCGTCAAGTTTATAAGGCGAAAGAAACCTTATCGGTCTACGCTCCTTTAGCAAATCGACTGGGCATTTGGGAATTAAAAAACGAACTCGAAACGCTTTCCCTCGAAGTTTTAGATAGGGAAGCATACCAAATTATTCAGCAGCGCCGGGAGCATTTGCAACAAGATCAGCAAGCGATCTTCCAATTAATCAGCGGGCAAATATTTAACTGCTTACTGGGAGCAAACATTGATGTACGCAATGTTGTATTGGCACCGGAAAATATTTATACAGCT
>JBNKZT010000815.1:0-577 GCA_050301775.1 Promineifilaceae bacterium (SeqCode)
CAGGATATGATGGAGGCACTTCATCAGCAATTGCAAATGCAGTGATGCGTGAAACGTGAAACGTGAAATGTGATGCGTAAAGGGTAGTATCCGCCTTCCAGGGGGTAGCCATTTTCCTCTTTTCACGTTTCACGTTTCACGTTTCACGTTTTAACCTATGCGTCAGCAAGAAGGTATTGAAAGTTTTCATTTTGTCGGCTATGTCGATGCTCTGGCCGTGATTGTGCTGGTATTTGTGGTCGTAACCGCATTTACAGCCATTGCTTTTAGCCTGGGGAAAGAGTCGCTGTTGAAGGCGCAGCGCGAAGCAAAAGAGGCGCGCGCTGAGGTGGATTTATATCATGCTCGATTGGCAGAAACAGGCTTTCAGAACATTCAAGAAATCCCCAGCCGCATAGAGTGGCGCGATGCTGTGTTGACCAAGCAGGTGCTTGAGAATACCGGGTGGGCCGAACAGGTGGCCGAATTGCCGCTGTATGACGAATGGCAGCAGGTGAAGCGCATTGAACCGGAGATGCTGGAAAATTTGGGCGAAGCTGAGCAAATTGTAGCCGATTTACAACAAAAGCTCCAACGC
>JBNKZT010000816.1:0-573 GCA_050301775.1 Promineifilaceae bacterium (SeqCode)
ACCCACCGAAAGTTTTTTTAGCAGCATAAAAAGGGAACAAGTGCATCACAAATATTACGAAACCCGTGATTTGGCACGAACTGATAATTTCTTTTACATCGAGGCCTTCTATAATAGAAAGCGTCGCCACTCAACGTTGGGTTATCTCAATCCAATGGCATTTGAAGAGATTTATTTTAGAAACCAATCTGTCTCTTCTTTGTGTCTATAATATTGGGGGAAGATCATCTCGTTGCCGACCCCAGGTGGTTAAGTGGGACTGTTATAGTTCAGATGAAAATGGACAGGGTCTTCATTTAGAAAGAGAATAACCAACAAGACAAAACAAGGAAAGGAACCTCAAAATGAAGACAAATAACCGTAAACGCAAACAATACCGAGCCGCCGAAAAAGTGTCCATTATCCGCAATCATCTGATTGAAAAACAGAGTGTATCAGACATCTGTGATGAATATGGCATTGCTCCCAGCGTGTACTATCGGTGGCAAAAGCAGTTTTTTGAAGGGGGCGAAAAGGCATTTGAGACGACGACGGAAACGGCCGTGACGCGGCTGCAACAAGAAGTGCAACAAC
>JBNKZT010000817.1:0-572 GCA_050301775.1 Promineifilaceae bacterium (SeqCode)
GCTGGCCAACGACAGCGATGTAGATGGCGATGCCCTGACAGTGACGGCGGTAACGACACCAACACACGGTACGGTCGTTATTAACTCGGACAACACCGTTACCTACACGCCCAATCCTAGCTACAACGGGTTGGACAGCTTCAGCTACACCATTAGTGACGACAACGGCGGCAGTGATACGGCCGTCGTCTCCATCACTGTGACAGCCGAGAATGACAACCCGGTAGCGGCCGATGACAGCACTACGACGCCAGAGGATACACCTGTTACCGTTGATGTTCTGACCAACGACAGTGACGTAGACGGCGATTCGTTGACCGTCACGGCCGTTACCACACCTACACACGGAACGGCCGTCATCAACTCCGACGACACCATCACCTACATGTCCAACGCCAACTTCAATGGCCCGGACAGCTTCAGTTACACCGTGAGTGATGGAAACGGCGGCAGCGATACAGCCGTTGTCTCCATCACGGTCACACCGGTTAATGACGAACCGGTGGCCCATGACGATGCGGTGGGGGCCGTTGAGGACACGGCCGTCAACATTGATGTGCTGGCCAACGACA
>JBNKZT010000818.1:0-571 GCA_050301775.1 Promineifilaceae bacterium (SeqCode)
CGAGATGAAGTTGATATTCGGGAAGAGCTGG
The DNA here is from genome assembly GCA_050301775.1 of Promineifilaceae bacterium (SeqCode). Lineage (GTDB taxonomy): Bacteria > Chloroflexota > Anaerolineae > Promineifilales > Promineifilaceae > JACKCC01. The sequence goes on from JBNKZT010000818.1 coordinate 32, forward strand.
CCGGTAAAACAATGGCTGAATGGCGCTTCCCGGAACTGGTGCGTGGCGAATCGACTACCTTTACGCTCGTCTATCTGGTGGATGGCGCAGCCCGCATCAACGAAGACGGCACGCAGGAAATCACCTGGACGGTGATTCCCGGGTACGATGTGCCGGTGGGTGAAACGCAGGTGCGGATGCTGCTGCCGGGACGTTTGGGGTTGGAAGATGTGACGATTAGCGGTGGTGTTGTTTCCCGTGTTGAGGATGGCATTGTGGTGGCGCCGGAAACGGCCACTTCGGCTGCGCTCAGTGCAGGCGTTTCGACTGCGCTCAGCACAGGCGTTTCCCCCAATACATCCTGGCAAATCGACATCACCCTTCCCGCAGGAGCCACCGCTGCCGATAAACCGGCGTGGCAGGAGGAATTAGAAGCAGCGTTTGCCGAAGCGGACGCATTTCGACAACAGCAGGCGCGAATTGATTTGGCGTGGCTGGTGGGCAAGATTGGGGTGGGTGTAACGGCCGTTCTGGCAGCCATCGTTGGCTGGTATCTGTGGG
>JBNKZT010000819.1:0-570 GCA_050301775.1 Promineifilaceae bacterium (SeqCode)
TAATTGTTTTTAAAACAGCTTCAGGAATTTCTGGTGATACAAACTGTTTAATAGCTTCAAAAGCTATTTCAGAATATGATAAATTATCAATATTATCAAAGAATTCTTTAGGTAAGGGCGTTATGCTTTCTGGAAAATATAATCCTTTATCTGGTGCTAATCCTTTTATAACAGCATCTTTAAACGATGTGTTTGGTGCTTGTTTGTTTAAACTGTAGTAATTCATTTTATTGTCATTCCTGCGAAGGCAGGAATCTATTTATTAGTAATTCGTAATTTTAGTTTTTGCAATGTGATTTCTCCTATTGTCAAAATGACAAACGTAAATAATTAATTGATTATTTTAATACCTTCAGTATTTATTTTTGACACGTGAATATCAAATTTGATATTTGTTTTTGAATATACTTTTCTTATTGCGTCTTCTACATTTTTAGCATTTTGTAAACCTTTGCTTAAAGAAAATATTGAAGGTCCAGATCCAGAAATTCCAGCACCTAATGCTCCAGCTTTCATCATAGATTCTTTAACCTCATTATAATGAGGAATAAGTTTACTTCTATGAGGTTC
>JBNKZT010000820.1:0-570 GCA_050301775.1 Promineifilaceae bacterium (SeqCode)
GCGAATTGGGACATTGGTTGGCATAATGTCTCTTTTCACCACAGTTGTAGCACCTACGATCAGCTTGCTATGGGTCATGGGTAGCTTGGGTCCTCTGAACACTCTAACTCCCAGCAGCAGCAGCAGCAGTCTACAAATTGTTGGGATGTTGAATCCCTTGACACTGCGGGGTAGAGAATCCTTGTCCAGCTGCCTGCAGCCTTGGTTGAAATTGTGGCTGAACAGGACAAAACATAGGTCCAGCTGAAGACGTAGCAACACGGGGCCTGGAGCTACTACCTGACTGATGCTGACGCACCAACTTATGCTTGCACTCCATCACTCCTCTGTGATTCTCTAGCACAAGAGCCTTGTTCACCATCCCTTGGAAGTTCTCAAAATCTTGGGCCTCCAAAGTATAAGCCAATCCATCATTCAACCATTCAGAAAACCATCTTGCTTCTTCTCACCAGTATCCACTTCACTTGGAGCATAGCGAGACAGTTGAGTGAACTTGGTGATGTACTCGTTCACAGTCATGGAGCCCTGTTTTAGATCCTGAAACTCCTTCTTCTTTAGCTTGATAACCCC
>JBNKZT010000821.1:0-569 GCA_050301775.1 Promineifilaceae bacterium (SeqCode)
AAGATGCTGGTCACGGGCCGGTGTTCGGCCATTTCGCTGAGGCCGGAGACGGTGCGTTCGTAAACGGTAGGGGGGATAAAAGGCATAACGGCCGCGGCCATCCGCTGTAAATCAACCGCATCACAGGCATCCCAATCTACAATGGGGCGGGGTTTCGGCCATTCCTGAATGGCCACTTCGGCGACGGACGCTGCGTCCGCTCTCAGTGCAGGCGTGACTTGATTGAAGGCTTCCGGGGCGGGGAGGCCGGCCTTTTGCAGCAAAGTATGGCTGGCGATGATTTGGCCGGACTTGGCTTGCTGTTCGGCGGCGGCGGCCTGGTCAACGGCCGTGCCCGCCAAAACAAATTCCATATTTTTATCCGGATCACCGACGATGGTTTCACGGCAGTGCCCGTAGCCTAGTCCAATCTTCATCGTCAAATCGAAGAACGGCCGTTTCCCTGGCGGACGATTGGTAACGACCCGGCTAAAACTGGTCAACATCAACTGCTGCATGACCTGGGCGCAGGCCAGCGCCCGCTGGGCGGCCTGCCCGTCATCATCGGGGAAGTAGACCGACATGGCGTC
>JBNKZT010000822.1:0-568 GCA_050301775.1 Promineifilaceae bacterium (SeqCode)
CTTGACCTCATGCTCCAGGTCTTGAAATTCTGCCACTTCTTTTGCCAGACTGAAGTAGTCAGCAACATCATCCAAACATGGTGGTGATAATTCCTCTTCCAAAGTGGTTGCCATCACTTGTTAAAGGAGATCCTTTAAAAACTCATCCTCGGCCGCATGATTTATAGCACGAGCGAAGCCAGTCAAAAATTTTTGACGTCCCACTACCATCTTCAGACATTCACCATTGTCGGTCCCTCTAAGCAATGCGTGGAGAGGGACTCCGACTAGGATGAAGGTCGGACCAGGGTGATGAAAAATGTGGTACTCCAAGCACACCTTACTCCCTTCTATTGTTGTGGTTATGGGAACCACACCCTTGCATTGCAAGTTCTGTCCCAGCTGCCACTGTAAAATCTTGGTTGATGGCATAAGTGGCTGCATATCAATGCCGGATGCTTCATCAAATAGCAAAATATTCAATCCCACTCTTGGATCATAGCAAACCATCTGGAATGAAAAACTGTCATACCCCATCCCGAGAAAGAGGGAACGAAGCCTCCATAGTGTGCCCAGGATGTTCAAATCA
>JBNKZT010000823.1:0-568 GCA_050301775.1 Promineifilaceae bacterium (SeqCode)
CTCCTACAAAATTCCAATGAGTGGAATCTCTCCCAGTAAAAGAAGGATCCTCAAAAAAAGAGAGAAAAAAGAAGAGAAAGAGAAAAAAAAGGAGCAAGGATTGAAAAGCAAAAGAGGTGAAACCTCATATGAAGAAGCTCTATGTTTCAAAAGGAGAAAAGAAAGAAAAAGAGGATGAAATTTACAAGCTGCTGGGAGAGATTCTATCGAAAGAAAGACAGAAAGAAAGGAGATCACATATTTCCTATAGTGCAAAATCCAATGTGTGGCCTCATCCATACCAACACATCATTTGCATTTGCACTACCTACTATTCCTTGACTTTTCCCTTTCTTACCCCCATTCACTACACCATTCTCCATCAACCATGATTATTTGCCGCACAAACTCCCTTGAATTTTCCTTCATTTTTGCAATATACAAGGTGTAGCATAGGTACCTCTTGAGAGTGAACCACCAAAAAAATATTAGCCAAGAGGAAAAGAGTGACTGGGAGGATGAGTGATTGAGTGATAAAGCTTGAGAAAAGTTGAAGGTAAGGTAAACCACGTGATTACAAGCACTGATC
>JBNKZT010000824.1:0-567 GCA_050301775.1 Promineifilaceae bacterium (SeqCode)
AGCTCGGTTTTGAGCAATCGGAGAACCTGGAGTTCGCGCTCGCTGAGAGGCTCAACGAGATTTTGGATTTTGGATTTGCGATTTTCGATTTGCCTCTCTTTTGCGGCATCCAATCGTAAATCGTCACTGGTAAATGGTAAATTGTCAAATGCTGCCAGTAGCTTGCTCACATACTCAGGCGCTATACCACGTGAAGCGGCCTCACGAAGCAGTGCTTTCATGGGTACGCCTTCGTCAACGAAGGTACGCACATAACCTTCCGGTTCACCCAATGACAGAGCTTGTTTTAGAGGGGGCATCGCCTGGGTGCTATTGCCCTGAGCTTGTAGGGCTAAGGCACAAAGTACCAATATTTCAATGACTCTCCCCACTTGCCCTCCCGCTTCTGCTGTCTGGTGCAGCCGTCCCAGCAACCTCGTCGCTTCTTCAAGCAACCTGGGTTGCCGTTTACCCTGGGCAATGAGCAGCCGGGCCAGCGACATGTACTCCGCTTCGCGCAGATAGCTGATCTCGTCATCTTCCGCGTGGAATGCCGCAGGGTTTATCCCGCGTTCCTGTAACAACTGC
>JBNKZT010000825.1:0-566 GCA_050301775.1 Promineifilaceae bacterium (SeqCode)
CTCCGCCGAGTTGGCCGCGCCGACGTGGTCCAAAATCACAGTGGGGCTGCCTTCGCCCGTGCAATAAATGTGCATCTTGTACCCACCTACATCTACCAATTGGCCGGGGGGTGGATTTTGTTTTGCCAGACTGGATTTGGCGACGGCTCCGGCAACGGCCGTTCCCGACACCAACACCAAAAGCGCCAACGCTAAAATAGAAATGATTCGAAACAGTTTCCTTTTCACGTTTCTCTCCTTAGGGTTCGTTCGTTTTTAACTTGGCAAGATTGGACCAATCTATAAACTCCAAAGTTATTTCCGAACGAACCCTTAGAGCGATTTCCAAATGGCTTCCTTTACACTGCATATCGTTTTCTCAAGAGATTGTTCCGTGCCAATGTCATAAACATATCTCGTCCCAGGCATTTGCCAATCCTGGCTTTGGCGATGGCGGGCCACCAGGTATGCTTCACCGTCCTGTCCATTGCGTTCGCGATTTCTTTTTTGGGCAGTTTCAAGTGATACCTTGAGCTTCAGGACAATATCGGGCGGTGGAATTTGTTTATAAAGTTGTTTTTCAAGCC
>JBNKZT010000826.1:0-565 GCA_050301775.1 Promineifilaceae bacterium (SeqCode)
ATGCATTATGTGAGTCTAAACCACTTCTCTGATTTTATACAGGTTCTATATAGTATAAGGAAGCATTCTACTACAAATGAATATTTTCCTATGCATATTATAATTACTACAATTTATTCATTGCAGGAACCTAATTTAAATCATGGAAATTATTCTGAGCAGGAATTAAATATGGGCAATTTTGTACAAGCTAATGAGTATGATGTGTACATGTATGCAAAGTATTTAATATTTTCCTTTGTGTGTATTGTTGTAAATAAATACCCCAAGATTTGAATTATAGGAATTATTTACAAGGCGATACTGCACAAAATAGAGTTTAGTCAAGCCTACTGCCAAGATCTAGTTATGATTATTCTAAATAAATTTAGTTTATATTTTTATTCTATAGATTATATTTGAATTCAAACTTCAGAGTTGATTTGGATATTTTATCGAATTTATTTGAATTCTAACTAATTTTAGAAGTTTGAATTGATTTGAAAAGATTTAAACAATTCCAAGGTAAATTGACAAGGACCACTGTAACTATAGGCCAAAACTGGCCAACCCACTTGGGCTGGTG
>JBNKZT010000827.1:0-561 GCA_050301775.1 Promineifilaceae bacterium (SeqCode)
AGCAAGAAAAGCTTAATCAACTGGTTTTTGCAGAGAAAGCACCTAGACCTAGACAACAACTAAGCATGACCACGCACCTAGATTACCCACGGTAATCAAGGGCCTCAAGCTCACAGGAGTCACACCTGTGGCCACCAAAAATGACCAACGCTCATAGGCATCCCACCTGTAGCCAAACATGCACCCAGGCTTCACACCTGCTGCACACCATAACCAGACCGACTAGATCCAACCCAAACCAGAGATCCCAAACCAGAAATCCCAAACCAGAAATCCCAACTAATCGTGTGAAAGGTCCATGTCGCTCATGACCGTGAGCACGGCTATCATGACAGTTTACACTCTGCAGAGGTTGCACAACTTTACCCATAGGTTGATGATTTCATGGCTAGCTAAGCGACTAAAAGTCTCCATTTTGCCCAACATACACTTTCTTTGGTGCACGGTCAGGAGATCACCACATAGTTTTTCACAGCGTTTTTCAGCCCGCAAAATATTCACACTAAGGTTTCACCACTGTAGAAGTCACATCCTATAGAGGCCCCCTCTTGTGCTAAGGCT
>JBNKZT010000828.1:0-560 GCA_050301775.1 Promineifilaceae bacterium (SeqCode)
CGTCGACAATTTTAACAAAGCAGTCCGCAGCGTTTGGCTGACGCCTAACTCCTCTAACTGCGCCGGAATGCTCAGCATGAACAAAGCCTGCACTTCATCTTCTTTTAAACCCGTAAGCGTCGTGCGATAGCTGTCAACCAGTGCATAACCACCACGCACACCCGGTTCACTGTAAACAGGCACACCTGCTATGCAAAGCGCATCCATATCCCGATAAATCGTGCGTTCTGAAACGGCTAGTTCCTCTGCCAACGCCCGCGCCGACATTTGTCCATTCCTTTGTAGCAGCATTAATATCGAAAGTAAACGGTCTGCTCGCATCACAATCTCCTCTGTAAATCGAATTGATAATTCGATACGCGATTTGCCAAATCGCGCTACGGTTTTCATCTATGGTGGTGTGCCATGTTCATGAAGTCTCCTTCAGAAATAGCTATCAGCTCTTGCTTCATTATGCCACAAAACCCTGACAGCAGATGTCAGGGTTTGTAGTTATGATGAACACATCAACTATAAGTGTGGTGCACCACGCAATTTTCTCAAGAAGGAGACTTGATCAT
>JBNKZT010000829.1:0-560 GCA_050301775.1 Promineifilaceae bacterium (SeqCode)
ACTGGCCGTCCAGGCCAACGGCCACGATCTGCAAACCGTGGAAAATCTAGGTACGCCTGATAATCTTCATCCCTTGCAGAAAGCTTTCCACGAAGCGCACGGCCTACAATGTGGCTTCTGCACGCCCGGCTTTTTGATGACCCTGATTCCCTTCCTGGAACAAAATCCCGACCCAACTGAAGCCGAAATCCGGCAGACCCTTTCCGGCAACCTCTGCCGCTGCACCGGCTACCAACACATCATTGACGCGGTGAAGATAGCGGCCACGAATGACACGAATGACACGAATTTAGAAAGTCCTCATTCGTGAAATTCGTGGCAGAAAAAAGATGAATCTCCAATCTCTAATCTCTAGCCTCCGCTCCGGCGAACTGGATTTGTTGGACTACATTGACCAGCTTGAAGCCCGTTTTATCGAGCGGGAACCGGACGTGCTGGCCTTTGTGCCGGAGAACGGCCGTTTCCCACGCCTGCGTGACGAAGCCCGACACCTCCTGGCCCGATACCCCGATCCGGCTAAACGCCCGGCCTTATTCGGCTTGCCCATTGGCGTGAAGGAT
>JBNKZT010000830.1:0-559 GCA_050301775.1 Promineifilaceae bacterium (SeqCode)
GGGTCTTACCAATGCCACCCATGCCAATCAAAGTCAGCAGGCGACAATCCGAGCAGTCAAGATAACGCGCAATCTGAGCCAACTCAGTTCGGCGACCAATAAACGGCGTGGTTTGGGAAGGCAAATTGTGCGGTGCAGTCTCTTTATTCGTTTTAAGTCGGCGGTACAAAGCTTGTGTTTCCGGCAGAGGTTCTATGCCCAACTCCTCGGCCAGAATTCGGCGGCAGGTTTCATACTGGGCCAGAGCGGCGCTGCGTTGTCCGCTGCGCGCCAGCAAAGTCATTAGCTGCCGGTGCGCCTCTTCCTGCCATGGCTCCAAAGTCAACAAATGATTTGTGTATTCGATGCCGGCCGTGTATTCACACCGAGCGGCATAAGCCGCCGACAAACGATGCAAGGCTTGAATGACCAATTGCCGCAAACGCACCTGTTCGTTTAAGACCCACTCTTCAAAAACCGATGCTTGCCGCACCGACAAACCATCTAAAAAATCCCCTCGATACAGCGCAACCGCTTCACCTAATGATTGCAGGTCTTCCGAATCCGTATCATCTGTCGC
>JBNKZT010000831.1:0-559 GCA_050301775.1 Promineifilaceae bacterium (SeqCode)
GCTGATTTTTACGCCGCACAGTCGTGGAGTGATACGGGCGACCGTGGGTCGCTCGGCCGTCGCATCTGGCTGGCGTGGATGAATAATTGGCGTTACGCGAGTGCTATTCCGACATTGACGTGGCGTGGTTCGATGACGATTCCGCGCGATCTGCGTTTGACTCGGACGGCTGATGGCGTTCGGTTGGTGCAAACGGCCGTTCTCGAACTGGCTAAACTCCGCAACAGTAACCAAAGCTGGCAAAACATCACGATCGCGCCCGACACTCCCTTTATTCCTGAAGTTGCCCCAAATTGGGGTGGCGAAACGCTAGAAATCATTGCCGAATTAGAAACCCCCATTGACGCCAACAGCCTCGGCATTCGTGTGCGTGTAGGGGATGAGGAAGCAACGGCCGTTGGCTACGCGCCCAAGAGCAACACCCTGTTTGTAGACCGCTCTAACGCCGGACAAGCGAATTTTTATGACAATTTTGCCAAAAATCATACCACCCTGTTTGGACCAGAAAATGACATCCTGAAACTGCACATTTTTGTGGATCGCTCTTCGGTTGAGGTGT
>JBNKZT010000832.1:0-557 GCA_050301775.1 Promineifilaceae bacterium (SeqCode)
ACCAGTGACAATAAGGGTTTTTAACGCTATTAACACTTTGACTTCTTGATTAAATGGGCCTGGTCAACTTATAATTGTGCCAGAAAGGAACGGTGTACAAAAATAATTATGGGGCGATTAACAACCAGACAGCTCGCCACAAAGCGCAGCCGTAAAAAGAAACTAACCCAAAAAGCCAGCCTGCAGCCCGGCGATATACTGCAAGAGCGGTACCGTATCGTTGGAACTTTGGGCGTCGGCGGTTTCAATTCGGTTTACCAGGCCCGTGATATGCGCTTCTCCAACGTCACCAAATTGTGCGCCATCAAGGAAATGGTGATTTCTGCCCCCGATCCCCAAATCCGTGAGCTGACCATTAAGTCATTCGAGCGGGAAGCCAGCATGTTGGCCATGCTCGACCATCCGGCGATTCCCGACGTCTCCGATTATTTTACCGAAGGTGATCGCAGTTATCTTGTGATTGACCTGATTCGCGGAAAAGATTTGGAAGTCTGGCTGGAAGATCAGAAGGATCCCCTGGATCAGGAAACGGCGTTGGAATGGATGACGCAGTTGTG
>JBNKZT010000833.1:0-556 GCA_050301775.1 Promineifilaceae bacterium (SeqCode)
CAAGCCTATGGAAGCTGTGCTACGCTTAGTATATCTGTTGTTTGCTGCTCTATAAACTTTTTGAGACCTACGGGTCATTATGTAAGAGATATTACTCTGTTGTAATCAAACATTTCATCTGATTATCATATTGTTGCTATACGTGTGATTTGAACGTCCTGGGCACACGTATAGAGGCTTCAGTTCTACTCTTTTAGAACTGGGGTATGACAAGTGGTATCAGAGCTATGTTGACTGTAGGACACCAGCCTAGCTAGAACAGTCGCTCTTAAGGACATCTATATTACAAATTATTTGCCAAAACTCTCACCTTACTCTTATTTCTTGGTTTTATAAAATTTTATGGTCTCATACTCTTCTCTTTCTAAATGATAGATGGCTCGTACCGCCGCACCGCACGCAAGAGCACCGACCGTCTACCCGTCGGTCAGCTGGCACCTCAGAATGTGCCACAGCCTCAAGAGTCCCAGCCCGACATACCACAAGAGGCATCACTAGAAGAGGAACCTTTCGAGATAGAGCTGGTGGTTCCTGAGAGCCCAATGGCTCAGGACTC
>JBNKZT010000834.1:0-555 GCA_050301775.1 Promineifilaceae bacterium (SeqCode)
AAATGAGGCAAAAACAATCAATCCAATTCTTCGAAACAGCACCCGCATCTCCTTCGTAAATCGTAGGACAAAACGCTGTTTTGTCCGTCCGGGCAAGACAGCGTCTTACCCTACGAATTTTCTTACATAAGTCCTCAGCCCTCAGTCCTCAGTCCTAACTGGTACCTCCCGTGCTTCACATTCCTGCCGGTTTGCTTCGTCGGGCATGTTCACTTGAATAGCATGTGGATCGACGTTGGCATTAAATTGTGAGATTTCCACATCTTCGTGAATGAGACCTGCCCACATTGGCTGCGGATTGCGCACACCCAGTTCATCAACCACGCGAATACCACCGGTGACAACCGCTCGTTCACCCGGCATCAGGTAATAATGCTCACCAATCAATTCCAAATCTTCCACATTGCCCACCGCCCAGCGGTACGGATACGGCTGCAATTCGTTTTCGTAGCCAATGCCCACGCGAAACACACCGGATTCTGTCGGCCAGCCGACGGTGTTGAAGTTCCAGGTGGAGTCGTAAACTGTCCCCGGCGCGGGTCCGCTGGTGCGGAT
>JBNKZT010000835.1:0-553 GCA_050301775.1 Promineifilaceae bacterium (SeqCode)
GCATCGGCACGCCGTGCTATAATCTCCCCCAATGGCTTCGACGGAGAAAAATAAGCAACTCCCCGGCTTCAGAGAAGCGTTGGCCGGTGCAAAACGCTCGACGGGATTGCCGAATTCCACTCTTGAGCCGGCGGCGACGAGCCGCCCCGGTCGCGCCCGTTATCGCGCAGTAGAGGTCAATGGATAATGGATAATTGACAATTGATAATGGAAATTTATCCATTCTCAATTATCCATTTTTAATTGATGAAAAAGGTGGCACCGCGAGTTCAAGCCTCGCCCTTTTACGGGCGGGGTTTTTTGTTGTTAGAGAGAGGAGAAAACTATGCTAGACCTAAATTATATCCGCGAAAACCCGGACGAAGTAAAAGCAAAGCTGGTCGATTTAAACATTGAAGCACCCATCGATGAAATTCTACAGCTCGACCAGCAGCGGCGGGATATGCTCAAAGAAGTAGAGGCGTTGCGACAAGAGCGCAATACCGGCAGCAAAGCCATAGGCCAACTCATGCGCGAAGGCAAAAAAGATGAAGCCAACGCCCAGAAACAGCGC
>JBNKZT010000836.1:0-552 GCA_050301775.1 Promineifilaceae bacterium (SeqCode)
CAGGCCGAAACAATGAACTTCATCTTACGCGATGGTAAGAGGTACTTGTTTGACTTTTAGTTTTGCATCTACCTCCCGAAGGTTGCGGAACCTCCAGGAGGTAGATTGTCGTTTATTCCAACCAGGCGCAAGAGAGGTATAATATCTTTCCTGCGCCTGGTTTTGTTTTGCCAGGCAAAGATTGAGGATTGATGATTGGTGATTGAAGGCAAGTTCACCTTTAATTTCACGTATTGTAACGACTAAGCCCCTCGAAGGCTGAGTCTGTCGAAGCCCGGTTTGCCTTCGACAAGCTTAGGCAACGGTCTTAGTTACTTTTAAAGTTGATTTTGCGCCTCGCTTGGTATGATCTTCAATTGGTTATACAATTCCCTGGAGGGAAGTGATGAACCAATACCTTCTGTTTTCTTCTATCGCAAAGTTTTGGGAAGGGGAAACTATTTTAAGACTTTCATGTGATGAATAAAGCAGAAGATCGTTCGACGTGGTAGATAAGTGCTGGATTTAGAAACAGAAAAAACAGTTGATCTTTTCTGTGTGATTTGAGGTTTA
>JBNKZT010000837.1:0-552 GCA_050301775.1 Promineifilaceae bacterium (SeqCode)
CACATCTCCACTGCCGTCACCTCTGGATGGGCCAGGGCAATCTCCTGGATAGCATCAATGCGCTCGTCATCCTCAAGCGAGAGGAAAACATTGGCCTTAAACGTTGAAAAGACCACATCGCAATAAGTAAACAAGAGCGACGCCTGGGTGTTCATCACCATCATAAAACCCAGGCCGCTGCCAACCAGCGTGAGTTGGGTAAAAAAGACCCGGCCTTTGTTGCGGAAGGTGTTGCCAATGGTTAGCACAATGGCCCGAGGCAGGTTGACGGCCTGGGTTAGCAGTCGATCAATTAAGCCGGAGGCACCGTTGATGCCATAGGTGCTGATGGCTTCGCGCACGGTGATGCGAGCGCCGAGGAGAACCGGCACAATTGCCACCACCAGCGGCGACAGCAGGGCCACCGCCACCTGAGTCAGCACCACGTGGGACAAAATGGCGATCTGGCCTGCCTTCATATTGAAAAGGCCCACCAGGAGGACCCGCACGTATTGCGCTCCCAAAATACCCAGAGGCACGGCCAGCAACAGCGATAGAAAGGCATAAATAGAA
>JBNKZT010000838.1:0-551 GCA_050301775.1 Promineifilaceae bacterium (SeqCode)
TACCGGCGGGCAGGAATATCGCGGCCCCGACTACGGCTATAGCACAGATGATCGGATCATCACCCAACAGCAGTTTGAAACACGACTTGCCAGTTACCAGTCTCCAATCTCTAGGCCCCAATCTGTGGTCATGATCCTGTGCGTCGGCCCTGCCGAGCAGTATTGCAGCCGTATTTGCTGCACGGTGGCGCTGAAAAATGCATTGGCCTTAAAAGACCAAAACCAAAACACGGCCATCACCATTTTTTACCGCGACATCCGCACCTACGGCTTCAACGAACGTCTCTACACCCGCGCCCGTGAAAAAGGTGTCATTTTCGTCCGCTACGATCAGGCGCACAAGCCGGAAGTAGTAGTCTCTAGTCCCCAGTCCCCAGTCTCTATTCACGCCTGGGAACCGGTATTGAAACGGCCGTTATCCCTCACCCCCGACCTCATCGTCCTCTCCATGCCCATTGTGCCACAGGACGACGCCCATCAAACCGCCAACCTGTTTAAAGTCCCACTCGACGCCGACGGATTTTTCCAGGAAGCACACGTCAAACTGCGCC
>JBNKZT010000839.1:0-551 GCA_050301775.1 Promineifilaceae bacterium (SeqCode)
CTGATCTTTCAGCCCGCCGAAGAGGGCGGCGGCGGCGGCAAGGAAATGTGCGACGACGGCATGATGGATCGCTGGAATATTCAGGAAGTCTACGGGATGCATAATTGGCCGGGCATCCCGGTGGGCACATTCGGCGTGCGTTCGGGGGCGATGTTCGCGGCGACCGACCAGTTTGAGATCCATGTGGAAGGCAAGGGCGGCCACGCGGCCATGCCGCATAAAACTGTGGATACAACGCTGGTGGCGGCGCAGATTGTGGTGGCGCTGCAAAGCATTGTCAGCCGCAATGTGGACCCGATCGAACAGGCTGTGGTGTCAACCTGCGCCTTCCGCACCGAAAGCGAGGCCTTTAACGTGATCCCGCAGCATGTGCTGTTGAAAGGCACGGTGCGCACGCTGAGCGCCGAGATCCGCGATCTGGCCGAGGCCAATCTGACACGCGTGGCGCAGAGCACCGCCGAAGCCTTTGGGGCCACGGCGACGGTCGATTATCATCGTGGCTATCCGGTTCTGGTGAACCATGACGAGCCGACGGAATTTGCCGCCGAGAT
>JBNKZT010000840.1:0-551 GCA_050301775.1 Promineifilaceae bacterium (SeqCode)
GTTGCAACGTGTTGGCATCTGCCGGGCACTGATCAACAAGCCCGACATCTTGTTTGGTGATGAACCCACAGGGGCGCTCAATTCAAAGGCCGCCTGCGAGATCATGGATTTGCTGACAGAAATCAACAAATCCGGCACAACCATCATGCTGGTAACGCATGATGTCAAAGTGGCAGCCAGAACAGAGCGCGTGCTCTTTATGCTGGATGGGAAAATCGTCGCTGAGAAGTATCTGGGCAAACCCCGCGAGAATGGGTCAGACAATAAAGAAAGAGAAGAGCGCTTATCAAGTTGGCTCACTGAGTTGGGGTTTTAAGTACATTCAAGATTGGACCAATCTCAGAGATTGGTCCAATCTAAAATAAGGAAGGTTTTATCATGGCTACACAATTTTCTGTTAACGACAATATATCCTGGAAAAGTCGCTTCTTTACTATCTGGGGTGGACAGGCCATCTCAATTATTGGCAGCCAGCTTGTTCAGTTCGCCCTGATCTGGTACCTGACGGTGCAATCAGGCTCAGCGACTGTTCTGGCGACAGCTTCACTGGT
>JBNKZT010000841.1:0-551 GCA_050301775.1 Promineifilaceae bacterium (SeqCode)
GTGTGCTCTTCCGATCTGGTCTCATCGATGGGGCCTCGGGTGTGCTAGCTGCTAGCCACCCTTTTGTGTCGCTTTGTCCCTCAACCTTTGCTCTGGGCGGCACTAACCCCATTGGCGGGTTTTACCTTACAACCCTGAGCTTTGGCAGGCCATTCGGTAATTGTGGGGTCCGTTTGGGATATGGTTGTCATATCCTGTCGATGTTTTTTGCACCGGCAAGATACATGGTGGTCAAGATAGCGCGTTCCAGTTCTAAGGTGGTTTTGCGAACTACAAAGCATACAGTGATCTATCCTGGTTCAGGCCGCTCCTTGAAGGTAATAGCCCTACATCCAGTGATTTGATATTGAAGATAAACAAGTATTACAAGGGGTGAGCAGAGAGCTCAAGAAGTTCGCGTGGTGAAGGGTGAAGTGGATCTCGTACCCCTGCCTGAAGGGTAGGGGGGCTTTTATAGATCGCTCAGGGGTTCGCTAACTGTTGTTCAGTGACTTTACGTCCAGGGTTAAGTTACATAATCAATGGGGCCCAAAGACTGAGAATGTCGGTTC
>JBNKZT010000842.1:0-550 GCA_050301775.1 Promineifilaceae bacterium (SeqCode)
TTACAAGAGCAGCGCTTCGCAATTGCGCTGCCCAATATAGACAATGTGCGCATGGATGCGCTGGGATTATTACATTACGAATTGTTGACCAAAGGCGGCGGATAAGAGTAAATGACCATCACCTCTAGCAGCCTGTCGGAAAAGCCTGGCTTTTGCTGATGAAAGCATTTCGTTCCTCGTGTAAGCCTTGCGCCAAAAACGACCAGAAGCCAGGCTTTTTGTACTTTTCCGACAAACTGCTAGTCCGATTCTCTCTGATTCACCTTCTCACAAACAATTACCGTCACGCCGCTGCGGGGTCGCTGAACGTGATGGATAGTAACAACAAAACCAGCTTCCGCAAAGCGGCGGTGAAATGGCTCCCACATGGCTTCATCGGGCCAAAAATGGTCATTAGCAACGGCAAATGGGCCGGCGCGTTGGCCGGTGATACGAAACAGCCAGTGGATAAACCTGTGCATCACGCCACCGCCGGTAAGATGCCCTTCGGGGACGATCACAAAACGGCCGTTTTCTCCCAACACCCTAAACACCGCCGCCAATGTCTCAG
>JBNKZT010000843.1:0-550 GCA_050301775.1 Promineifilaceae bacterium (SeqCode)
GATAACTGCGCCAACGATGCTGCGGGAATTCTGCCTCATCAATCTTGTCCTGGTTCTGGCGCAAGGCGGCGTAGATAACTGCCTGGAAGAAAAGACTGGCTTTGGGGCGTTGATACGGCCGTAACAATGAATAGCTCTCTGCTTCATCTACCAACAAACAAAGACCACTGTAATTACCCAAACGTGCCAGGGCAGAAACGGCCGTCAGCAAATATGCAATCTGCCGTGCATTATGCCCAATCTTGTAAATCGAGGGGAATTTGACGCCGCGTGGCACGCCTTTGTTCATACTCTTAACACGACGGCCACCCATCAGCCACTGCTGCCATGCTTTGCGCTGCCGCGACGAGGCAGTCCCGGCAATGGCCTGCAAGCCAAGGACCAGCGGATCGGTGGGGTCCGGGGCTAAATCGCGCAGTTGGTTGACAGTGTGGGGCAGAACGGCCGTTTTCCAACCGACGCGCCATTTCCTGTGTCGCCAGGGCTGGCTCTACCCCCAACTCAGCCTGCAAAATAGCGCGACAGTGGGCATACTGCGCCAGCGCCGCCT
>JBNKZT010000844.1:0-549 GCA_050301775.1 Promineifilaceae bacterium (SeqCode)
CCGGCCTCTTCATACCCAGCCAGCCGCGCCAGAGCCTCGTCGAGATCGTACTGCCCTTGCATCACCCCATCGGCGCGGGCGACCAGCACGAAATCCCGCGGCAGGGCACGGGCCGCAGCGGCGGCGGCGCGGATGCGTTCAATCGCCAGATCGCGCCCATAGGGGGCCGGGCCATGCTGCGGGATGTCTTCGATCGATATCCCTGCCAGCCCCACTTCCGCCGCCAGACGGACCGTTTCGGCAACGGTATCCGGATCATCGCCAAAGCCGTTTTCGAAATCGCCCGAGACCGGCAGGCTGACCGCTGCAACCAGATCCTGCGCATGGGACAGCGCCTCGTCACGGCTGACATCCCCATCGGCGCGCCCCAGCGTGAAGGCATGGGCCGAGCTTGACGTGGCAATCGCCTCAGCCCCCAGAGCGGCCAGCATTTTGGCGCTGCCCACATCCCAGGCATTGGCAAGGATGAAGGGGTTGCCGGGCCGGTGCAGGGCGCGGAAGGTGGCGCCGATGTCATGGGTCATGCAGAAACTCCTTGAGCAAAGCGGA
>JBNKZT010000845.1:0-549 GCA_050301775.1 Promineifilaceae bacterium (SeqCode)
GTGCTAATCGTAGGTTGGAGAAGTGATGGTGTGGATTGTTCTCGAGATTAGTTCTTTTTTGGTTGCTGACTCCTCCTCTTCAGCCTGGAGTGGTTGGACTATTTTTTGTTACAGGGTGTATGGTTCCCCAGCCGTTTGCCACTGGAGGGAACCGATCATATCCAGAGTTTTGGGCCATAACCGGTGGCCCATGGTACCCGGGGTATATTACCCCGACAGTAGCCCCAAGCCCTCTGTTGAGCAGGTGGCCGAAGCTGGTCACTCGACGGTGGATGGAACAGGTACTCATATGGTACTGTGGACACTTCCACAAGATTCGATGATGAGATTGCGGGGCTAAAGCCTCCACAATCTTGATTGGAGATCCCGTGATGGTGCCCACCGTGTAGCCCCCGAGGATGCGTCTGAGGTAAAAGCTGAGGTGGAGGCTAAGTTCCATATGTACTGATAGGTATAGCACGAACAACTTAATGAAGCCCCACAATTTCATCTGGGTTGTCAGAATGTAGTGCGGACTTCACAGAGACCCCTTCCTCAGGTGTTTCGTTA
>JBNKZT010000846.1:0-549 GCA_050301775.1 Promineifilaceae bacterium (SeqCode)
GCAGACAGCGCAAACCGGTCAGATGGCGCAGACCGTGCTGGTCGTAGGCCAGGGCCAACTCATCCGTCAACATGGCCCGGTCGCCCACAATCAGACTGTCGCCGAGCGGCTGGCCGTGCCGCTTGAGCCAGGCGGCCAATTGCGCCATATTGTGTGCAACGGTGGCCTGGTCTGCCGTGCGACCGGACCACATCCGGTACAACCAGGGCAGGTGGCCATCGGCGCTGACATTCAAACCCAGTTTGAACTTGCGTTTGTTGCTGGGGGTATTATGGGCAAAGCCAAAGTCGACCTGCTCACTGTGGGCGTAGCGACCGTGGGCCACAAAGGCCGTCAGGTCGTAGAAGATCAGCGACAGGTCAATGTCCGCTGTGAGCCAGGCTGTCTCGACCACGTCCTGCCAGATGGCTTCCAGATGGGGATAGAGCGCATCCAAAGTGCGCCCCAGCCGGTCATCATTGAACTTTGTGGCCGGCAGCCCCAACACCCCGACCAATACTGTCTGTCCCACCCAATCAGACACCTGATACAGGGGCAAGGGCAACATCA
>JBNKZT010000847.1:0-548 GCA_050301775.1 Promineifilaceae bacterium (SeqCode)
ATAGCGGATCGCGGGGGCCAGAACCTCAGAGAGCGGCAGCGCGCCATGTGCTTCCGACAGGCGACACATCGCATCGACAGCCCCGGGCACCGTCACCGCCGCCGCATCGCGGATCGGCATCGCCTTGTGCCCCGCTTCGCGCAGCGCCCCGGCATCCAGCCCGGCCGGCGCGCGGCCCGATCCGTTCAGCGCAATCACCTCTTCGCTGCCCGCAGGCTTCACCAGCGCAAAGCAATCGCCGCCCAGCCCGGTCATCTGCGGCTCGCAGATATTCAGCACCATCGCCGCGCCGATCACCGCATCCACCGCATTGCCCCCGGCCTGCAAAAGGCTCACCGCCGTCAGCGAGGCCAGCGGATGCGAGGTGGCGGCAAGGCCATTGCTGGCGAAAACCGGCGAGCGGCCGGGCAGATGAAAATCGCGCATGAAACTCTCCCTGTTGTTGGGAGATTAGGCCGGGCTCAGGCCGGACTGCAACCATGCTGAAACCTGCGACGGATCGCAGGAGGACCACGAGGCACGACAGATAGGCTCATCACGCAGATCAA
>JBNKZT010000848.1:0-547 GCA_050301775.1 Promineifilaceae bacterium (SeqCode)
GTGGCAGTCTGCGCTGGCGGCCCAGGCTCAGTCGGCTGTTGAATCTGCCCCGCAACCGGCAACGGCCGTTTTGGAACTGGTAGCATTCCGCAATCAAGCGTATTTCCGAAAAAGCCTAGTGTTTCGCGGCGTAAATAAACCAATAAATCACGGATATTGCGAAACACTTAAGCAGTTTGGCGCGGACGGTATCGTGACTGTGGGTATATTTGCGCCAAACTGCACTAGCTGCGTAGGATCATGGGGCCTAACGGCCGTCCCCCGATTAGATGCAAGTGCAGATGGTACACTTCCTGGCCGCCATGCTGGTTGCAGTTGATGATCAGCCGGTAGCCATTTTCGGCAACGCCTTCCTCTGCCGCCAACTGTTTGGCTACCCGTATCATGCGCCCCAATAATTTTTCATCTTCTTCCTGAACATCATTGACTGTGGGAATGTATTTGTTGGGGATAATCAAGATATGGGTTGAAGCGGCCGGGTTAATATCCCGAAACGCTGTCACGAGATCATCCCTAAACACAATATCTGCCGGCGCTTCTCCCCGGA
>JBNKZT010000849.1:0-547 GCA_050301775.1 Promineifilaceae bacterium (SeqCode)
GATGAACAGCAAGGGAATGGCTTGCAGCAGCCGGCGAATAATGTATCGACTCATATATTTTGGCTCTTTTGGAATTCAGGCGGTTAAAAAGCCAGTGATACGTGAAACGTGAATAACTTTTGGTTAAGTTTCACGTTTCACGCACCACGCTTCATTCAAAACGCCTTGAAAGCCGACAGATTCCTTATTCGTTCAAATCCCATTCAGCGATATTGAAGAACGGTGTCGCGCCAGACATTTTCACATTCGTGAGCTTGGCGCTGAGTGCCCAGATATCCGGGTCTTGCCAAATACCAAGCCAGATCACATCATTAAACATGATGTCGGTAATTTCGTAGAACGTTTGCTGCCGGTCTTCAAAATTGATCTCGCTGGTTTGTCGGGTGAACAACTCATCCAAACGCTCATCACACAGGCGCTGCCAGTTGCCCCCGTCTGGGTATTCATCGCTGGGGATTTCACTGCAATACCAGTAGTAATGATCGGGGTCCGGATAAGACGGCCCATCTGACCACTCGAAGATGTCCAGTTCGCCGCTGGCTGCCGG
>JBNKZT010000850.1:0-547 GCA_050301775.1 Promineifilaceae bacterium (SeqCode)
GAAAGAGCACAAGATGGGTTTATCCCCGGGTTTCTTAACCCACTTGGCTATGCAAACCTAGTTGCCCTCCTCGTCGTCGGCCTCCTCATCCATGAAGTTAACATGGTGCTTTTCCTTGTCTTTGTTAGCACCGTCCCCGAATCGGCTAGACTTAGCACAATTCTCGTAGGGCAACGCACGCTACAGGAGTTGGTTAGTGTCAGAAAACTCCTGACCGCTCAACTTATCCCTAAGATACGGTGTCAAACTTACAAAAGCTAGATCAACCAAATCTTATTCTGTAATGGTTAGGTTATAACACTGATTTCTAACCTTCCTAAACGGTTTTGGTATACTTCTTCCTCAAGGATGTAAGGTCAGACAATCTAAGTTCTACCTCCCCGTTGTAAAAGTAATCATGGAATTTCTGCTCTAAAGTAACCTAAGAATCTATCGAATTCGAATGTAGGGAAGTGAACCAATTAAAGGCTGCCCCAGAGAGAGATAATGGGAATATCCTAATCATATGCACGTTGGTGATGCCCACATCATTAACCTGCGCAAGAAA
>JBNKZT010000851.1:0-546 GCA_050301775.1 Promineifilaceae bacterium (SeqCode)
AAGGTGCTGGAGAGCCAAGGAGATGTGCACGAGAAGGTGACGAACCAATCCAATTCGGAAATGCTGAGTTCGAGTCCAACTCAGAGTCCAGAACCACCTCGTATTCAAATTGACGTCCAGATTGCATACGACCTCTGTTTTGGACATTCTACATATGCACGGAAAGCTAAGGAGATAAACTTTAAAAATGGCACCAGTCTCATGTCCAACTAAAATCGGAGTCGTCCACAATCATCAAAATAGTACCGATTTCCAGAACCATTTTTGGTGCTACGCCACTATTTTGGCCCGATGGGCCGTGTATCTAGTTGGAGTCCATTAGGGATGCATCCTAGGGTTCGGCCATGACCCTAGACCCTTTATATTCAGTAGCCACCATCATTTTATGTGGGTTTTGCTTAGATTAATCTATCAAGAATAGTTTCACCGACATTCGGTTTGTAAGACCCCAACTTTCATGAGCTAATCATTCATCTGCAATTCGAGATTGTTCTTTCCTGTTCTTGCTTGTGTTCTCAATTCGCTTGCAGGGACATAGCCTTCTTG
>JBNKZT010000852.1:0-546 GCA_050301775.1 Promineifilaceae bacterium (SeqCode)
ACGACGGAGGAGATGCTGCCACACCCCCTGATGCCGCGCCACCACCTCCTATGCCCCCTGCTGCCGCACCTGAGGAGATCGATGAAGAAGGCCCTGTGGAGGCGATCCCTGAGCAAGAAGTCCCAATGCCACATGATGTCATCCAGGCAGATGCTGATCCTGAGATGCCGCAGCTCCGTCTCTACCATGCACTCATGAGGGACTATGAGGAGAGCCTGTCGAGGATGATGAATGGTCCACATGAGTTGGATGCTTTGGATGACTTGGATGACCCGACCGAGGCCGACTACGATGTGGATGAGTGGTTCCCCATGGATGGAAGTAATTATCGAGATTGAGTCATCGAGTCTAAGTCTTTAAGTTTAAGATTAAGAATAAGTTTCCAGGGTTCATTTAGTCAATCGAGTTGTAATTCGTAGTATTCATTCATGAGGATTAGTTTGCTTTGTTTAATGGTGCTCATGAATGATTTGGATCTTTGCTTGAGTGTTGGTGTGTTGCGAGGCTTGTCTCGCAATGATGCCTTAATTAGCTATATTCTATAAA
>JBNKZT010000853.1:0-544 GCA_050301775.1 Promineifilaceae bacterium (SeqCode)
AATTGGGATCAAAATGATAGGTGCCGTTGGCCTGCCACTGGGTTTGTAGGGCAGGTTCGGCCGTTTTAGGATTGTACCGCTTGGGTAAAGACATGATAAAAACCTCCGATTGTTGCCACAGAGGTCACAGAGATTTTTGAGAAAACCTCTTTTTCCTCTGTGTGCTCTGTGGCCGAAATCAAAAAGCCCAAATCATCCGTTGAGGACGAAATGGGCTTGATTCCGCGGTACCACCTCTTTTCAGGGCACAGGTTGTGCCTTGCACTTTACCCTGACCAACATCAGGGTTGCGCTGTAACGGGCTTACCCGTACCGGTCTACTTTGTTTGGTTATCGGTGGTCGGTAATCCGTGCTCCGTAATCAGATTTTACCGATTACTGTTCACCGTTTACCGATAACCGGCCATTTCTTCGGTAATCCATCCGGGCGACTTTCGTTGGGCGTTGGCTGTGGGGGCTTTCAACTCGCAAACTTGCTTGCATAACCCCATCTTTTCTGTCAGTCTCGTTACCAGCTACTCCTCCCGGAGATGATGGTGTATTT
>JBNKZT010000854.1:0-544 GCA_050301775.1 Promineifilaceae bacterium (SeqCode)
TTTTGTTCTCTTAAAAAACCTTGTAAAGCAACTTGTCTTGGTTGCAAAGGGCATTTTAAAGCTCAACAACTCTCAAGAAAGACCCTTGGGGATAGATCATCACTTATATCGGAGTCAGAGTCAGAGATGTGGTGTGAAGACTTGCCCATGAGGCAAAGGCCGGTGAAGTCACCTGGCTTGTGCTTGACCTTCTCATCCTCCTCTGAGCTGGAGGAGTCATCGCTGGAGAAGTTAAGGTCGCTGAGGGTAGCACACGCTCAGGATATCATCTTCTAAAACTTCTTCTTCTTCTTGTCCCCGAAGCGGTACTTCTTCTTGCCCTCACCCTTGTCACTGGAGTCATTCCGGTTGTTGTAGTTGTACTTGTTGGAGGAGTCGACCTTCTTCCTCTTGGGGCAGTCGGTGATGAAATGGGTGATGTCACCGCACTCAAAGCAGCCCCTAGAAGACCTCCTCCTCTCCTTGCGGAACCTGTGCAACGCACGGAACTTCCTCGCCAGCAGGGCGATCTCGTCGTCGGGGATGCTCTCGTACTGCTCATCAG
>JBNKZT010000855.1:0-544 GCA_050301775.1 Promineifilaceae bacterium (SeqCode)
TTTCCTCAGCTTTGAACGTGCAAAGCCGCGATCACCCGGCCAACTTGACTGCTAGATCGTAATGCAAGTTGGCGAGTTTGCAAGTTTGCAAGTGAATCTGTACTTGTATACTCGGACACTTGCTTACCCACAAACCCGTTTTGTCAGGACGGCAGCCATTGCGGCGCGGTAGGCGGCATCGCCACGGAAGTCACCGGGATGTTGGTTGGCAGTTTAGTGATGAGCCTTTGGGGTGGTACCGAACGGCGGGCAGAAGGTATGGTTGGTTTTGTGACGTTGGCTGGTGCTGCTATTTTGGTGATGGGATTGGGAGAAACGGCCGTTTTGCCATTCACCCCATTTCGCTTCAAATTCAATCCAAACATGATATGTTTTAGCATTTTAGCATCTCAGCATTTTAGGAATAGCTCTTAAAAAAGTTGGTCAAGATTGGTTCAATCTTCGGAGATTGAACCAATCTAAATGGGCAAGTTATTTAATTCTCGTTCCTTATGCACCTCATCATTGTTTAGATGTTACAGATTGTAAAACAAGAAGATTATCC
>JBNKZT010000856.1:0-543 GCA_050301775.1 Promineifilaceae bacterium (SeqCode)
GGGAAACGCTGCTGCAGCCGGAGATTTTGGCACGGGTGCTGGCTCACCCAGATGCACCCAAAACCCCAGAATCCAAACCAAAATCAGGAGGAAACCGGGAATTAACGGAACGAGAACATGAGGTGTTAACGGCCGTTTCCCGTGGCGACCGCAGCAAAGAAATCGCCCGC
This sequence comes from Promineifilaceae bacterium (SeqCode), assembly GCA_050301775.1. Lineage (GTDB taxonomy): Bacteria > Chloroflexota > Anaerolineae > Promineifilales > Promineifilaceae > JACKCC01. The sequence goes on from JBNKZT010000856.1 coordinate 171, forward strand.
CAACTCGGCGTCACCGAACGCACCATCAAAGCCCATCTCACCAATATTTACAACAAGCTGGGCGTCGATTCCCGCGCCGCAGCCGTTTCAGTTGCCATCCAAAAGGGGATTTTATCAAACGAATAACATGTCATTCCGAGGTCCGCCGAGGAATCCCAAACGTCTTTACAGCACATAACGGAGGGATTTCTCGGAAGACCTCGAAATGACGAATCGTGTTTCTTATGCACCGTTGCCGTTGTCAACTAAACGGCCGTCTCGCATCTTCACCACCCGCCGCGCATACGCCACTACACGCGGGTCATGCGTGGCAAACACAAACGCCGTGCCCATTTCCTGATTCAACTGCTGCATAATTTCCATCGCCTGCGTG
>JBNKZT010000857.1:0-543 GCA_050301775.1 Promineifilaceae bacterium (SeqCode)
TCGATGAGGTCCATCGCTGGAACAAAGCCCAGCAAGATGCCCTCCTGCCCCACGTCGAAAAAGGCACCATCATCCTCATCGGGGCGACGACCGAAAATCCCTATTTTGAAGTGAACAAAGCGCTGGTCAGTCGGAGCCGGATTTTTCAGTTACGGCCGTTAACCCAAAACGATTTACGCCAAGTCGCCCAACAAACCCTGGCTGACGCCGAACGCGGCTACGGCAAACTCAAAGTCGATATCCATCCCGATTATCATCAAATCAAGATCCATCTGGATGATATTCCAAAAACGACATTCTCTACCATGTACGGATTGTATGAGTACCTGGTTATGTCATTTGGGCTCATGAATGCTCCTGCACATTTCATGTATCTAATAAACTCCGTATTCATGTCGGAGTTGGACAAATTTATCGTGGTCTTCATTGACAACATCCTTATCTACTCTAAGAATGAGGAAGAACATGATAAGCATCTTCGGATTATCTTACAATGGCTTCGTGACCATCAACTATATGCTAAATTCAGCAAATGTGCATTTT
>JBNKZT010000858.1:0-542 GCA_050301775.1 Promineifilaceae bacterium (SeqCode)
AATGCATTTCACCTAATTAGTGATAGGAAAATTTCAAATAAATAGGTTGCATTTCATGGCATGCATATTTTTATTTCTGAGCCCTAGGTCGATTTTGCTTTTCAAAAATATTCAAATTTCATTTTGAAACTTTTTCTCTGAATTGATTTAAAAGCCTTCCGTTTAAAGCCTTGGTTTGAATTTGAATATTCAAACTAATTTTGTAAAGTTCTAGATTTGAAAATGATGAACAACTTTGTTCATTGGCTAAACTTCCAATTCCCAATGTATCTAATGATAGAAATTTTGGAATCAAATCTAATGTAAATCTTCCATGAATTTTAAAGGGTTTAAACCTTTTTGGAAAAATCTGATAAATTCTCTAAAATTCCATGTTTACTGGATATATTTAAATATAATTTTACATTGACTCACTTCTATTCAAAATTTGAGAGTTACTTCACAAGTGGTAAAATGACTTAGTGTAATTTATATTCAATATAGTTGGGCACTTAGGGGTGTTTGGCTCTCTACCACAATTACACCACTGATCCAAACTTGAT
>JBNKZT010000859.1:0-541 GCA_050301775.1 Promineifilaceae bacterium (SeqCode)
GCAGCTACAACAATGATTTGCACCGCATGATTTATCGTCGTATTTTAGAAATGGCCACGAAAATGGCGGATGCGTTCAGCTGTACAGCAACGATGGAAACGATTGCCATTGTCCAGGCTGTCGTCAATGCTCCTGAACCAACCATGCATGTACGCGATGCAGTTATTCAGATAATGGGTGAAGACAGGGTCGTCGAAAAACGCACAATGGCCTCAGAAGATATGGGCTTTTTCCTGGATGAAGTCCCCGGCTGCTACTTCTTCATTGGTGCTGGCGATGATAATTTTGGGCAATATCCACACCATCATCCACGTTTTAATTTTGATGAACGTGCCATGATTAACGGGGTCGCCGTCATGGGTCAGGCTGTCGCTAATTATGTGATGAACCACAACAATTAGCTGGATATTATCGTTTCAATGAGTGAAATAAAGAGAAATCTTGGAAACGGCCGTTCCCAAAAACAACCGTCGCCCCACCGTTTCTGACACGCGCCAGATGAAGCGCATGTGCCAGGCGTGCCAGGCCATGAGCAGCAGCA
>JBNKZT010000860.1:0-540 GCA_050301775.1 Promineifilaceae bacterium (SeqCode)
CGAAGAAAACATGCTGCTTAGCATGGGGCCGCAGCACCCCAGCACCCACGGCGTGCTGCGTCTGCTTGTTGAACTGGATGGTGAGACCGTCGTTAACCTGGCTCCCGACATTGGTTTTCTGCACACCGGCGTCGAAAAGAACATGGAAGCCAAGACCTACACCAAAGCATTGGTGATGACCGATCGTTTGGATTACCTGACGGTCTGGTCCAATACTCTGGCGTACGTTTTGGCTGTGGAAAAACTGCTGGGTGTAGAAGCCACGCCGCGTGCCCAGGCGATTCGTGTGATTTTAGCCGAACTATCCCGTATTTCCAGCCACCTGATTTGGTTAGGTACCAGTGCGCTGGACCTGGCGGCCATGTCCGTTTTCCTTTACTGTTTCCGCGAACGGGAATATCTACTGGATATTTACGAAATGGTTGGCGGACAGCGCATGATGGTTAGTTACTTCCGCCCCGGCGGTTTGTGGCGCGATTTGCCCGAAGAATTTGAACCGGCCGTGCGCCATTTCCTCGATTTCTTCCCGGCTCGGATAGC
>JBNKZT010000861.1:0-539 GCA_050301775.1 Promineifilaceae bacterium (SeqCode)
GCAGAAAATGATCCCATGGTACCTGCCGAGGTTAACCTGGCGCGTTTCGATGAAATTTTCAATGGCAACCCGCCGCAAAATCTGCAAACGGTAACGATCTCTGGCGCATACCACACCTTCCACCTGACCGGCCTGTGCTTAACTTCCTACGACGAGTTTTTATCTGCGCCGCTTTCTGACGAATTGACAGAAGTCTTGCAATTCTGGCTGGATGAGCAGGGATATTAAGGTGTCAACGAGATTGGTCCAATCTTTGAGATTGGACCAATCTGCCACGCAACGAGGTGCTGTGATGTTCAAAAAATTACTTGCAAAATGGGGTTGGCCCCTATTCATGACCTTCATCAGGCTGCCGCTGATATTGCTGGGCAATGGCATCATCGTCCTGGCGTTCCGGGCTACCGGTCAGTCAGTGGGATTAGAGGCCGGGGCAGTTTTTTCGACGCTGTCCGTTACCGTTGTCAACGTGGTCTGCCTGGGCTTGCTGCTGTGGCGGGCACGGGTTGAGGGCTTCCAGCTAAGGACCATGATGGGCTTCC
>JBNKZT010000862.1:0-539 GCA_050301775.1 Promineifilaceae bacterium (SeqCode)
CGATTCTTCACCGGTACCCCTCCTCCGTACTCCTCCCGGCCCCTATAAAAGGGCGAGGAGCAGCCCTGACCATCACCACACTCACCCCCGCCCTCTTTGCTCGCTCCCGAGTCCGCAACCCCCACCTCACCAAGCACCGGCCGCCGCTGGTCATCCCTCTCCACCGCGCTGGTGTTTCCCCACCTCCCGAGCTCCGAGGAGCCCACAAATGTGCTCACCGCCGCCTCCTCCCCCTCTCCCACCCCTTGGCCGGCGCCCGTGGACACCGGAGCGGCCGGAAGCCGAAGCTCCGGCGAGATCGGTGCCACCGTCCACGGCCGGTCCACCGTGGACCGAGATGTCGGTGGTCCACGGCCCCGTGGACCCAGTCTACGGGGATTTCTTTACAAAATTAATTTGTTAAATCAATATTTCTAGGAATTTTGCAAAGAAGCCACTGTGTTTCTTTGTAATTAACCCGCAGTCCAAGAATTTACAGTCAAACCCGGGAATTTGAAAAATAATTCCAAAAAGGTCCCTAGCCTCAGAAAATCCCCAAA
>JBNKZT010000863.1:0-539 GCA_050301775.1 Promineifilaceae bacterium (SeqCode)
GAATAGGGATGACCCAATGGAATAAAGTGAGCAAACTTAGAAAATTGATCGACAACAGTAAGAATCACCGATTTGCCGCCGACTTTAGGAAACCCTTCGACAAAATCTATTGCAATGCCAGTCCACACTGAGCTGGGAACCGGCAGCGGCTGGACAGTTGGCAGGCGCGTTTGGAGCGGGCCATGCAGCGGCGATTAGACCAATCGAGCCATCGCCTGAACTTGCTGCAAACGCAGCTCACAGCCGTGAGTCCCAAAGCCACGTTAGAGCGAGGTTATGCCATTGTGCGGGATGGCGACGGCCGTATCATCCGCACCCCCGGCCAAACCACCATCCTCCCCACCGACAAAGAGCCGCCCGCCGAACATGCAGCCCTCTTCGCCCAACTCCCTGGTCCACTAGACCAATTAACCATTAACCATTTACCATTAACCATTAACCATTTAATCGACTCCGGCCATCTCGAAACCCTCCACGAACCCGCTACCCTCAGCCTGGCCATCCCCCCCAAACAAGTTCTCAGCCACATCTTGCAGCTG
>JBNKZT010000864.1:0-538 GCA_050301775.1 Promineifilaceae bacterium (SeqCode)
CATTTGAGCTTGCCTTTAAAGTATTGCCGGTTTAGATCCTGCGCCCGTTTATGCAGCGCCTTGTCATCAAGCTGTTTTTTTGTCTGTTTGCGTTCCCATCGCTGCCGCAAGTTGTCGATGATGGGTTGCAGGTCGGCATCGCTCATTGCGGCCGGGGCCTGTACCACAAACACGCCGTCAACCTCGCGGGCGCTGATTGTTTTTTTGCGTCGTTTACTGCGGATAACTTTTGTTTCCATATCCCAATAACCCAACTTATCCCAAATTTATCCCAAACAAAATTTGGGATATCCACAAGATATTGGGATAAAGCGAAAGATCACAACTATATGTTGTGGTTCGGATGCTACTTTGCTACTTGCTACCCTGCATAAAATATAAAATCAATATCCCCCGGCGACTGACCTTTTGCGGTTAGCAGGTAGGCGATTTCGGTGTGGTGCTGCATTCCGTGCAAAACTACGTGCTGCAAAATACGCCAATAGGCAAAGGTTCTGGCATTGCCCTGTCGGGGAGTAAGGGTAATATTACCGTCAAT
>JBNKZT010000865.1:0-538 GCA_050301775.1 Promineifilaceae bacterium (SeqCode)
GACAATATACCCTGTTTCATCGCGGACAAATTCCGTTCCCACGGCTTGGGTAAACAGCGAGCTACATGTCGGGCCAGCCATAATTGTGCGTAGGCTAAGTGAACCAACTGCCACCACTTTTCCTCCCGATTATCGTCTGGTGTTTGGAAGCCATCGAGCAACATTTTCTGTTTACCAAAACGGAAAAAATGTTCGTGGTCATACCGTTGTTTGTATGCTTCATAGATGTTTTGAGCACTCAACTCATGCCGGTATTGGCCAATTGCCAGCAGCCACATTGGCCGTTGACAGGCCAAGTTGCCTGCCTCATCATACCGAATAACCTGCACCAGCGTAAAGGGATAACGTGCCATGGGTATCCGCTTGGGTTTGTTCTTGCCCGGCATCAGCATATTGTGCCACGCCTTGATTTCAATCCGGTATTGTTTGCCGCGTCGACTTGCTTCCATGATGGTTATTGCTTCATCTGGGGGATGCCAGGTGTCTGGCTCTTGCAAAGCAAAGCGTTCACCATACTGTTTTGGCCGCCCTGCTCCTG
>JBNKZT010000866.1:0-537 GCA_050301775.1 Promineifilaceae bacterium (SeqCode)
GGTTGGGGAGGAAGTGACGGTGCGGATTAATCGTGAATTGTTGTGGGTTGGGAAGGTTGGAGGGATTGGTAATCAGGTTGGGATTGTGGGGGAAAGTTTTGGGGAAACGGCCGTTTTTGACTTCCAACGACTCGAATTGTTTTGGGAGAATCACGAATTTAACGAATAGACGAGTGGTACGAATGCTTTTATTCGTGTTATTTGTCTATTCGTGTAATTCGTGATTTTTTGTTATAGTTACCCTGTTCCGGTATTGCTTTTGTAACCCTATTGTATTGTCTACAATCCAACTTTTTTCAAACATTTTTTGGTCTTGCCAGGAGGGTTTCTATGTCTGTTAATAAATTGTTTGGGAGTTTGTTGTTGCTGTGTGGATTGATGGTGTTGGTGGGGGTGAAACGGCCGTTACCGGCCCACGCCCAATCCGGTTGTGCTTTGCGCATTAGCGAAATCATGTATGATCCTGCAGCAGGTTTGGGTGTAGATGCCCGGGAGGAATGGGTTGAGTTGTTTGTTGCGCTAGATATTGCTGTGGAT
>JBNKZT010000867.1:0-536 GCA_050301775.1 Promineifilaceae bacterium (SeqCode)
GTTACGGCCGTTCCATCTACAACCACCTTCCACCCCGGTACAGCCCATTCACTCACCACCAAAATGCCGGGAACGGCCGTTTCCACTGCCAGCGAAAGTCGATTCGCAGCCGTGCGCTTGGTTTGCACCACAGGCACTGTATCCGGCAAGGACACATCTCCTAAATTGGCAGCCGGTTCCGTGAGCACCACCTGCTGTGCCGCATCAAACTCAGGTGCTTGAATGGCCTGGAATGCCGTTTCATCATCAGGCACAACAATCGGTTGGTAACTCATCCAGGCACGCGGCAGCGCATCTTCAAACCGGTAGAGCGTTGCCGCCACTGTTTCACCGGGCATGATGCTTTCGGTGATGGGGATAACGGCCGTTAAGCCTTCTTCAATTTCCCCATCGGACAGCACATGCGTTACATTTTGCAGCTGCCAGCGCAGCGGCCGCGGCAGCGATTCAAACCGTTCCACCAGCTGCAATTTTAACGGACTGATGCCGCGCACATCTTCCAGATCATAAATCTCGCCCACGTTGGCGATAAACAA
>JBNKZT010000868.1:0-535 GCA_050301775.1 Promineifilaceae bacterium (SeqCode)
TCTGGTCAGCACTTACCAGGACGAGTGGGCCACCACCCTCAATTCATCGGATAAGTTGCAGCGGTATCGCCCCTTTGTCAACAGCAACGAACCAGACCCGACTTTGCAATTTACTGAAGTTCGCGGTCAGCCACAGCCAATAGTGTGAACGGGGTACACCACAACGGATGAAAATCTGCGGCGTTCGTAGGGTAAGACGCTGTCTTGCCCGGACAAAACAGCGTTTTATCCTACAATTTTTAGGACAGATAAAAATGAAAGCCTGGATTCAAGTTGCAGCAGCAGCAGACTTTATTGAAAACGGCGGCGGCTGCGTCAAACATGGCGATCTGCAAATTGCCGTCTTTAATTTCAATCATACCGACTGGTACGCAGTAAACAACATCTGCCCACACTGGGGCGTCAACCTGCTATCACGCGGTCTTACCGGAAATCAAGGGGATATCCGCAAAATCGCCTGTCCTTTACACAAAAACACCTTCGATCTGGAAACCGGTGCACACCTTGGCGGCAACGAAGAATGGCAGTTGGAAAC
>JBNKZT010000869.1:0-535 GCA_050301775.1 Promineifilaceae bacterium (SeqCode)
CATCTCACGCACCAGACCAATCACCCGGCTCAATAAGACTGCCACCCCAACCAATCCGGCCGCCCGCATCACGAGAGAACGGCCGTCTTTAACGACATCTGTTTCTGGTTTTGACATAGCGCCGAATTATACGCCGATTGAGCTGAAAGCTGAAAGCTGATGGCTCTCTCCCAAATAAAAACGGGCCAGCTTTCGCTGACCCGGTTGTTTTTGTGGAGAGCCAGGAACGCCGAAACCTGACTCTCGTTAAAAGGAGGAGAAGAAGAAGAGATTTTTACCCTTCATTTACTATAGTAGTACACTTTCCATGCTGTGGCTGTACGTAGGACCTACGCCGAGCCTACGCAAAACCTACGCAAGTGAATATATTCACAATATGCTTAATTGCACACGGGTTCGTTAATTCTTAAGGACGCAGATAAAATCCCCATATGACACAAATGCGATACCAGTATGTGCTGGTTTTTATGGTGATCACCCTGTTGATTGCAGCCTCCCTGAGGTTCCCGGCATTGGAAACCACGCCACCCGGCTT
>JBNKZT010000870.1:0-535 GCA_050301775.1 Promineifilaceae bacterium (SeqCode)
TGCTCGCCTTTTATAGGGGTCGGGGGAGCATCGGGAGGGGTGGCCGGGGGGGTTAACGCCGACGTTAATGGCTTTAACGCCATTGAAGACGGGGGAGGGTTTAAGAGGGGAATTAAGGAAGGGAAAATGAAGGCGAGGTGGTAACGGTTCGGTGGCACCCGAGGCGCGGAGCTGAGCGGCGCTCGGTGGCCGGGAATCGGTGGCGGCGCGGGCGAGCTCGGGCGGCTGGAGGTGGGGGACGGAGCTGACAGCCGGGGCCCGGTTGACAGAGAGACGAGGGAGAGGCGGCCGGCTCGGGAAGGCGTGAACCGAAAAGGAAAACGTATTTCCCGCGAAGACGCGACCGACGCGCGGGCTGGATGGGCCGGCCGGGATGATTTTGGCCTGCGGGGAATGGCGCGGCTGGTGGGCTGGCTGGGCCAGAGGCCGAACGGGCCGCAAGGTTGGCCGGGCCGAAAGCAAGGAAAATGATTTCTGAATTAAAAATTGGATTTTTGAATTTACCAAGGCTTTGGAAATTTGTAGAAGGAGATTT
>JBNKZT010000871.1:0-534 GCA_050301775.1 Promineifilaceae bacterium (SeqCode)
CTAAAGATTGTCTCGCTAATTGAGAAACCCACCCGTGGTCTGGCGATTCTGAATCAGATCAACCTGAATACTCTACCGCGTAAACGCATCCCCTATATCCGACGCCATATTGGCTTTATCTTTCAGGACCATCAGCTCCTGTTTGATCGTCCGGTATTCGACAATGTTGCCTTACCGCTGATCATTCAGGGTTATCGCCCCCAGGAAATCGCAAAACGTACGCGCGCAGCACTGGACAAGGTCGGTCTGTTAAACAAGGAAAAATCCATGCCGATTACCCTCTCGGGTGGTGAACAGCAACGTGTCGGCATCGCGCGCGCAGTGGTCCACAAACCCATGCTGCTGCTGGCCGACGAACCCACCGGCAACCTGGACCCGGTATTATCACGCGAGATCATGCAGATATTCGTCGATTTTCATCAGGTTGGTGTCAGCGTTCTGGTCGCCAGCCATGACCTGAATTTAATTGAAGAATTACAGAAACCTGTGGTTACCCTGAATCGCGGATCCATCATCCATAACGATCTGAAGGGT
>JBNKZT010000872.1:0-534 GCA_050301775.1 Promineifilaceae bacterium (SeqCode)
ACAAACAAGGGAGGATGCTGAGGTTGTGAGGAATAAGGCTCGCCTTGTTGTTCAAGGTTTTAGTCAGGTGGAAGGTCTAGACTTTGAGGAAACATTTGCTCCTGTTGGCCGTCTTGAGGCCATTAGGATTCTATTAGCCTTTTGCCACATCCAAGAGATTCAAACTCTATCAAATGGATGTGAAAAGTGCCTTCTTAAATGGTGTCATACATGAGGAGGTGTATGTTAGGTAGCCCCCAGGTTTTGAGTGTCCCAAATACCCAGATAGAGTGTACAAGCTTTCAAAGGCTTTGTACGGGCTTAAACAAGCGCCACGGGCTTCATATGCTAGGCTTAAGACATTCTTACTAGAGCATGGGTATGTTATGGGGAGTGTAGATAAGACTCTCTTTACTCTTAATCATGTCACTGGCTTTTTACTTGTTCAAATTTATGTGGATGATATCATCTTTGGTGGCTCTTCTCACACTCTTGTGTCCAGATTTCAGAAAATGATGGAGAATGAGTTCCAGATGTCCATGATGGGAGAACTAA
>JBNKZT010000873.1:0-533 GCA_050301775.1 Promineifilaceae bacterium (SeqCode)
GGGAGAGTTCTTACATCGTACCATAAAGAAGCAAGTCCCGAAGTAAACAGTATTGAGAAATCAAAAGGTCGGTTTCAAGGCCAAGGGGCCACCCAACAAATCAATGTACGCGAATTGCTAAGCTGCGTTTTTACAATGGTTACATGCTGGCAAAGAAATGGGTAATTGTGGCAACCATCGCCCACCCGCAATCGCGTAATTTCAAGCGTTAGGGCGTTGGAAAAAGAGATGAAGATACCACAATATTGGGCAAAAGGAACAGCAGAAGATATTGATCGAGGTAAACAGATTGCCTTCTCCTGCTGGCGTTGGTCGGATGAAAGTGAACAGGATGCCCGCCAGCAAGCTGTTGATGCGGCCAGAAGAGTATTGATAAACTTTCAACAAGGGAAAAAACCAGATCGGTATCTCTATGGTGAGCAACCCCTGCGCGAAGAAAAGTTGAGCGAACTTTGTGACGCCGATGGGAATGTAAGAGCTATTGTTACACGGAATTCATATGGGTGTGAAATTCTCAATGCATCAGCAGCATT
>JBNKZT010000874.1:0-532 GCA_050301775.1 Promineifilaceae bacterium (SeqCode)
AACATTTGCTGACGTTGCAGCCTTTATCGAACAAATGGGTCTATTCGCCAGCGTTGGCGGCGAGGCTGGTTGATCTCACAGCGATGAACCAGTTCGATTTAGTCCAAATTGATTGTACGCCAATGGCTCCGTATCAGGTTTTTGTGAACGGCCAAAATGGGAACAAGCCGCCAACCCGAACTTCTCTGGTGTTTATTGACGTCAATGCCCATAAGTATGGGCGTCTGTGGCGGCACGAACGCTCGCTTAACATGCGCGGCCGTTATCTGCTTGATTGGCTGCTGATGCAGCGCTGGGAAGCGCGTTATGCCGGAAATTTTGACGTTTGTGTGATGATGTCGGAGATCGATGCGAAACGGGTAAAACAGCGCAACCCGGCAGTGAACACGGCCGTTATTCCCAATGGCGTTGATATTGATAAGAAACGGCCGTTACCCGAACCAATCTGTCCCCACGACCTGCTGCTCATCGGCGCCTTGAACCATCCCCCCTGGGCCGACGCCGTTCAACAGTTCCACGATCACATCTTCCC
>JBNKZT010000875.1:0-532 GCA_050301775.1 Promineifilaceae bacterium (SeqCode)
ATCGTTAATCAGCGAGGTCAGGATGGTTTCGATTGGTGGTGGTTGAGAGGATTGAAGTGCGCTCAATGCGCCTTTCCCGATAAGGTCAACAGGCTCCTGTTTAGCCTCAACTGTCTGCAAGGCAGCGATGAAATAGGTCAGGAAGCGAACAGGATCGTTGTCACTCTCGTCGAGCGATATCCAGGCGGTAGGGTCGTCTAGTTGCCGCAGCCAATCACTGACCAACGTTGTTTTGCCAAAACCGGCCGGAGCGGAGATGAGGGTCAGTTTGCGGGCAAAACGGCCTTCAGAAAGGCTTGCGTTTTGACCAGGGAGACCCTCGTTCAGTCGCTCGATCAGACGCGGACGAGAGACAAGCTCCGGTCGGGCGGGTGGAATATAAAGTTTGGTTTGCAGCAGGGGCGTTTCCATAGGCCAAGTATACTATAACCCCGTGCCAAAGACAACGAGGTATGACCGGTGGTGCAGGGCAACCGCACAGATTATGTAAAAACAACAATGGGAAGGCGGCAAATTTGCAATAACAGGTGAA
>JBNKZT010000876.1:0-532 GCA_050301775.1 Promineifilaceae bacterium (SeqCode)
GGCGAACGGAGACTCTTAGTGAGCGTCCTCGTCTTGGTGACTTGGGAGGTGACTAGACCCTTGGTGGGTGTCACAACATGGATTAGGGGTGATTGCCAAATCATCGATATCACAGAAAAAAATTCTCTTAACTCCTTTACTTTCAAGCATTTACTTTATGTCTCTTGCTATGTTTAGTATCTCTTGCATGCTTGTGTTATTTGCTTAGAGTAGCTTATCTTTTCTTCAACTAGTATTTGGTGAATTTGGGCTCCTAGAATTGTGTAGGTTAAATTTGTTTAAATTCCGCATTAAAGTTTTGAAAACAAAAAGAAAACCCAATTCACCCCCTCTTGGGCCATCGATCCTTACACAAGTCCCTGCCAACCCTGGTGCCTCCTAAACCCGATGACGCACTACTATTGTATGTGGCAACCACCAATGTTGTGGTCAGCACAATCATCATTGTTGAGCAGCCATAAGCTACAACGAAAGTCAAGCAATAGCCTATGTACTTTATCGGTGAGATCCTAGGGGTGAAGATGGTGCAGCA
>JBNKZT010000877.1:0-531 GCA_050301775.1 Promineifilaceae bacterium (SeqCode)
ACATCTTTGCCGTCCAATAACTGTTTAATATGTTTCACCAACAACTTCGATTCCAGCGAATTAGGATGATCGAAATTAAGGTGAGCACGTTCTTCCAGTGAAAGATGGCTCATATCTTTGTAATAAGCATCATGCGGCAAATAGGCAATTTGTGATGCGCCGACAGCATCCAATATTGCGCGTGCAACGGTTGTTTTGCCGGATGCAGTTCCTCCGGCAACGCCAAATACAATCGGTTTTAACTCTCCCATTTCTTCACTGTTCTCCTACAAATAATGTAGAGCGATTTGGCAAATCGCTTTACAAATTTTCATCTATCGTGGTACGCCGCCGCCGATGCGAACTTCTACGGCAGGCAAAAAAACACCCTGTAGCAATAATGCCCAGGGTTTTGTTACGAATAAGTGCGTCATGCTCAAAGTTTAACGCATAGCAACGGGCCTGCCAATGGAGGATTTATTTTTGACGTACAGCAACGGCTACCGAGTTAACCAGCACTATCCTGAAAATCGTAGGACAAAACGCTGTTTT
>JBNKZT010000878.1:0-530 GCA_050301775.1 Promineifilaceae bacterium (SeqCode)
TTTCTGAATATCATTACCTTTTTAAGATAAAACCCTGAGGGTATTGTATTGTAATAGGCAAACCAATGAACGTAAATGGACCAACACGAACGACACAAAATCGAGGCGCAGATGTATTAGTTGTAGATGACACACGTGAAAATTTGCGTTTGCTAATTCGTATTTTGGCAGAGAATGGTTACAAAGTGCGCCCCGTGACAAACGGCCGTATGGCCGTCACCGCAGCCCAAATAGTTCCTCCCGATCTCATCCTGCTCGACATCATGATGCCCGACATGAACGGGTTTGAAGTCTGCTCCGAATTAAAAGCCGACGAGCGTACGCAGGATATCCCCGTCATTTTCATAAGTGCCCTGGATGAAGCCAACGACAAAGTACGTGCCTTTAATGAAGGGGGTGTGGATTACATCACTAAACCCTTTGAAGCTGGTGAAGTGCTGGCGCGCGTCAACACGCATCTGACTATTCGTAACCTGCAAAAAACATTGCAAATGCAAAACAATGAACTGCAACAGAAAAATAAAGAATTG
>JBNKZT010000879.1:0-530 GCA_050301775.1 Promineifilaceae bacterium (SeqCode)
CGATCTTTTCATCGCTAGCTAAGCGATTAGAGAAACCTCCTTTTTGTTATTCTTACACTTCTTTTGGTGTATGACCCCGAGATCACTACATGTCGTTACAAAGATTTACTATGGGTCGTATGTCAGTCTTAGCTAAGGTAGTACGCGGTACCATAGCAATGCTAAGATTTTCTAGGGTAGTATGTTATACCACGGTTCCTCTTGCACCATGTAGGCTTGGGTGAATAACCATGCCACTTTCCACTCATCCGAGGAAGACACTTCTCACAATATCCCTAATTAGTAAGCAAGCCATTTCATACCGGACACGTGGCGGCACCTGTTGTCCTGGGGTGTCTACTCCTAAGACTCGGTCCTTAGCAGATTTGAGCATGACAATCCTCAACACCTGACGGATTTCAACTGTCTCCACCATTCTAACCCATGCTCAAACCACAGCATCGACCCTCACCATGGTCACCTTGCATCACGATGGATGGAAGACCAACATTCAACACTCAACACAAGTCAAACTCAATATCATAAAGATG
>JBNKZT010000880.1:0-530 GCA_050301775.1 Promineifilaceae bacterium (SeqCode)
ATATTGCGCCGGTCCAGCAGGTCGCGCACCTGGTTGAGTTGAATCTGAGCAATACCGCGCAGATGCTCCTGCGTCAGCCGGTGGAAGATAACGATGTCATCGACCCGGTTCAGAAATTCCGGCCGGAAGTGATTACGCAGGGCGTTCATCACCTGTTCTTCCATTACAGCGTCATCCGCAGTGCTGACAATGTGCTGCGAGCCGATATTGCTGGTCATGATGATGATCGCATTGCGAAAATCAACCGTGCGTCCGTGTCCGTCCGTTAAACGGCCGTCATCCAGCACCTGCAAGAAGATATTGAATACCTCAGGATGGGCCTTTTCGATTTCGTCAAAGAGGATGACAGAATACGGCCGTCTGCGCACCGCTTCCGTCAATTGGCCACCTTCATCGTAGCCCACATAGCCCGGAGGCGCGCCGATAAGCCGTGACACGGCGTGCTTTTCCATATACTCGCTCATGTCCACGCGGATCATGGCCTGCTCATCGTCAAAGAGAAACTCGGCCAAAGCTTTGGCCAATTCGGT
>JBNKZT010000881.1:0-530 GCA_050301775.1 Promineifilaceae bacterium (SeqCode)
GGGCCGGATGGGGCACTCTACTTTTTAGAAGGTGGTGGTATTCAGGAAGGCAGGCTCAAACGATTGTTTAGAAAGGATCAATAAAAAACAATGCCCAATCTGCGTGATCAATTTTTAATCGATCCGGGTGTGGTATTTCTCAATCATGGCTCGTTTGGGGCAACACCCCGGCCCGTATTTGAAATATACCAACAATGGCAGCTTCGACTAGAACGCCAACCGGTTCAATTTCTGATTACCGAATTACCAGAGCATTTTGCTCATGCTCGTCAAGTACTCGGAAAGTACCTCAACGCACCACCTGGAGCGTTGGTTTATATTCCCAATGCGACCTTTGGCGTGAATATAGCGGCCAACTCCCTACCACTTGGTCCGGGCGATGAACTGCTGACGACCAACCACGAATATGGCGCGTGTGACAATGTGTGGAACTATTACAGCCAAAAACGAGGTTTCACCATTGTGCGTCAATCCATTCCGCTGCCGGTGACATCAGCAGATGCAATCGTCGAGCAAATCTGGCAAGGCGT
>JBNKZT010000882.1:0-530 GCA_050301775.1 Promineifilaceae bacterium (SeqCode)
TTGGGCAGTTCCAGATTCCAGGAAGAAATAAGGCGACTGGAAGACCAGTTAAGCAAATATGATTTCAAGGGCGCGTTGAAAACCTTGGCGCAACTTGCCGAAGCAACTGGCGTTTCAATCGGTTAATCATAAAATTGTGAATGGTGAATGGTGAATTATGAATGGTGAATTATGAATTGTGAGTTATAATTCAAAGTGTTATAATTCATCATTAACAATTAACAATTCACAATTAATAATTCATTATTTTCTTTCCGGTCTTCTCCTCGGCCTCACTTTTTACACCTACATTCCCGCTCGTGTGATGTGGCTGCTATTTCCGGCGATTTTGCTGTATTTGGCGCTAGTTGATCGCGCGCAGTTTAAGCGCGTATGGAAAGGAACGGCCGTTACCTTCATCACCGCCTTTCTCATCGCACTGCCGCTCATTCTGTTTTTGCGAAACAATCCGCAGTTGGAAGTGCGCATTGCGGAATTGAGTGGGCCGTTAACGGCCGTGCGTCATGGTGATTTCTCTCTGCTGTGGGAAA
>JBNKZT010000883.1:0-528 GCA_050301775.1 Promineifilaceae bacterium (SeqCode)
ACATCGCCTGCCACAGTTGGTTCAATCAGGAACAGCCGTTGGCCTCTTATCTGGAAACCGGTTGGGAAGAACGTTTAACCGCCCATGAGATCCTGCAAACATGGCAATTGCGGGCCAGTTTGGTCACGCTGTCGGCATGTGAAACGGGGGTCAGCCGCATCTTGCGCAGCGATGAACCGATGGGATTGGTGCGGGCTTTGCTGTATGCGGGGGCAAAAGCGGTGCTGGTTACACAATGGCCGGTACAGGATTTACCCACATTTCTGTTGATGATGCGCTTTTACCGGGTATTAGGCACAGTGGGAAACGGCCGTTTATCTGCGGCATTACGTGAGGCACAGCAGTGGCTGCGTACATTAAGCATGACGGACGTGCATACATTTATTGGCGGACTGCCGGATGATATTCCCGAACCGGAATTTAACGATGGTGGGGATAACAGCCCCTTCCCTTTCGCCCATCCGCGCCATTGGGCCGGGTTCTTGTTGGTGGGAGACACAATCTACAGGAAATAAACAGCAATAAGCC
>JBNKZT010000884.1:0-528 GCA_050301775.1 Promineifilaceae bacterium (SeqCode)
ATCTGCGCCAAAGTGTATTATGTGGCTATTTTACGATGATCCTCCTGGCCTCTTTTCCCGCTAATGTTAGTAAACGGGCCATTGAACGCAAATTTGCTGAAGTGGATTCGAAGAGTGAGACGGTGATTGATACGGCCGTTGAAAAAGTAGAAGGCAAGTCGCCGGTCCAACCAGCTCCTGCCTCAGAGAATGCGTACGTTTTGACGGCGATGGGCAGCGACCGGATCGGGTTGGTCGCCACCGTGGCTTCTTTTTGCGCCCGGCATAACATCAATATTCTTGACTTGTCAACGGCCGTTTCCGACGGCGCATACGTCATGATTTTACTGATTGATCTGGATGATCGTGGTTCCATTGGGCAGGTACGAACCGAGTTGCAGCAGTACGCCCAGGACAACAGCTTAAACGTCGTCTTGCAGCACCACGATATTTTCCAGGCCGCGAACGAGATCAACTTGCCCCTTTTCTAAAGATCAAGAAGTATTGACTCTTCCGAAAAAAGCCTTTCAAGACCAAAAGTTCAACTTT
>JBNKZT010000885.1:0-528 GCA_050301775.1 Promineifilaceae bacterium (SeqCode)
CAACAAAACACCAAATGTCTGCCCTGTAATGGGTACGGGTCCAATCGTAAAAGAAATTTGAGCAGTCAGCGCGATTAGCCAACTACCCGCCAACACAAAAATTAAATCACGTGCCAATGAATGCTGCGGCCAAACGGCTCCGGCAAAAAAAGATGGGGATTTTTGTAGAAATTGCATAGTCTCGTCTCCTTTTTGTAAGTTTCCGCCTGTTAGAACACGGGAAACGGCCGTTTGATACGCCACTTGTCATTTTAGACACAGAAACCACAGGTTTACATCCGTGGCTAGGCCATCGCATTGTCGAAATTGGTGCCATTCGCCTGGAAAATGGACTGGTAGTGGATACTTTTAACCAAATGCTTGACCCGGGACGCAGCATGGACCCGGCGGCAACGGCCGTTAACGGCATTGATGATTCTGATCTGATTGGACAACCACTCTTCACCAACATTATTGATGACCTGCTTTCTTTTTTAGACGGTGTACTCATCGTGGCCCACAACGCAGGCTTCGACGCCGACTACTTGG
>JBNKZT010000886.1:0-527 GCA_050301775.1 Promineifilaceae bacterium (SeqCode)
AAAACCGACGACGTCGAAGTCCGAAAGGGGGCGAACGCTCTCGAGCGACGCGAGCGGGAGCCCTCGCTCCTTCAGCTCCGCCTGCATGTCGACCCACGGTGTGTAACAGCGCTCCGCCAAGATCTTCGGATGGTCGTTCAAGATCTTGTAGAGAATGCGGTAGCCGAGGTGGCTCATCCCGATGTCGTAGATGTCGGGGAAGGCCAGGCAGACCCGTGCGTCGACGGAGTCCCAGGCCTTGCGTCGGACGCCAAATTCGGCACCGGTGTAACGAGTCGGTTTGCTCACATTCTCGAGGAATGAGGCGTAGGGATGTTCGAACAGTTCTGTCATTTCTCCACCTTTTTGGCGCCCAGGGCGTCCAGCGACATTGAAGGGGTCGCTCACAAAGACTCGGTCCGAAGGCGGGAGGACCCTCGGGGAGCCGAATCTGGGGCCCTGTGTGACGGCTCGACCGGGAGCTGTCAATCGGAAGCCCCAAAAGAACGCTAAATTCACCTCTTGTACGGGCCCAAAGAGTGCTATCG
>JBNKZT010000887.1:0-526 GCA_050301775.1 Promineifilaceae bacterium (SeqCode)
ATCTCGCGCATCTGGGCCAAACGGACCGCTCGACGACGATGCAAACGCCAGATACACCAGCGAAATAAAGCCGCCCATCACAAACAGGTACACCGTCAACACCACAAACGCCCGTCGTCCCCGCATCCGGCTGCGTAGTTCCTTCACCGTCACCGGATTCTGCAAATGCTTCATCAGTCGCCGCAGCCTTGATTCCTTCGGAGTTTGTACAATTTCACTCATAATTTATTCCAAAAAAGTCACTACCGTAGGACAAAACGCTGTTTTGTCCGGGCAAGACAGCGTCTTGCCCTACGATTTTCATCCTATTTTTTCAGCTCGCAAAACAATGCCAACCACCAGCCCGACCAATAAAAAGAAATAAACAATCACCGGTCCGGCCGTTCCGCTGATCAATATACTGTTGGATTCAAGTCCGAAAAGACCACTTCCGACAGCCAGCCACAGCATCGAGCTGTTAAAAAACTTCACAACTAAAATGCCGACATACGTACCTGCCAGCGCCAAAGTCGCCGACCGCACCCAG
>JBNKZT010000888.1:0-526 GCA_050301775.1 Promineifilaceae bacterium (SeqCode)
CGAGGACACGAAGGCCATCGCCGAGATCGCCCACAGCCGCGGCGCGCTGCTGATCGTGATCTTCACCGAGGCCGTCTCCCTCGGGATCCTCGAGCCACCTCGCCATGCCGACATCGTCGCCGGCGAGCTGCAATCGTTCGCCATCTCCCCCAGCTACGGCGGACCGTTCGCCGGGGTGATCGCCGCGAAGAACAAGCACATTCGCCAGCTTCCCGGCCGGCTGGTCGGACAGACCACCGACGCGCGCGGCAATACCGCCTACTGCCTGACCCTGGCCACCCGCGAGCAGCACATCCGCCGCGAGAAGGCGACGTCGAACATCTGCACCAACCAGGGCCTCTGCGCCCTGACCGCTGCCATGTACATGGCGTCGCTGGGCGGCGGCGGACTGCGGGAACTGGCCCGACTCAACTACGACAAGGCCGAATATCTCAAGGACGAGCTGCGGAAGGCCGGAGGGACACCGGTCTTTTCCTCCCCTACCTTCAACGAATTCGTGATGGCCTTCGACGGGGATTTTCAACCG
>JBNKZT010000889.1:0-525 GCA_050301775.1 Promineifilaceae bacterium (SeqCode)
CTAAAGTCATGCTTCTGGGGCAACCAGTGTCTATGACAAGCGAAGTAGCTGATCTTTCCTCCATGCGTTAGATAGAAACAATCTACGTCTGAATCACATATCTGACATGTCAATTCTCCATGAACACTCCACCCAGCAAAAATGCAGCATGCCTTGAAATCATGGACCGACCACAAGTAAGCGGCTCAAAAGTTAAATTTCTGCTTCTTGTAACAGTCGTACACTTCAACTCCTACCCACAACTATTTCAACTCTTCAATTAAGGGCTTCAACATCACATTGAGCCGTGTTCCAGGGTGGTCTGAACCAGGTATGATGAGTCATAGGAACATATATTCATATTTTATGCAAAGAGAAGGTGGAAGGTTGTATAGAATAGTAAAGATGGACCAACAAGAGTACGACACTGCACTCATATTATATGACGTGAATCCATCTGTCACCAACCCAATGCGCACATTTCTCACATCCCTGGTGAAGTTTGCATCAAAGTCATCTAGAGCTTTCATGCCTCACTATTAGACA
>JBNKZT010000890.1:0-525 GCA_050301775.1 Promineifilaceae bacterium (SeqCode)
CAACCCATTTGCCTCGGCAAAGCTGCCTAATCTGGCAGGATTGCTGGGTGAAAAATGGTGGGTGAGGGGAAACGGCCGTATCACCACCTCACGCGCCACGCTCATTCCCACCGATCCCAATCTGGATACGCCGGGACGTCCGCAGAGCGCTACCGGGCAGGCCGCCATTCTCACCGGGCGCAATGTGCCAAAGGTGATTGGCGAACATTATGGCCCCAAGCCAAATGAAGCGGTGCGCCTGGAGATACAAAAAGGGACGCTGTTCCAAGAAGTTGTTGATGCAGGTGGGCGGGCCGCACTGATCACACCATATCCGCAAGGCTTTTTTGATGCCATCAACAGTGGCAAACGGCTGCTGTCATCGGTACCTTTTTCGGCAGCGAGTGCCGGATTGTCGTTGATGACGGCAGATGATTTGCAAAATGGCCGTGCGGTCAGCCCTGGTTTTACTGGTCAGGCGTGGCGCACCCATTTGGGATACGATGATATGCCTATTTTGACGCTGCATGAAGCGGGCAGGCAAAT
>JBNKZT010000891.1:0-524 GCA_050301775.1 Promineifilaceae bacterium (SeqCode)
GCTGGTCGAACTGCCGATTGCCGGGCTGATGAGCGAGGAACATGCCAGCGCCATGGCCCAGAAGGCCGATCGCATGGTCGAGGCGATGGCCGAATGCGGCTGCACGCTCAACAACGCCTATATGCAGCATTCGCTGCTCGCGCTTGTTGTCATACCCGAGTTACGCATTTCTGATTTGGGCCTTGTCGACGTGACCAAGTTTGAAATCACCAATCTGTTTGAGGAGGTCTGATGACCCAGAGCCCCCTGACGCTGCCGATTGTCACCCCCGGCATTCCGGAACCCGAAAACTTCACCGATCCGGCGGCTGCCGTGGCGCGGCTCTGCGCGCTCTATAGTGAGGCCTGCGATTTTCTGAGCGAGAAGTTTTCCGCAACCGCTGCAGCACATGTGATGCCCGATAGCCGTTATCGCGCCTATTACCCCGAGATCCGCCTGCGCACGATTTCGCACGCCCAGACTGACAGTCGGCTGAGCTTTGGCCATGTGGCGGGGCCGGGCACCTATTCGGCCACGATCACCCG
>JBNKZT010000892.1:0-524 GCA_050301775.1 Promineifilaceae bacterium (SeqCode)
ATTGTAAGCCGTGCCCTGATAGGCCATGACCAGTTGGTTAAATGCGGCCAAACTGCCGTTTTGTGCATCTTGAATAGTGCGAGCTTCGTCCATAACAGGATGATTATTTTATCGGGCCGGCCCAAAATTTTAGCGTAGATCTGCTGCTGAAAATCCACTATTTTTGCCTGAAAATGGGGCCATATTCATTTGGCCTAGGCAATTTGACGGATAACACCGCTTAGTCTATACTATTGCGCATACCTGCGCCGGAGTGGCGGAATTGGCAGACGCGCACGACTCAAACTCGTGTGGATTTATCCATGTGGGTTCGATTCCCACCTCCGGCACTCATTATAACACTTTTTGTAGTGATGTGCTAAGTACAGTTTTAATTCACCCCTATTAGAGTGGCCACTTTCCGCGTGAAGTAATGTTGATGTTGGGAAGCGGCCATTCGTTTTGTTTGATAAAGGGAATCTTATGCAAAGAAGAAGGAAGAAGCGCGGCCTGAATATTGATCGCCGGTTGCTGATTCTCTTTTC
>JBNKZT010000893.1:0-524 GCA_050301775.1 Promineifilaceae bacterium (SeqCode)
GGAACTTGCTGCATGCTCTGCCGAGATGGTTGCTGCCCATTGGGTCGAGATGGTTGCTATTGAGGCCTCTGCATCTGAAAGCTCAGACATTGGGCTTGAAAGTTTGGCCGCTGCGCCGGAAACTGAGAGCGGGGCACTTGTACTGGCATTGGCGGCCGGTTCATCTAGAGTGGCTTGAAAAGCTGGTTAGGCTGCGCGAAGCGAGGCCTAACATTAGTCCCCGAAGATTGTCCAGAGAATGGCACTTTCGTCTTGCCATCCCTTTCCATCTCTCGGATCTTGTTCTCAATGACAATGGCCTTGTCGACCATGTGCTGGAAGTCGGCGTAGTCGGTGTTGAGCAGCTGGAATTGAATGTCATCATTCAATCCACTCAGGAACACGTCCTGCTTCTTCTTGTCGGTGTTGATGTCGTCAGGGGCGTACCTTGACAACTGAATGAATGAGTTGAGGTACTCATTCACTGTCATGCCGCCCTGTTTCAGGTCGGCGAATTCCTTCCTCTTCAGTTTCATTGTGCCACG
>JBNKZT010000894.1:0-523 GCA_050301775.1 Promineifilaceae bacterium (SeqCode)
CGCCTACCGCTGGGACGTTAACATGGTCGGCCAACTCATCGTGATGACTTACCTGCCGCACGAGATTGTGGCCCGTTATACCAGCTATTTCCCATCGACCATCGAATTTCTCACCGGCGGGGCAGTCATCGCTTACGGGCTGCTGGCTTTTACTATCGGCGTGCGCCATTTGAAAGTGGTGGACCACAAAACGGCCGTTCACGCCCACAAAACACATGAGGTGGTAACGGCCGTTCCCGTCACCACGGATTAATGGGACGCGGATAACGCGGATTTTTCTTAATCTGCGAAATCTGTGCCATCTGTGGATTATTTTCAAAGAGGCTCTATGAAATTGACGAACCAACTGGATGAGCAACAGCGATTGACGCGGATGGTGTGGCTGGCGTTAACGGCCGTACTCATCCTCGCCGCCAGTTTTGGAGGCTACTACTACTTCGACCGCTACGTCCACGTCAGCGATCCCTCTCCCGTGGCCGAAAGCACCGCCCTGCTGGAAACCACCGTACGCCAAAACCCGGAT
>JBNKZT010000895.1:0-523 GCA_050301775.1 Promineifilaceae bacterium (SeqCode)
TATACAAAAATAAATTCCAAATCCAATAAATTTCATGAAACTTACACTGAGGCCCCCCGTGTTCTGTTCAAATCACGAGTTAGTCCTCAGTTTCAAATTTTTATTTAATATCTAATCCATAGAATTTACAATCCAGTCCCTACAATTTCAAAACCTTATAACTTTTTAACCGTAACTCCGTTTTGAGTGATTTTTGCGCCAAAAGTTTCGTAGAGACAAAACCTATCTAGCCATTGCATCATATTGTTGATAATCCTCTGTTTGCTGCACTGGTTGTATTTATTTTGTGTGCATTGCTTGTTTCCGGCCTACCAATCTTCGAGTAGAGAGCGAATCCGTGGAGAACTTTCAAGACCTCAACTTCGAAGATCTCGAGCAGCAGCAAGCCGGATTTGAAGGCAAGTGTCCTTGACGCATGTTGTACCTATTTCTCTTATCTATCTATAGGATTGCATGCTGGTAGTGTTGTTTGGGAATACCGATGTGTTATACCCTTCCGCGTATTATCCTTGTTACCCGGGTT
>JBNKZT010000896.1:0-523 GCA_050301775.1 Promineifilaceae bacterium (SeqCode)
TCCGCCGTGCGGCGCAGCTTATCCAGCGCGCTGTGATCCTTACCCGCTTCCAACCGCGTGATCACCTGCTTGTGCACCTCCGACGATTCGTGCGCTTTGCCCAGGAATACCAGCACCAGCCGCCGCTCCAATTCCCACCAGATGTCGTTGGCAATTTGTAACTGCGACACCGAGGCATAGGGATAATCAAACATCTCGATGTAATTGATGCCGCCATAAGCCGAACAAAGCTGATCCTGGATGCCGCACTGTTGGTGCAGCATGTCCACTTCCACCGATTGAGCGGCATAGGCCACTTCGTGCGGCGTCAATCGGCCCGGTGTCAGGCTGTCCAACGCGCCGATGAGGGCTACCGTAACGGCCGCCGATGTGCCCGTGGATGCACCGCTGGGCGCTTCGGAGTAAATGGTAGCCTGAATGGCCACGTCATCGGGCACTTTCATCCGTTCAATGGCCGCTTCCAGCAGCGGGTGGCGGTCCCAGCCTTCTTTTTGCGGATCGGGCGTGTACCGTTCGCCGTAAT
>JBNKZT010000897.1:0-523 GCA_050301775.1 Promineifilaceae bacterium (SeqCode)
CTCGATTAGGCCCAGGCGGGCAAAGAGAAAGCCGACCCAAGCCTTCGCTGCTTTAATTTTCATGCGGCAGGCTGGGTGACAGGTCATTTTTCTTTTCTGGGCCGGGCTGGAATTAGTAGTTTGGGCTCGATTCAGCCCAGGTGGGCGGAGAGAAAACCGGCCCAGGCCTCTGCTGCTTTAATATTCGTGCGGGGCTTGGTAACCGGGCCGCTTTTCTCTTCTGGGCCGGACCAGAATCAATTTTGGGCCGAAATCAGTTAAAGAATTTTGATTTAGTTTTCTGTTTTTCCATTTTCTAGAAAAACGGGAAAATTAGCAAATGGCTCAAAATTAAGTATGATTAAGAAATTTAGCGCGGTGAAATTCTAGATAAAAGTATTTTTATGTCACTGGCATTTTCATGCAATTTTAGAAATTTTGTGTCCAATTTTCTAGTTAAGTTTGATCCAATGATTGGATTTAATTGGAAAATTGAATTAAATTAAGTTATGATTAAGATTAAATTCTCAAAAAATTGCCACTG
>JBNKZT010000898.1:0-522 GCA_050301775.1 Promineifilaceae bacterium (SeqCode)
CAACCTCGATAAGCTAGAGGAATTTCCAATTTGAATTTAGAAACAATTTTCACAATTTTAGGGATTTTATAACATTTTCTAAGAATTTTCTAAGAATTTAAACTAGTTTAAATGGATTAAAAATTAACAAAAAATATTGGTACATGAATTATTTTTGTAATATTTTTATCTGATAGAACAGATTTAAACATTTCCAACAAAATTTATTTCATAATTTTCCGAGTTCAAATGAATCCTACACAAATTTTTGAATTTGCAAAGAATTGAATAAATAAGAATTTAATAAAATTTAACCGGGTACCACGGCGCGGCGGCGCTGCACGGCGACGGCTCGCCGGCGCACGGAGACGGCGGGGAGGCGACGGCTCACCGGCGTGGAGACGGCGGCGCGGCGTGACGGCGACGGCGACGGGCGGGCGCGGCGAGGCGGCTGCAGCGGCGTGGCCGGCTGCGGTCCGAGCAACGCGGCTCGGACAGCGGTGGTCGGGACGACGGCTGTTGGGGCGATGGCGCGAGCTAGGC
>JBNKZT010000899.1:0-522 GCA_050301775.1 Promineifilaceae bacterium (SeqCode)
TTAATAATATCTAAGCATCTATCCCGATAAGAATTGAGCACCCCATTTAAGCATTGGCTATCCCCCCTAAACTGCTGCATGATTAAATTAGAGTCTCCAAACACATCTATGTCCTTTGCCCCCAAGTCTCTCAAATATTCAAACCCATGCAGCAAAGACTCATACTCGACCTGGTTATTAGTGCAAGCAAACTCTAATCTAATAGATAGATCTATGTACATGCCACTAGGGGGCATAATCACACACCCGGCTGCCTGCCCTTTACTACAAACCGAACCATCAAAATATTGCCCCACAGCTTGAGTTGGACAAAATCAGCCAAGTGATTCACATCTACGTCATGATCGACTATAAAGTCAGCAACTACTTGCCCCTTCATCGATCTTAATGGTTCATAGGCTAAATCATACTCAACTAGCGCATAAGCCCACTTGCCTACCCTTCCACCTAAAATTGGCTTTAACAACATATGCTTAATAACATCATATTGACAAGCCACTATGCAAGAACTAGAAAGGATGT
>JBNKZT010000900.1:0-522 GCA_050301775.1 Promineifilaceae bacterium (SeqCode)
GGCAAGGGCGTGTTCGAGGTCAAGGCGACCAGCGGCGACACCCAGCTCGGTGGCACCGACATGGACCAGAGACTGGTCGAGTACCTGTCGCAACGATTTATAAAGGAAACCGGCAACGACATCAGCCAGGACGGAAAGGCACTGGCGCGTTTAACCCAGGCCGCGGAGGTTGCCAAGATCGAATTGTCCAGCACACTCAATGCCGAAATCAACCTGCCCTTTATCACAGCAGATGCCAGTGGGCCTAAACATCTCAATATGTCACTTTCCCGTGCCAAGTTGGAAAGCCTCGTTCACGATCTGGTACAGAAATCGATAGATCCTTGCAAGAAAGCACTCAGCGATGCGGGACTGTCCACAGGAGATGTTGATGCGGTATTGTTGGTCGGTGGTATGACCCGTATGCCCGCCATTCAGGAAGCGGTGAAGGTCTTCTTTAGCAAGGAACCGAACAAGACTGTCAACCCGGACGAGGTCGTGGCGCTCGGCGCGGCGATCCAGGCGGGTGTGTTGGGCGGTGAT
>JBNKZT010000901.1:0-521 GCA_050301775.1 Promineifilaceae bacterium (SeqCode)
CCACATGCGCCGGTGATTGCGGTGGAGATTCGAGACCGGAAACCGGAAGATTGGTCGCCGCTGTTGTTGGAGGCGTGGGGCGATGTGATGAATGACCCGGCACAGTGGGCGAAGGCGGCTGAAGCGGCCGGCGCGGGATTGATTCAGGTCAATTTTGGACTGAATAGTGTGGTGGAAACGGCCGTTTCCACGGTCAAGTCCGTCCTTGAAGCCACCGGCTTACCCCTGATCGTTAACGGTCCGGGGCAGGCGGAGAAAGATAACGCACTGCTGCTGCCCATCGCGGAAGCATTCAAGGGTGAGCGACTGCTGCTCGGTGTGTGTGAAGACAAAAACTATCGCACCATTGTGGCCGGCGCACTGGCGAATGGACATCTGGTCTCGGCACGCACGGCGATGGATGTGAATCTGGCGAAGCAGCTCAACATCTTGATCAGCGACATGGGACTGCCGCTGGATCGAATCATCATGGACCCGACAACAGGCGCACTTGGCTACGGATTCGAGTACGGTTACTCGGT
>JBNKZT010000902.1:0-521 GCA_050301775.1 Promineifilaceae bacterium (SeqCode)
TAAGTCGAGCACGAGACCAACAACACCGTTGCTGAATTCAACGAGTTCGTTTGCCTTGGCACCGGCTAAACCGGAAGCGAGGGCGACACCATCGTATACGGCCGTTACCGTTCCAACACTGCGGGCTTCTACTTTATGATCGAAACTGTCAATCTGTTTGAGAAGCGAATCTGTAATATTTTTGAAATCTGGGGCAAGGGTTGCCATTCACCAACCTCCTCGGATTTTTTTCACGCACAAGGGTACGTAATGTTGTCTCTAAAAAAGTATAGAAATATTATGTTAAGCAAGATTCTTTTGGCTGCCGCCTCGGGCCTTCCACACCCGGAACAGTGGGGGAACCTGGTTGATTCTGTCGAACAGCACTCAACCGCCGCCACTTTTGGACAGAGTGAAAATATTACCCCACCTACTCCTATTTGTCCAACCGTAGGTGTTTTGTATGTTCTGGTCAAATTACACAAATTCCTTAGGTTTTGCAGCTTGTGTAATTTATCACAAGCCCTGATTCACGTCAATGT
>JBNKZT010000903.1:0-520 GCA_050301775.1 Promineifilaceae bacterium (SeqCode)
GACCTTTAGGGTTTTTCAAACCCTAAAGGTCTCCAAATACAGGAGGTAAGAAATGTTGTCAGTACACACACTCTCAAACAAATTCTTCAAGTGTAGTCTAGGAGCGTTGCTGGCTCTGATCCTGTGCGGCGTGGGCACGACCCTGCTGGCCCACGCCCAGGCTGGCATAATATACGTAGACCAGAACGCCAGCGGGGCCAACGACGGCGCGAGCTGGGACGACGCCTACACCGACCTGCAAGCGGCCCTGGCCGTGGCGGTCAGAGGCGACGAAATCTGGGTGGCGGCCGGCGTCTACACCCCTGGCCTCAGTCAAAGCGATGCCTTCACCTTGACCTCAGGCATCCAACTCTACGGCGGTTTTGCCGCTACCGAAACCTTGCGCAGCCAGCGCGATTGGACGGCTAATCTCACGGTCCTCAGTGGTGATGTTGATGGCAATGACGCCACGGATGCAAGTGGTGTGGTGGTTGACCCGGCCAACATCGTTGGGAATAATGCCTATCACGTAGTGTATGCC
>JBNKZT010000904.1:0-519 GCA_050301775.1 Promineifilaceae bacterium (SeqCode)
TCTGTTTCATGGAAGGTTTCTCCTGTAAAAAATTGAAAATGATCATAAAAATAGGCTGAGTCGCTTAGAACGGGGAATCACCTGTATTTTTTAGCATACCATAGATCGTGACGGTGTTGATAAAGTTTGCAAATAGGACCTTTTACCCAATTACACCATCAACACAAAACAGGTGGATAATTCCCGCATTATTGGAAAAGGTTCTTGCATTCAAACTTACAAATACTATCTGTTTAGTAACGCTAAGGTGACAGTCACTTATTTCAGAGGTAGCCGTCACAGCGAAATGCGTTTTAAGTGACTGTCACCTCTGGGCATAGTAGTTACTCTGTTTAAAAGAACCGAATACAAGCCATCATAAGCAAAAAACGATCACAAAACGATCTAAAATGGGAAGCGGCAGATGTTGTTCTAAATTTGTTTTTCGCGGTTCATCCAGCGCAGGGTTAACTCACCAATGCGATCCGCACGTTGGCGAATGACGGTGCATTCCGGCAGCGCATCCACAAACATCTGGCC
>JBNKZT010000905.1:0-519 GCA_050301775.1 Promineifilaceae bacterium (SeqCode)
TGTCGACGACGGCAAGGTAGTGGACGTGCGCTCCTTCCTGGAAGAGGACTATCTGCAAGGACAGTACCTGCAGAGCTGGCTGGACATGGCCATGATGAACGGCCCCGACGGCCCAATCATGGCTGGCGTGTGGCACCGTTTCAACGCCAAGAGCCAGGTGTGGTATCCCAAGGACGACTTTGACGCCGCCGGGTATGAGATTCCCACCACCTGGGACGAGATGCTGGAACTGAGCGACATGATCCTGGCCGATGGCGACGCGCCCTGGTGCGTGGGCATCGAGAGCGGCGCGGCCACGGGCTGGCCCGCCACCGACTGGATGGAAGAGATCATGCTGCGCACCACGTCGTTGGAGAACTATGACAGGTGGACGCGCGGCGAGTTGCCCTTTAGCTCGCCGGAGGTCAAGCACGCGGCTGAGGTGCTGGCGGACCTGTGGCTGAAAGAAGGCTATACCTACGGCGGCGATGCAGCCATCGTGACCACCTTCTTTGGCGACGCCCCAGTGCCCATGTTCGA
>JBNKZT010000906.1:0-519 GCA_050301775.1 Promineifilaceae bacterium (SeqCode)
GAGAGGAGAGTCATTGGAGGTGTATGGGTATATATAGAGCTCACTCAAGAATCTAGACATTGGGCCAAGATTCGAATTCCAGACAATGTCCGATGGTGCCGGAGCTAGGCCGAACAATGTCCGACTGGGACATTCTATGGTGGATGGAGGCTATCTTGAGTAGGGCCGTACAAAGTCCGGCTGGAAGTTTCTATTTGGGATAGCTTTGGAAAAGATTTGGAATCAGTTGACTTGATTATTTTCACTTCATTCACACACCTCTCTTTATAGTACGGTATTCCTATACTCAAGAAAAAAAACACATTGAAACACCGCTTGAACTCCTTCAAATGCCCTTCATTTGAATTGACACGAATTTTGAGGTCTCTTTTCCTTTTCTTTTTTGTTTTTCTGTTCTGTTATTACAGTTCCTTTCTTACCCTCAATTTATCCAGAGGGCAAGACCTCTGCAAAAGATCTATATGGGGTGGGGCTTAGATTGAAATAAGTTGCCTCATTTTTATTAAGTCCCCTTAATCT
>JBNKZT010000907.1:0-518 GCA_050301775.1 Promineifilaceae bacterium (SeqCode)
GAGCCTATTTTGCTTATTGACAACCATACCCGCTAGAGGGTGTGATCAGGGTATTACAAATTAGTAACGCCCAACATGAGTTCGACACAATCAAATAATGGTACTTCTCAAGGCCCTATCTATTACCCATATCTCTCAATGAGAATTGAAATCGTGTAAACTCCTTGTGTCGCAAATAGAAACGAGGAGTAGTTCAAATCATGTATTCTGATCATTTAACCTCCGCACCCAATTGGTGCAACGAAGAATTCGCATACGTAGATATGAAGGATGCCCGTCTTGACAGTCGATGTCAAACATTGGCAATCGCATTGGCTGCGCAACCCAGTGTACCCATCAATCAAGCGTGTGAAGATTGGGCTGATACTAGGGTGTTAAATTTGAGCATGTAATCCATGGTTATCTACTCTGGTATTTCATGCACTTTTTATGTCGTATTCAGTGCGTTGGAAAGCACTCTCCGTTGAGAAAGCGACGATTTCCCCAGCAGCTTATCCGCCCATTTTTCAACATCAAGC
>JBNKZT010000908.1:0-518 GCA_050301775.1 Promineifilaceae bacterium (SeqCode)
ATAGCCTGGTCGTCAATGGGCTCGTTCCCCCACTCAAAGCCTTCACCATGCTTCTTAATCACTTCGTCCTTATAATTTTCCTGCAAAAAAGAAGCAAACTGTAAATGTGACAACATCGATAATAGTGAGAATGCAACAAAAGTATATCAATAACTCACCAGTCGAGCTTCTGCCACTGGAGTGGACAACTTGTCAGGGTTTGAAGGGTCACTTCCCCTGTGATCCCTCTTCCACACTTTCATATCAGGTGGCTGTTGGCCACTTGTACGCTCCTGTGGGTACGAGTTAGTAAGAAAAAACAAAGTATGAATGCATTTTAGTAATTATTTTCCCTACCATCTGTTGACCCATACGTATGTGCCCATCAGGGCCATATGTGTGCCCAGCTGATCTGTTTGTGCCTCTGCACACTTGAGCCCTCATGGACTTAGCGATGAATTATTCGCTGGCCCATAACTTACAAAGAGCCCGGTAAGCTTCAGGGCAGTCCTTCGACTAAGCAATGGATACCTGCACAC
>JBNKZT010000909.1:0-518 GCA_050301775.1 Promineifilaceae bacterium (SeqCode)
AGGAAAAATGTCTTCTCTTCATCTTGAAAGGCCACTTTGTGTCATTTAGAGTCATAATAATTCTAGGAATGAATACTTTGTCCCCAACATTAGTTCCAGTAATTATCTGAGCTTAAATAAAATTTTGACCAAGTTGTGTTACTGTCATTCTTGTACCATTGCATAAACCTGCAAATTGATTAATATACGCACCATACCTTACCGCTCCAACTTCAACGTCAGCGCCGCCATTGACAGGGGCGGGAGTTCGACGGTGGCCGCCCCGCTGCTGATATGGACGTCGGTGAACGGCCGTTTCCCCACCACATCCTTTGCCTCCCACGAATTAGCCGCTTTGGGATCGAGGCCGGTGAGTAGTTCGCCGCTGATGAGATGGGAAACGGCCGTGTCTGCCGGCACAATCTGCACCGACTGCACCGCATCCAGGCTGCGATTCACCAAAAAACAGTGAAGCTGCTCCCCGTCCAAAATAGCGCTGCTATCAATCATATTAGCCCAGCCATATTCCGCACTTTCAT
>JBNKZT010000910.1:0-516 GCA_050301775.1 Promineifilaceae bacterium (SeqCode)
GGTTCTTATTGTTTGCTCATGCACCAGGAGGGGTGTGCATCGAGCGGTCCAGTTTCTGCCAAAGACCTAAGGAGGAGGGTGGCTTTCGCCGACGGCATAACTGTAAGCCCGATCAGCTTGTTCCAGTCGCGTTTCTCTCGTGCCAGTTTGGGGGAGGAGTTCTTTCCTTAGGCCTAAACTGAACGGACTTATCCCTAGTCTACACGATTTTTGCCAATCTGTCACGCCCTCTCATTGCCCTTTTATGAAATTTGGGAACTTTTGAAAGGAAATGACTTTTTTCGGTACTAATTTCCTGCCTGTTGGGCCACAAAATCTATGGCCAGCAAGACTTCTTCACTGACGTTTGCCACACCTGGGGCATTAGGAATTTGCAAATTGAAGTCTGCGCGTAGCAATTGCGCTGTGGCCGAGCCAACCAACTTGGTACGGCCGTCTGGCGTAATTGTTGCGTTAAAATTGACTGGCTGCGTAATGTCGCGTATTGTTAGCTCCCCCTCGATTTGAGCCGAGATT
>JBNKZT010000911.1:0-515 GCA_050301775.1 Promineifilaceae bacterium (SeqCode)
TACTAAGATTAAGACAACTTCCTATCTCAACGACCATTCTTGGACAGAGATACCTTGATGGCAACAAAGAAAAGGAAATGAATGCTTGCTGGGCTTTGGATCCAATTAGGGAGGAATTTTATAAAC
Source organism: Promineifilaceae bacterium (SeqCode) (assembly GCA_050301775.1). Classification (GTDB taxonomy): domain Bacteria; phylum Chloroflexota; class Anaerolineae; order Promineifilales; family Promineifilaceae; genus JACKCC01. The sequence continues at coordinate 127 of JBNKZT010000911.1, forward strand.
TTTTGAAAATCCTTTTTGAATGAAGGTTGAGAGAAGAAAATTCTTTTGAATAAACTTTTGAAGACAATACTTTTTGTTTGAAAATTTTCACAACTCAAATGAATGAATCATTTAAAAGAAAATTTGAACACCATTTAAATATTTTGATTCTTTGAACTCATTTAAATACAAAATATATCAAATCATTTTAACCGATATCAAATGGAATTCTTTTGAACATTTAAATTTATTGAGGAAACTGGTTCACAATTTGAAATAGGAATTTCGGGATGTGACGGACTCCGTGATGTGATCAAGGTTGATACCTTGAGGAGTTGAGGTTGTTACCTATTTATTGGAATACTTAAGGCACATGATGCAACCACTACTTTCTGTGAGTCAAACCAGAG
>JBNKZT010000912.1:0-516 GCA_050301775.1 Promineifilaceae bacterium (SeqCode)
CCGTTTCGGCGTGGAAGGCCATAAAATCAAGCCAGCGGTTGCCGCCGGCTGCCGAAAACCAGCCCAGCAAGTACAGCACCTGGAAGAAACGGCCGTTTCCGCTCCACACCCCGCAAGCCAGCGCCAGCGACGGGGCAAACAGCGCCCCCACCAGCATCCCCAACCACTGGAGAATGTCGCCATTGACAAGGGTGCGCAGACCAAGAACGGCCGTGGCCGCCAGAGCCAGCGTTACGCCTGCCAGCCAGGCCGCCCAAAACTGCGCCCGGCGCGGCTGAGGCGCGGCATACACCAGCGTGCGAGTGCGATAGGTCTGAGTGCGCGTGCCTAACTCCGACCAGAGCAGCACCGGCCAGAGCCAGACCAGCGCGCCAACTGGCGGGCCGTCTCCCGGCGGCGCGGCCACGCTGAAGAGTGTTGCTAAAATCGCCGCCGCCAGCAGCCAGCGGGAACGGCCGTGCCACAGCAGCCCCAGTTCCGCCCGCAGTAATGTGAACAGGGACGGTCGCACGGGTT
>JBNKZT010000913.1:0-516 GCA_050301775.1 Promineifilaceae bacterium (SeqCode)
GGGCTACTGTCATTCGGCCATGCGGTCTATTTCGGCATGGGCGGCTATCTGTCGGTCCATGCCCTGAACTGGATCGAGGCGGGCAACGGGTTTTGGGGCGCTTTCCCGGTGTTTCTGCTGCCGCTGGTCGGCTTTGCTGGCGGCGCGGCGGCGGGTGCAGTAATCGGCTGGCCCTCGTGCCGCCGGGCCGGCACCACGTTTGCGATGATCTCGCTGGGCGTGGCCGAGCTGATTTTTTCCGCCGCCTTCATGTTCGACACGCTGTTTGGCGGCGAACAGGGGATTTCCGGCGACCGGATGAACGGGCCGCAAATGTTCGGCCTGTCGCTGGGGCCGGTCTCGGATGTGTACTGGTTCATCGCCTTCTGGACGGTGGTCGGGCTGATCGGCATGTATGCCTTTACCCGCACGCCGCTGGGCAAACTGTCGGAAGCCACGCGCGACAATGCGCAGCGCGTGCAGTTCATCGGCTATAACCCCCAGCGCGTGCGCTATATGGTCTTCATCTTCGCGGGC
>JBNKZT010000914.1:0-516 GCA_050301775.1 Promineifilaceae bacterium (SeqCode)
TGTCCGTCTTGCGCCAATGGCTTCTTCGGGGCAGGGTGGCACGAATTTTACGGCCGTTATCGATATGACCAATCCGCCGGAAACGTTGCGCTGGGGGATGACAGCGTTTGTGGATATTGAGATTGAGTAGCGTAATCCGTAATCCGTGAGCCGTGCTACGGAACACGGTAAACGGATTACGGACTACGGACTACGGACTACGAACTACGGATTACGGATTACGGACTACGGATTACCAAACATGATTGGAGAACAAGTAAATCATCCCGAATTTGGGCCTGGTCAGGTGGTTGCGATGTATCGTAATGGGTCTGAGTGGCTGGTGCGGTTTGAGAATGGGCTGCGTTTTCGGCGTCCGCGCCGGGAGTTTGTGGAAAACGGCCGTTCTCTCGCCGAACCCACCCCATCCTATACCATTCCCTACCAGTCACCACCTCCGATGAACCGTATGCAGCTAGAGGCACGGCAGTTAATCGAATCGCTGCGGGTGGGCATTGCCCCAGCCCAACATGTGAC
>JBNKZT010000915.1:0-515 GCA_050301775.1 Promineifilaceae bacterium (SeqCode)
AGGAGGATAACACAAACCCGCAGTTTGTGCCGATCATTACTGCGCCCACGCCAAACAATCTCAGCAGAATTTTAGAAAATCACAAGTGTTTGGGGGTAACGGCCGTTCAACATATGCCCCAGCGCCCAAATCGTATTGGCCCGGAACGGCCGTTTCCGCGGCGAATCGTCATGAAACAGCCCTTTGGTTTGTTGCTCAATAATCCAATGCGTACGTTCAAAAAGAGGAATCAACTATTGGGGGTCGGTCATGACATTTCCTAAATCCTAACGGTGTATTCAGCGGACTTGGCATTTTAGCTTTGATAGATTTTTATACCCGAACCAAACTTAGATTTTTGCGCCGCTTACCACTTTGGCGAAGCCAAGTCCGCTGCAATTTAGGTTGTGCGGCTTTTTGATCTTACCTATTTCTTGCCTTCAATTCCTTCGCAATGATGGAATGAATCGCCCAGTTTTCTGAATGTAGCTGATATATTCTTTTCCAAATTTCTCAATCATTGCCTTTTCTTCATT
>JBNKZT010000916.1:0-514 GCA_050301775.1 Promineifilaceae bacterium (SeqCode)
AACCGCTTCGCTACCCCGACGAGTGAAGCTTCTTTTTACCCTGATGGTGCGAAGACTAGAGACTGGAGACTGGAGACTGGGAATAAGTCTCTAGTCTCTAGTCTCCAATCTCCAATTTTAGATAAAATTTCCCCATCACTGCTCGATTTGCTGACGTTGGATGAAGCGGGATTCGCTCAGCAATTTGCCCACAGCCCGATTAAACGCATCACACGGAAGCGATTGGTGCGCAATGCTTGTGTGGCGGCGGGCAATTGGGGCAGTGAAATAACTGTTCCTCCCCTCATCACCCTGCTTACCGACTCTGAACCCCTCATTCGCGGCCATGCCGCCTGGGCCTTGCAGCAAATTGGAACGGTAGAAGCGGTAACGGCCGTTGCCCAGGCCCTCATTCACGAAACCGACCCCGAAGTTCGCCGCGAGATGGTCTCATCATCCTAATTGCGCAAGAAACGGGTGGTTTGACTCTTGCCATCCTGCTAAAGTACAGACATCCCCAAAACGGAGGCCATGA
>JBNKZT010000917.1:0-514 GCA_050301775.1 Promineifilaceae bacterium (SeqCode)
CAACCCACAGGCATTGATACACTTTGAAGTAAGCGATACGGGTGTGGGCATGACGCCGGAACAGGCAACAAACGCATTCCAACCCTTTGAGCAGGTGGGGGATGTTTCACAGCGAAGCAAAGGGACCGGGCTGGGATTGGCCATCAGCCGGCAGTTGGTCGAACTAATGGGCGGCCAGATTCATGCTGAGAGTGAATTGGAGAAGGGCAGCACGTTTTGGTTTGAGGCGGGTTTTTCGGTTTTGCAGGAAACGGCCGTATCCACCCTCTCTACCTCCCACCACATCACCGGCTACGAAGGGCCGCAGCAGCGCATCCTGGTTGTTGATGACCGCCCGGAAAACCGGCTGGTGCTGCTCAACTTTTTAGAGCCGGTTGGTTTTGCAGTGGCCCTGGCCGAAAATGGGCAGGAAGCCGTTAAGCTGGTTCCGCATTTCAAACCCGATCTCATTTTCATGGATTTGGTGATGCCGGTGATGATGGGCTTTGAAGCGGTGGCTGCCATCCGCACCATG
>JBNKZT010000918.1:0-514 GCA_050301775.1 Promineifilaceae bacterium (SeqCode)
CGTCCGTCGCTTTAATCATGTCCATATCATCGGTATTCACCGCTTGATACACCCGCTTAATCAGCACAATTGCAAACGCCTGTGTGCCAAAACCAATCACAATGGCAGTCAAAATCAACGCCTGCGGCACCGGGTCGGCAAACGGCGCGGCTATCGTCTTCGCGCCCTCGGCAATCAGCGGCGGCACTCCGGCCACCAAATCACCCACCGAAAATAGCAGCAAATTCGACGCATGACCCAGCAATCCCAGCCCCAAAATCAGCTTCACCAAACTGCGGCGCATCATCATGTACACGCCCCCTGCGTAGAGGACTCCGATGACGATTGCTAGTAGTAATTCCATAATTTCACCATTTAAGATGACAAGGTGAAGGGGTGACAAGGTGAAGGGGTGAATATGTCACCTTGCCACCTTGTCATCGTGTCACCTTGTCATTCTTCATCAAATTCCATCGGACTCAGCGCAATAATCGCATTCTTCCCCGGCTGTAAATATTCCTCAGCCAGTGAAAAA
>JBNKZT010000919.1:0-513 GCA_050301775.1 Promineifilaceae bacterium (SeqCode)
TTATTCGTGTCCAACGATTTCTTCAATCACTTTCCCGCGAGCAAATAGTGCTTCATCCCCTTGCCAGCGCCCGGTTAACTGCAAGCCCAGCGGCAGCCCCGATTGGCTGAAACCGCTTGGAATGGTGAGCGTCGGCAGCCCGCCATTTGTCCAGGGCAAATTCATGATTGGGTTGCCGGTGCTGTCCAATCCTTCAGGAGCCGGGCCGGTGGCTGATGGGCTAATCCATAAATCAAGGCCGTGTTGATCCATTAAGGCCGTCAGACGTGCCCGTAGTTCGGTTTTGCAAGCTTGCGCGGCGGCGATGTCGTCATCACTGTAAGTCTGGCCATCACGGATGAGGGCCGCAGTTTTGGGATGGTACAGTGCCTCGTACTGGGCAAACCATTGAGCGTGGAAGCGGGCGGTTTCGGCGGCCATCAACAACCGGTGCTGCCGGTCAATCTCGGCAAAATCGGGCATGGCGTCTACCCTTTTAATGGTAAAACCGGCCGCCACCAACCGATCGCAGTC
>JBNKZT010000920.1:0-513 GCA_050301775.1 Promineifilaceae bacterium (SeqCode)
CTGGGCAATGGCACATACGCCAAAAGCACATCCACATCAGCCGCTTGTTTCGTGTATGTTAAAAATGTGTGCTGCGCCAGCGCATCATCGTAATGTATACTGTTTGGATTGGCGGCAAACGGGTCGGTGATTTGCACGTTGGGTACATGCTGTACCAACGCTTCCGTGATCTGTCTCCGGTAATCCTGACTTTCGATAAATTTGTCGCTGCGGTTTGCCTGCATAATGCCTGCGATAAAAACGTGCATAATAGCTAGTCAGCTAGTCAGCTAGTCAGCTAGTCAGCCAGTCAGCGATACGCTGAAATGCTGAATTGCTAAACTGCTCTAATGGTGCGTACTGCCGCGATGGAGGCCGACGAGCACGCGTTCGTAATTGTCTAAATCTTCGAGGACACGGCCGGCCCCACGTGCCACACAGGTCATCGACTCTTCGGCGACCCAGACACGCATTTTCACCATGTCTTCCAGCCGTTCGGCCAGACCGCGAATTTGGGCACCACCGCCTGCCAGG
>JBNKZT010000921.1:0-512 GCA_050301775.1 Promineifilaceae bacterium (SeqCode)
GCCGTATACGCTGACGTCATTCTCCCGGCCTCCTCCTATGCCGAAAAGGATGGCTCATTTACCAACACCGAACGGCGCGTCCAGCGGGTGCGCCAAGCCATCCCGCCGGTAGGCGATTCCAAGCCCGACTGGTGGATTGTGGCCCAACTCGGCCAGCGGATGAGTGATAACGGCTTTGATTTCGCCAGCCCGCAGGAAATCATGGAAGAAATCAACCGGGTGACGCCCATTTACGGCGGTATCACCTACGAGCGGCTGGAAGATACGGCCGGTTTGCAGTGGCCTTGCCCGACGACCGATCATCCCGGCACGAAATTCCTGCACAAGGACAAGTTTTCGCGGGGCAAAGGGCACTTCTCGCCGCTGAGTTACCGCGCGCCGTTTGAACAGCCGGACGAAGCGTATCCGCTGCTGCTGACGACCGACCGCAGCCTGTTCCACTGGCACAGCGGTTCGATGACGCACCGCGAAGAAGGACTGGGCGTCTTGAACGGCGAAGAGCTGCTGCTCAT
>JBNKZT010000922.1:0-510 GCA_050301775.1 Promineifilaceae bacterium (SeqCode)
GGAGCCTGACGAGCTGCCACCTCGCCACATTCTTTTCGGTAGCCACTTGACGTAAAACCCGTGCCCTGCAGTAGCAGAAGAAGTAGGCCGCTCTTGTTGGGAGCGTAACAGCCGAGCCCTTCGCCCCTTTCGACTGTTTCGACGGGCGTTTTGTTTCGCGCAAAGCGCGGAGCCTGGCGAGTTTGCCACGCTCGCCACGCTCTTTTCGGGAGAGTTGGTAGCCACTTGACGTGACACAGAAAAAAACAGTTGTTCTTGGTGTGTTGGACCTCTCCCGTGGGTTTGGTCTCAACACAAGTACTAGTAAACGCCTCACACGCGTCCGTGCACCGCAGCCCCCGGGCCCCACCGGTATCACCAGAACCGGCACGGCCGATGGCCATGTCCACCGAGGAGGCACGGCCACAAGCCGCCTCGACTTCCTGCGTCCCCCCTGTATCTTCACTAGACGGCCTTCGAGCCTCCTCAGCGTCCCCCTTGCGCGGCCTGCGACCGCTTTGCCCGACCCAG
>JBNKZT010000923.1:0-509 GCA_050301775.1 Promineifilaceae bacterium (SeqCode)
GCCGTTAATGTAATTCATAATTTTTTGCATACGTTTCCTCATATATTTGTAGACAGAGGTAGGAGACGGAGACAGAGTAAGTTCTCCCGCTGTCTCTATTTCTCTATCTCTGTCTCTATCTCTATCTTCCTGTAAAAGCAGCTTGTTTCGCCGGTGTGACAGGCGGGACCGGCAGGATCGACGAGCAGCAGCAGGGTGTCGCCGTCGCAATCGTACTTTATTTCACGAACTCGTTGGATATTACCCGAGGTGCCGCCTTTGTGCCACAGTTCCTGGCGGCTGCGGCTCCAAAAATGGGCTTCACCGGTGTCTTGAGTCATCTGCAGCGCCTCGGCATTCATCCAGGCAACCATGAGCACGTCTTTGGTGGTGGCGTCTTGGATAACGGCCGTTATCAACCCCCGATCATCAAATTTTAGATTCACATTGCACCTTTTAGATAGTTGAAATTGGAATATTTCGAATAATTGCTTGTTGATAAATTGTGTTTGATACTTCATTTACCATGT
>JBNKZT010000924.1:0-507 GCA_050301775.1 Promineifilaceae bacterium (SeqCode)
AAATGTTCTGGCAAGATCAAGATATTTGCTCTATTCACCCCAGAATGGATGGCCTGGGCATTATTTTTCAAGGAGTTCAACATGCCGCTGCACGGCACCACGAAGGATGAAAATCTGCCGCGTTCGTAGGGTAAGACGCTGTCTTGCCAGGGTGCAATCTGCACCAGACAAAACAGCGTTTTGTCCTACGATTTTCAGGACAGGGAAATGATGCCGATATTGTACAAGGGTATCCTGTTTGTGTTAGCCACGATTGGGATTATTTGGGTATCGCGATCATCGTTACGAGATGTGCGATTGCACGGTTTCTATCGTTTTTTTGCCTGGGAAACAATCCTGATCTTGTTTTTGCTGAATGTGAATGATTGGTTTGTCGATCCATTTGGTTTCAGGCAAATAATTTCCTGGATATTTTTATGCGTTTCTCTTGGGCTTGTTTTTCAAGGTGTTCGTTTGTTTCGCAGTCGGGGGAAATTGGATCAAGAGCGCCCGGATGCGGGATTACTC
>JBNKZT010000925.1:0-507 GCA_050301775.1 Promineifilaceae bacterium (SeqCode)
ACTTTGTCGATTCGGTGGTGATGCACAATGGCCTCAAAAATCGGTTTGGTCTTAAGCCCAGAAGCAAGTTCAATCCGCTGGCCATTTTGATTTCGCCGTTTTTGCACGTTAATCGCAAGCATTTGATGGCTAACAGCATTCCATTTTTTATCCTGGGTAGTTTGGTGATGGTGCAGGGGCAACTGGCTTTTTGGCTAACTACTTTCATCGTCATTATCGTGGCCGGCCTTGGCATTTGGCTGTTTGGCAAGAAAAATACGCAGCATATGGGAGCCAGCGGCCTGATTTTAGGCTACTTTGGCTATCTTTTGGCCAGCGCCTTTTTCTCAACAAATCTGGCAACCATCATCATTGCCGTTATTGTGGCCGTGCTCTATTTAGGATTGATCTGGCAAGTTGTCCCGCTAAAAAAGGGGGTGTCGACCACCGGGCACCTGTTTGGCTTCATCGGCGGGATCATTGCCGCTGGAATTGTGGGGTTGATTTGATTGTAAGATAGGCGGTTTG
>JBNKZT010000926.1:0-507 GCA_050301775.1 Promineifilaceae bacterium (SeqCode)
TGTTATCCTGAGCACGGATGGTGGGAACGAAAGCGTGCCTCCTCGCGATCGTGCTGAGCGTGGGCTGCGGTGACGATACCGACGGTACCGCTGGCGACGCGGGCCGCGATGCACCTGGCGGCGATACGCCTGGCAGCGATGCACGCGGCGAGGGCGGTTGGGGCGCGGGAAGCGATTGTGTATGCCAGGGGAGATGGCGCCTATCCGGTGCCCCGGATTTTGTATGCTAAATTGGGGTTTGTGGGGTACGGCCGTACAAGGACATTCATCCGAACAATCGTCGATTCGCCGTGAATTGGGACGCTTAACCAACCGGGGGCAGCCAGATACGGAAAATGCTCCCCTTTTCCGCTCGATTTTCGGCGGCCACCGATCCGCCATGCAGTTCAACGATCTGTTTGACCAGTGCCAGCCCCAGCCCGCTGCCCGGAATTGACGATTGCCCAATTTTCTGGCCGCGATAAAAGCGGTCAAACACAAATGGCAAATCTTCTGGCTCTATGCCGG
>JBNKZT010000927.1:0-507 GCA_050301775.1 Promineifilaceae bacterium (SeqCode)
AAAAAAGCCTCGTTAAGTAACTTAAGTTGCTATTTTAACAGAACTTGTCTATCTCCTGGAAATAATAGCGGCGGAAATGAGCGAGTATAGCTGAAATTCGTGGGGAAACGGTATGAAGCGGCATAGGACATGGCAACGCCATAGGACATGGCAACGCCATGTCCCTACCGTAGGGGTTTGGCGTTGCCAAACCCAATCCCCACGATTTCTCGCCATACTCATTCAGACCCTAAAGGTTGGCGACCAATTGTTTTTGAATTTTATATCGGGTAATAACGTCGTCATTTCGAGGTCCGCCGAGAAATCTTTATATGTTTACAAATTGAGAAGGATTCCTCACTTCGTTCGGAATGACATTTTAATGGCCCGTTTTATTTTTTAAACACTAAGAAAACCCGACCGATCTTAAGTACAAGACACATCGCAAACCATTTTACAAGTTTGACATATACACAAGGAAATGTGATGGATGAAATGGAACCTGAGCAAAATAATCAGAGCCAGAAC
>JBNKZT010000928.1:0-507 GCA_050301775.1 Promineifilaceae bacterium (SeqCode)
GCATGTAAGCCCGTTTTATTACAGTGATAAGCATCATTGTGCGGCGTTTGATTATGGGTATCAGCATGTGTATTTTGGTCATGCCCTGCCGCAAGATGATGCAAACAGGTTGGTGATGGGGTTGAACGGCCGTTTCTTCCCCCACCTGGATGATGATTAAGTGTTTGGCGGTTTGTTTCTTAAAATCAACTAACGGTACAAACCGCCAAACCTTGAGGTGTCACGGTTTTCCCTTTTTTAATCATAAACCGTGACACACTTAGGTGAAAACGGGAAAGTTCTCTGAATTAAAAAACGATGATCCTCCCGTTTTCCCTGAGTAAACCGTAGAGAAATCGCGTCTTTTTCATCAAAACACTTTCTGCGGTTTACCTAAATGTCATCCAGTGAAAAAAGATAGCCGACTCCGGGTAGGTTTTGGATGAAACGTGGTTGGCGCGGATCAGGCTCAATTTTGCGGCGGAGGCGGCTGATTAGTCCACGTACCAGTTCCCGGCTGCCCTGACC
>JBNKZT010000929.1:0-506 GCA_050301775.1 Promineifilaceae bacterium (SeqCode)
AAAATATAGAGTTACATTAACAGAAGAAGAACGAGAAGAGCTGACAACATTAGTCAACAAAGGCAAAGGCGCAGCCCGACGGTTGCGTCGAGCCCGGATATTGCTCATGGCCGATGAAACCCAAGCAGGCGGGGCCTGGCAGGATGAAGCTATCGCAAAAGCACTAAATGCCCACGTGCGGACGGTGGAAAGGACTCGGGAAAAATGTGTTGAACTCGGCATTGAAGCAGCTCTCAACCACACCAGGCCCCAAAAGAAACGGGGGCGGGTTTTAGATGGTGACGCCGAGGCGCGTTTAACCCAATTGGCTTGTAGCCAGGCCCCAAATGGGCGTGAGAAGTGGAGTATGCAACTGCTGGCGGATAAGCTGATTGAGTTAGAGGTAGTGGAAACTGTTTCCAAAGAGACGGTGCGCACCACGTTAAAAAAAATGAACTTAAGCCTTGGCTGAAAGAGGAATGGTGTATACCGGAAGAAGAAAATGCTGACTTTGTCTGTGCCATGGA
>JBNKZT010000930.1:0-506 GCA_050301775.1 Promineifilaceae bacterium (SeqCode)
TTTATTTGCGGGCCTGCAACCAGGGGACTATTTGCCTCGCACACATTACCTGATCATGACGCTGACACCGCTGGTCACAATGTCTGTGGGCGGATTCGCAATATTGCTGCTGCTGCCGCCGGTTTACGGCCGTTTACTCCTCATCGCCCTCCTGCTCAACACCGCCGCCTCGTTAGGCGACCTGTTTGTAGCGGTTGGCGTGTACCGATCTCCGAAAACGGCCGTTTTCACCTCTCATTCGATTTAGATCAGCAGCAAATTGTCACAGCCTTGACGTATGCGTTAGACCGAGGGATGCACAGGCCTTTGGTGCAGGGGGTGAACCAGGTTTATCCGTTTTGGGAGTCGCGGGGGGTGTATGAAACGGCCGTTACCTGGCTGCGGCGGGCAGTGGCTTTGGGGCGACAGATGGCATCCCAAAAGGATTTGAGCCTGGATTTACATGCCTTGGCCGCAGTCCATGCCAAACAGGGGGCGTGGCAAGCAGCGCTGCCGCTGGCCGCCGA
>JBNKZT010000931.1:0-506 GCA_050301775.1 Promineifilaceae bacterium (SeqCode)
AGCGCGGAATCGACGGGCGTGACGACGGTCTGTGACCGGTGGAGCAGGGGAGGAAAACGCTGGTGCGTGGGCCAGTTCAGGAAAACAGAAAGGGAAATGGGCTGGGCCCAATGTAACAGTGGCGGGCGGCGGCAGTATTCGAATTTAAAGTTTAAACGGATTTGAATTGTATTTGAATTCTTTTGAATTTTGACCTATTCAAAAAGGACTCTCCTGAACTCAAAATTTTTGAAATAAAATATGGTTGTGAAGGGTTTGATGTAAGAAACAACTTTACTTATAGGGAATTCTTCATATTCGAAATGGATTGTAAACTAAAAATCTGGGAAGCTTTTCTAGGGTTTTAAATTCAATGGAATTTGATGGAATTTGTTTGGAGTTTTCAAAAATGGATTAAATTTGAACAAGGAGCTCCTGATTGCACTTGGATGACAAATCAACTAATTAGAAAGAGTTTGGAATTCCAATATTTGTGATTTCTTGATTTTCCCTTAAAGATTTAAATT
>JBNKZT010000932.1:0-506 GCA_050301775.1 Promineifilaceae bacterium (SeqCode)
TGTCGGGCTTTCCGCCGATGGCGAGATCCGGGTCGCCGACGGCGAGGATCTGACCGGCGCGGCCGGGTCCGAGGCCGAGGCCAGGCGCCTGCTCGCCGCCAACGTCTTCGCGCGCGTGCCGCCGCGCGAGAAGCTGACCCTTGTGGCGCTGCACCAGAAAGGCGGCGACGTCGTCGCGATGACCGGGGACGGGGTGAACGACGCCCCGGCCCTGACCCGGGCCGACATCGGCATCGCCATCGGCGGCGGCACGGATGTGGCCATCGAGTCGGCGGGCATTGTCCTGGTGCAGAGCAACCCGCTGGACGTGGTCAAGATCATCGAGTTGAGCCGGGCCAGCTACCGTAAAATGGTGCAGAACTTAATCTGGGCAACCGGCTACAACGTCATCGCCCTGCCGCTGGCGGCGGGGGTGCTGGCTCCGCTGGGCATTCTGCTGTCACCGGCAGTGGGGGCGCTGTTGATGTCCATCAGCACCATTGTGGTGGCCCTCAACGCCCAACTGC
>JBNKZT010000933.1:0-504 GCA_050301775.1 Promineifilaceae bacterium (SeqCode)
ATGCAGTTCTAATTCTACAGAATAGGTAGAGAAATTAATCATAGGTGCAACATGTTCAAGGAGACTTGCCTTGTTGATCCGCGAAGAACAGCTGGGACTCCTCGAAGGCTTGTTCTTGAATATCCTCGAACAACGGTTCCGGCACAACGTTTCCTACCGTGAAGTAAATACAGACAATCAATCAATAAAATGCAACAAACATGTGTTATATGAATGCATAGAAAGAAAGAGGAAGTGATTCTAAGAATTTTGGCACAAGAATCACTGGATTTGGAGTTGTGGTTGAAAAGATATGAATTTTTGAAGTTTTGGAGCTATTTTTGGGGATTTTTCTGAGGCTAGGGACCTTTTTGTAAATATTTTCAGATTTCGGGGCCTAACTGAAAAATCAGGGGCTGCGGGTTGATTTCGGACAAACTGAGGAGCTTAAATGAAAAGTGGCTAGAATATTTGATTCCTGAATTATTTTCTAATAGGAAATGCCATGGACTCGGTCCATGGCTC
>JBNKZT010000934.1:0-504 GCA_050301775.1 Promineifilaceae bacterium (SeqCode)
CGATTGCGACGGGACCGGAAACCGGGGCCGTGATCACCGCCGCTGGCCTGCCGCTGACGGGAAGGCACCTCGAGCCCGCAAGGGGTCGCAAGTGCGATCGCGCACCGGTCGCTGCGCCCGGCGCACGGCCCGGAGCCCGGCATGCCTGTCAGGAAGGGAAAATGGCGGACGGGGAAGGACGAAGTTGGAGCCCGGAGCCAGCGCGCTCTGGCTTGGCGGGCGGCAAAGCGCAAACAAGAATGGCGGAGAGGGTGGGATTCGAACCCACGGTAACCTTACGGCTACACACGCTCTCCAGGCGTGCCTGTTAGGCCACTCCAGCACCTCTCCGCGGCGATAAAACCGGCTCCTGCAAAAGAAAAGTCGAGCGATTAAACTCTGTCAGCGTTGGTGTCATTCTCAAAAATTAGGCTCAATCCGGTGAGCGTTGACGAGCCTGTAACCGGATTGGCCTCGCTTTTTATATAATACACATCCCCGGGTGAATTGTAAACAGCGGGGATA
>JBNKZT010000935.1:0-503 GCA_050301775.1 Promineifilaceae bacterium (SeqCode)
GAAGGGCATGGCTGTGTTGCAGGCGTCGCATGGCTGGATTTTAGCGTCGGAAGGGCGGTTCGTCGATTTAGTGCAGAAACAGGGGTCAAGGCCGCTTGTGAAATACGGAACTTGCGTAGGTTTTGCGTAGGTTCGGCGTAGGTCCGACGTACAGACCAGCGTAGGGAAGTGGTATAGAATCTTCCATGAAGGGTAAAAATCTCTTCTTCTTCTCCTCCTTTTAACGAGGGTCAGGTTTCGGCGTTCCTGACTCTCCAAACAACAACCGGGCTGGCAATACTGCCAGCCCGATTTTTTTCCACTGCCGCATCGCGTATAATTCCCACCCATGTCTATTGAAAATGAAAATAAGAATGAACCTGCATTAGAAACGGCCGTTCCCAGCCATCATTCATTGGTAATGCGTGCCGCAGGGCTGGTTGGCGTAGCGGTATTGCTAAGCCGCATTGTGGGGCTGATCCGTGAAATTGTCATCCGGGCTGATCTGGGCATCACCACTTTAC
>JBNKZT010000936.1:0-503 GCA_050301775.1 Promineifilaceae bacterium (SeqCode)
AGCTCAATCACGTGCGCGACCTGCTGGCCAAACGGAATATCACAATTTCGCTGACGCCAGAGGCGACGGATTTGCTGATTGAAGAAGGGTATGATCCGGTGTATGGGGCACGGCCGTTAAAACGAGTCCTCCAGCGCCAGATCGTCGATCCGCTGGCGATGAAGGTTATCCAGGCCGAACTGCAAGACGGCGATCACGTCGTCATTGATGTAATGGATGGCGAATTGACGTTTGACGCTATGGAAATCGTCAAACCTGAGCCCGTCGCAGCGTAACACCTGCCTGTGTCCAACCTCCCGGAGGTTCATGCGACCTTTGGTCGCCACCTCCGGGAGGTTTGGGGAATTTTACGATGGCGGCAGCAAAATCCGGTCTTCAATGTCCTGACGGTTGGATACGTAAGCCACTTTCAGGCAGCGCACCAGGAGTAAGTTAGCGTTAAAATAAGGTTCCAATATCTCTGACTGCTCACGTGACAACTTCGTAAAAGGTTCAATCTCCTT
>JBNKZT010000937.1:0-503 GCA_050301775.1 Promineifilaceae bacterium (SeqCode)
CTCGATGAAGCGCACGTTGCCGGAGTTGACCAGGGCAAAGGGCGTGAGCTGAGCACCAGCGCTGCCGCCGAGGGTAAGCAATACGTCTTCGGCCGTTTCGTCGCCCACGTTGGCGATGAGCAGCTTGAGTTCAAAGCGGGTGCCGGGCTGCAAAGTGGCGGGATCAACTTCGTAGGTGGTGAGCACCAGGCGCGGTTCGGCCGGACCGGGGGTAGGTGTGGCCGTTGCCCCTTGCCCGATGTTGAGTCCGACGGCGGGTTGGGTGTTGTAGGAACGGCCGTCTAAATCAAAAAAGTCGATGTTAAAAACGAGGCTTTGTGGACCACTGGCCGCATCCTCACGCAACACCAGCGACAGCGTGGTGGTGAGCACTTCTTCTACGCCGATGCGGGGCAAAATTTGCACGCTGCTGCCGCTGGCGGGAATGGCCAGATCGGCCGATTGCAGCTCCAACTCAATGTCGATGGCCGTCCAGTTGCCGCGATTGGCCAGCTCCAGCGTCA
>JBNKZT010000938.1:0-503 GCA_050301775.1 Promineifilaceae bacterium (SeqCode)
GAAACCTTCGATGATGATGCCGAAATCGCTGCCCGTGAGTTGGACCTGGTTTTGACCAGCCGGCCTCAAGGCAAAGGCGTGCGCACGCCTATGGCCGGCGTCCCCCACCCCGCCGCCGAAGGCTACATCGCCCGCCTCATTGCCAAAGGCTATAAAGTAGCCCTATGCGAACAAATTGGCGATTCGTCGGCCATCAAAGGATTGATGCCACGCGAAGTGGTGCGCGTCTTCACCGCCGGTACGGTCATCGAGCCGGGCATGTTGGATGCGGGACGGAATAATTATTTAACGGCCGTTATCCACGACAGCGATCATTACGGACTGGCCTACGCCGACATCACTACCGGGGAATTTGCCACGACGACGGTAAACGGCCGTCGCCCCCTCATCGAAGAACTGGCCCGCCTAGCTCCCGCCGAACTGCTCGTCGCCGACAACGAACACACCCTGCACGACCAGGCCAGAACCGTCACCCCGCTGCCCAACTGGCGCTTCGAGGAAGG
>JBNKZT010000939.1:0-502 GCA_050301775.1 Promineifilaceae bacterium (SeqCode)
AACGCCGATAGCCGGTGTCCCTGAATCAGCGACCATTTCACCCACAAAAACGCCTGTACTGAGCGCAGCCGAAGTGGCCGTTTCCGCCACCCCCATCCCACCAACCCAAACCGCAGCCCCTGTCACCGCTGCGTTAGACATCCTCGCCGACCCCCATTATTTCCCGCCAAATGATCCGATTGTCATTCAATTTACGGCACCTGTTGATCCCGACAGCGTTACCGCCCCATTAATAATCACCCCATTCACTCTGGGCAGCTTTCGCTGGGACAACGAGTACACCACGATCATATTTACACCTCACAACGGCTTTGATGAAGCCGGCGACTTTATGATTGCTCTGGCTGAGGGCTTAACGGCCGTTTCCGGCACTCCCATCACCGGCACAAGACAATGGGAATTGCACACCGCGCCCACACCGCGCATCACCAGCCGCACACCATCCACCCAGGTTCTTAAAGATCGGCACCCGGCCATTACCCTCACCTTCAGCCAGCCGATG
>JBNKZT010000940.1:0-501 GCA_050301775.1 Promineifilaceae bacterium (SeqCode)
CTCCACCTTTCACGATTATGGGAAGCCAATGTTGTGATACAGTTTTAAAGATAACTTTGAGTCGATGACAACTCAAATGTAAGAAGTGGAGGATGATGAGGACATCACTTGCATGGTGTGACGTCCCACCCTTAAGCAAGGATGGTCAGTCCTAATCAGGATTATTATGAGGTGTCATTACTGAAGTAATGATGCATAATATACCACATACAGGAATTAAACATAAGAAATGCTCTGAAAGTTAAACTTTATTACAATTTAAGTTTCGAATTCGATTACAGAGTTTTAAGCGAAAGAGAGAATAAAATACATTTTGTGAAAGTGGAAACACTCAACGAATCAGGAATGACACCTTACCATAGAGATGCTGACCTCAAAAATAGCTCACGCCGATAGGGAGAGAGAACACACATGCAAAATAATATCAAGGCAAATGCTGAGCAGCTAAATCTCAGCAAAACTTACCCATCAATGTAGCCATAAACGATCGACTCCTAGCAT
>JBNKZT010000941.1:0-501 GCA_050301775.1 Promineifilaceae bacterium (SeqCode)
GTATCTTTTCAACGGTGGCTCCAATTTAGATGTTTCTTGTGCCCATGTGTTCGTAGCAATGAGTAGATCCTTTTGACACTGTTTGTTTAGTCTTTAGACCTTGTTTGATGTACTGTTTCTTAGTTTCTTGTTTGCTTGTTTCTAATCATCGTTAATAAGTAACGTCGACATTGGACAATCTTCAAGATCTTCAAGAACAAGATTTTGAGCAGTTCGAGCAGCAAGGCAAATGAATCCTTGATCAATAGCGCCTATTATTCTTTTCTCTCTCTACTTACTTATTATTTCATGCATAAAATGATGAGTCATAGTATGTTTACCTTCCGCATTATTTCATGTGATCTTAGATTGAGGATTTGTGTATAGCTTTGCTTAGCCCCGCAGTCATAGCTGGGTTATTGAGTCATATTAATCTCTTGATGTAAAGTGTAGCTATGAAGGTTTGTGGTCTTCCATCCTATGCGATGTGAGTGGACCCGTAGGTGATAGATGTCGGGGTTT
>JBNKZT010000942.1:0-500 GCA_050301775.1 Promineifilaceae bacterium (SeqCode)
GTCGACTTTCAGGCATTGCTGCGCCAGGCGCGCGCCGTTTTGCAGCAAGGGGGAAATGGCCGTGACTGAACAAAGGAACAAGTTCACGGGGCAGGTGGTGGCCGTTTTGCTGGTAGTGGGGATGTTGGCGGTGTGGGAAACGGCCGTTACCCTGCTGCAAACGCCC
Organism: Promineifilaceae bacterium (SeqCode); assembly: GCA_050301775.1. GTDB lineage: Bacteria > Chloroflexota > Anaerolineae > Promineifilales > Promineifilaceae > JACKCC01. The sequence continues at coordinate 167 of JBNKZT010000942.1, forward strand.
ATCTACCTCTTCCCCGGCCCGACGGTGATTGTTCGTTTTCTGCTGGAACATTGGCCGACTTTGCTGATGGCCGGTGGGGTAACGCTGGCGGAAGCATTGGGCGGTTTGATGGTGGGAACGGCCGTTGGCCTGGGGCTGGCCATTCTCATCAATTTCTGGACGCGGTTGGAACAGGGGGTGTTGTCGCTGGCCATCCTGGTCAAATCCACGCCCATCATCGCCATTGCCCCCATCCTCACCATCTGGCTGGGCTTTGGCCCCGCGCCCAAGGTTGTGGTTACCGCCCTGCTGACCTTCTTTCCCGTACTGATCAACGCGCTCAGCGGTTTCCGCG
>JBNKZT010000943.1:0-500 GCA_050301775.1 Promineifilaceae bacterium (SeqCode)
TCCTCAAGGATGATGCGCCACCCGTCCCGCCGGATGGCCGCATGTTCGCGGGAAATACGGGCACTGGTGATCACGACATCGCTCTCAACAGCTCGCCCAATGATCGTGTCCTTTTCATTCAAGATATGCTCACGACCAGTCGGATCTATGAGTCGTGGAGCCTGTTTCATTTTTGTCATATGCAAAACGATGTGCTAATTAAATGAGGGCTGATTCAGCCATTTGTCAGATTCATCCACGAGTATATCATAACAAATTCAAATAGATGAGCAGAGAGTAACCCGAAGCGGACTTTCCAGATTGGTTCAATCTTGGAGATTGAACCAATCTTACCAAGTTAAAAACGAACGGACCCCAAGTAACTATTTCTGACGACCGGTTAAAAAATTGAGCAGGTCAAATTCTTCTTCTTCAACCGGTCCCAAAGGCGAGCCGGCGCGGGTCGTCACTTTACCCTTGAAAATGATAGCCGGTTTTTCATAAGGCAATCGTGTGCCTTG
>JBNKZT010000944.1:0-500 GCA_050301775.1 Promineifilaceae bacterium (SeqCode)
ATATGAGAGAAGTAGATTGATTTCACAGCACATCCGATAAAAATAATGAATGTTAAAGTTTTACGGAAACCACCTAACGAAATAAGCAGTTCATGCGGCGCAGCCAAAAACAGTATTCAGAAGTCCCAAAACAAGTCAAATGAGTTTATCAGCAAAAGCAGGGAGTGCGGCCGTTCCCCCCGTATGCCAAAACAAGACCGACTGCCCCCGTGTGAAAGCGCCCCAGCGAATCAAATCAATCAGGCCGCCCATGGCTCGCCCTGTGTAAACCGGGTCTAGCAGGATGCCTTCTAGTTGGCCGACCATCTGGATCGCTTCCCGCTCGGTTTCGCCGACGATGGCGTAGCCGCCGCCCAGATAATCGTCATTGACGTCTACCCTGTTGGCGACGGAAAGCTGCCCCAATCCCAAATGGGTTGCCGTGGCCGTGGCCAGCGCTGCTACCTGGTTCTGTACCACTTCGGCCGGATGATCGACGCTGATGCCCAAAATCTGGCCTT